>CALXMN010000003.1 GCA_944389495.1 uncultured Alphaproteobacteria bacterium | reverse complement strand
AATGGGTGTAAGACCAGTTGTGCTGGCGGAACATACGTTGCAACCGCGAATGCTGCATGTACATCTGTTGGAACTGGATATTACAAGGGTGCGCATACGGTGAATTACGGTTCAACCAGTACGCGCAGTCAGTGCCCTGCAAATTACCGTGATGGTGCGGCCGCGTCTGCACAAAATGGGTGTAAGACCAGTTGTGCTGGCGGAACATACGTTGCAACCGCGAATGCTGCATGTACATCTGTTGGAACTGGGTATTACAAGGGTGCGCATACGGTGAATTATGGTTCAACCAGTACGCGCAGTCAGTGTCCGTCCGGTTATCGCAATGGTGCGGCCGCAGCGAATCAGAATTCTTGTATCGGTAATTTTAAAAAGACCGGGTCACAGGTGAACGGCAGTGTCCCAACAAATTGTTCGTCGGTTACTTCGTGGAATTCGTGTACACCGGGAACCTGTACATATCAAAAGAATTATGCAGGAACAATAACATCTGATTGTACACCGTCTAATTGCACCAAGACACCCGCGTCGGTGACGGCAAAGTCAAACTTTTATGTGGACGGAACAAGTTGCGATGCCTGCCCGTCTGGTTATCCACTTTCCGACGGTGGCAATATCAGCAGTGCGTATTGCTATGTAACGAAAAAAAAGACCGGTTCCCAAGTAAACGGCAGTGTTCCAACAAATTGTAAGTCGGTTACTTCGTGGAATTCGTGTACACCGGGAACTTGTACATATAGAGATTATCAAAGTGCAACGGATACAACTTGTACACCGTCTAATTGCACCAAAACACCGGCGGCGGTGACGGCAAAGGCCGGATACTATGATGCAGGAACGTCGTGCAGCGCGTGTCCATCGGCATATCCGAATTCTGCAGATGGTAACGAAGGTGGCGATTCTAAGTGTTATATGAGTGTGCCGGGTGGCAAGTATGTTTCATCGTCAAAGGCAACGACAACATCAACCTGTGTGGGTGGTACGTATAAGGGGGCACATAACGTGTACTATGGTTCTACGTCCAGTTGCACAGTGTGCGGAACAAACCAGTATTCTGATGATGGCGCGGCCAGTTGTACGGGCTGTAAAACTTCGGCCGGATACGGAAATTCCGGTACCAGTGCGTCCAGTCACGATGGTGTTGCGTCTTGCAAGGTGACGTGTGATGCCGGTGAATATGTGCCGACGGCCGGGGGGGGATGTGTCGCCGTGGGCAGCGGTTATTACAAAACTGGAACAATGACCGTTGCGCAAAATGCAACCAATTCAACACGCAGTGCCTGCAGTTCATTAACTGGTGTGTCTGTATCGGGTGGAACTTATACATCTGTGTCGCCGTATAATGCATCAACGACCTGTCGGTACAAGGCGCCAACCAAGACAATTACGGGATGCGGTTCGGTAACATCTTCGACCGTTTCGTACAGTGGTTCGGCGTGGCCCGCAACAACATATACGGTCAGCGCAAATCCCGGATATTATATCAGTAACACCGGCACAGCCAGTGCAACCTGTGTCCAGTGCCAGGCGGGATATGCCTGTGCCGGCGGAACGACCGCACGTGATGCGTGCGATGCCCAGACGCAATATCAAAATCAGACGGGTCAGTCGTCTTGCAAAACGGTATCCGACGGATATTACAAGGTGGATAATACACAACAAAAGCAATGCACGGGGGCAACATACTGCAGCGGTGGTGTACAACATAGTTGTCCGGCGCAAACATCCGGATGGACACGTAATACTGGTACCGGGTGGACATCGTATACCCAGTGTAACCAAACACGTTCGGCAACGGCGGTCAGTTCGTATTGCAGTTCTGGTACTTTAAAGCAAAATGCGACCAGTGCAACCGAATGGGGCGCATCCACCATATCAACCGCGTTCCAGGCCAAGGCCGGTGCATATGTGAATGGACAAACGTGTTCACAATGTGCGTCTGGGGATTATTGTACCGGTGGGACGGCCGCGCCAAAGGATTGCCCGTCGGGGTATCCGAATTCTGATGCCGGTGCGGGGGCGATTACATTGTGTTACAGCAACAGCAAATCACGTGCGTGGACGGGCAGTCAAACCGCCTGTGCAAAACCGACCGGCTGTTATTCGGTGACGTGTAATGCGTGCTCTGAGCCAGCGTGTTCATACGTGGCATATGCCAACAATGCGGGTACGGGTGACGGCACAATTAAATCCGGATGCAGCAGCAATAACAAGGCCTGTCAACAGACTGTTAACACGGTTACGGCAAATGCAGGACGTTATGTCAGTGGCAAAACCTGTCCGGCGTGTGCGGTTGGTACAGCCCAAGGAACAAATGGCAGTACCGCGACATCGTGCAGCGTGTGTTCCGGTAATACCTATGCGGCGTCAGCGGGTATGGCCACGTGCAGTGCCTGTCCGTCAGGATATAGCATCAGTGGCACGGCGGCGTCCAATCACGATGCAAAATCAGACTGTAAAATCAGTTGTGCGGCCGGTACGCGTGTAACGGCGGCCGATGCGGCGTGCACAACACCAACGGGCAGTTGGTATACCGCGGCGCATACTGTGGCGGCGGGGTCAACAACGCCGACGGCGACGATTAAATCTTGTCTGACTAACTATGCAACGCCGAATACATCGACGCGCACAGACCACGATGCATCCAGCGACTGCAAGATTAGTTGCGCGGCCGGTACGCGTATTACAACCGTGAACGCGACGTCGTGCACAACACCGGCTGGAAATTGGTATATTGGTGCGCACAGTGTTGCCCAAGGCAGTACAAGTTCGGTCAACACCTGTTTGACGAACTATACCATCAGTGGTACGGCGGCGTCTAATCACGATGCGGCCAGTGACTGTAAGATTTCGTGTGGCGGTGGTTCGTATATTGCGGCGGCGAATAATACCAGTTGCTCGGCGGTGGGGGCCGGATATTGGGCGGCGGCATCAACCGTTTCCCAGGGCAGCGCGGGTGTACGCAATCAGTGTGATGAGGGGTTGACCACAATCGGTTCCGGTGCCGGTGCGGATGAAGTTGGTGATTGTGGACGCGTGCTGAATGTGAATGGCGAAAAGATTTATTTGCGCAGTACAAAGAAGACAACGCCGTCACTGAACGTCAGTATCAGTGGAACAACGTTCTATGGGAATATGGGGGCGTCCAGCATTGGTTCGTTAAAACTGAAATCCGATGGAACAACCTATTCCGTATATGATGACAGTATGCAGTAAAAAAACGGGGCATTGCCCCGTTTTTTATAAATTTAAAACCGTCAAACAATTTGATTTGACGGTTTTATGTGTTTTGGGCTGTGCCCCCCTATTTTGTTTCGCCAATATAAATGCCCATATTGGTCGCAATGTCCAATAATGGATCGTCCGGTGATACATAGGCATCAGATGTCATAACGTCCGGTATGTTCGGATCAGATGTGATATAGCCCGCATCGAAAAATTCAGCCAAGCCAACCGTTTCGCATCGATTGTCATTTATCGCCGTCATTACATAGGTTTCATTATTCGCAATTGCGCGTAATGCACAGTCCGCCATACGGGTGGCCAATATTCTGTCTGCGGCGGTGGTGTCGCCAACACGCTGGGTGTGTTCGGGGTATGCCGTGCGATTAACCAGGCCCGCCGCCGTTAATTTGCGCGAAATTATATCCGCCGGACGACCCGAATGGCCACGTAAAGATATGCCTTCGGATACAAGAATAATCCCATAGTCGTTCGGCGAATCTTTTATATGATTTATTAAAGAATTTATGTCAAACTTAATTTCTGGTATTAATATCGCGGTGGCACCAATCGCAATCCCCGCGTTCAGTGCCAATTGACCACAGTCACGCCCCATTGTTTGGGTTATAAACCAACGATGATGACTGCGCGCGGTTAACATTAATTGATCACAGAATGTGGTTAACTGTTGAACCGCCGTGTTGAAGCCAATTGTCTTGTCCGTTAATGGAATGTCCATATCTATGGTCTTGGGGATACATATCAGTTGGACCCCGGAATATATTTCGCGATTGCGCCACGCCAAAGACAAACTGCCGTTGCCACCAATTAATATAATCACATCAAGTTTAAGTTCCGTCAATGATTTCTTGAGTTGGGCGTTGAATTTCTTGATTTGACCCGTGGCCGCCGCTGTTTCAAAATTTAGTGCGTTTGCACGTCCATTGTGTAACAGACTGCCCGCAAGACGGGCGCATTCAATCGGCAGTGTTTCGTTGGTGAATTCCAATGCACGGGGCGGTGTCGCACATAAGCCGTCTGTGCCATCCAATATCCCAACAATCTGCCAGCCACGTAATGTCGCACCACGGTATAGACGCTGGATCACCGTGTTTAAACCGGAACAATCGCCGCCGGTTGTCATTATGCCTATTCTTTTCATATTTATCCCCCGTTTATCCCATAAATTATAGCATAATTAAGTTGACAAAGAAATTATTTTTGCAATAATTTGTCCAAAGATTATCGCATTTAATTTTCAGGAGAATATGGGTATGTCCAAAAATAACAAAAATAATGCAAATATAGGTAAAACTAAGCGCTCTACAGACGATTTGATTGACAGTGCAATCGCACAACAAAATGATTGGATGGAAAATCGACGTAATTTTGCGCGGCGTTTTTTGAAAACTTTGAATATCTTTGCACGGCCAAATCCAAAAAAAGATGAAAATAATGCAGAAAATGTTGCCGCAGACGTTCAACAACCGCGGCGGCACGGCGGGTTAAAAGCGTACTGGTTCCCGT
The DNA here is from genome assembly GCA_944389495.1 of uncultured Alphaproteobacteria bacterium. Lineage (GTDB taxonomy): Bacteria > Pseudomonadota > Alphaproteobacteria > Rs-D84 > Rs-D84 > Enterousia. The sequence goes on along the minus strand of CALXMN010000003.1, from coordinate 138,910 downwards.
TGATGTGTGCGATTGTTGTTATAGTAATCGCTGTATGGGTTGCCTTTTTTCACGGGCCTGTGCAGACGGTTGTCGTTGTGCCGCCCGTGGAAAAATCGGGAATTGTCGCGGAAACAATAGAACAGGTTTCCGTCCCAACATTTGATATAGTTCGTATAGAACCCCAGGGGACCATCGTTGTCGCAGGACGCTGGGGACCGAACAAAAGTATATCAATTGTTGTAAATGGCGATATTGTCGCAACAGAACGCACAGATAAAAATGGCGAGTTCGTTTATTCGCCGGTCAAAAAACTGGATGCTGGAAATTATACAATTTCATTGCTGGGCGTCGAAGGTAATGTTAAATCCGAAGAAAATGTGTTTGTTTATGTTTCGCCACACGGATATCAAAATTCTGTGTCTTTGCTGATGACAGAGGACGGCAGTACGTTGTTGCAGGCGCCAGTTATGTTGGTTGATGGCGATTTGGTGGTGTCGAAAATCGATTATTTGGATACAGGACGTATCGTGGTAACGGGGGATTCTTTGCCGCGTTTACGTGTGTCTTTGTCGCTGGATGATGAATATTTGGGGTTCGCACGCGTTTCAGATCACAAGCATTTTGGACTGGGGGCGGATGTTGGTGATTTAACCCCAGGTAAGGAGTATAAATTAACCGTTCGACTGCACGATGGCGATGGACGCGCAATTGCAGAGGTGGCGCATAAGTTTGTTATGCCAAAAATGACCGGCGATGACGATACGTATTATACTGTGCGTCGTGGGGATTGTTTGTGGATTATTGCCCGTAATTTTCTGCGGCGTGGTGTGTTATTCAGTATAATCGCGGATCGTAATAATATCGAAAATCCAAACCTGATATATCCAAACCAGAATTTGCAAATTCCGGTATCTGCGGGGGAAAAATAAAATATGAACGAAAAACGTAACGAAGAAAAAATTTTTAATCGTCCTGAAAATACAACAGAATTGAACTGGAACCAGTTGTTGGCGCGGGTTGCCACGCTGGAATCACGCGCAAAACTTGCCGGTGCCTTTGCAATTTTACATCGGGTAGAAGCGCTTAGAAAAACAATGGCGCGCAGCGGTATGAATAAAAAAATAATGCGCGCCGTTCAAATTAAATTGCAAAAATTACAGGCAGAATTATCTGATAAGAAAAATAGCAGATAGTGTTTTCTTAGATGGGAAAATAATGAAATCTGGTATAAAAAATATATTTGGATATTTTGTTGGGATTTTATTGTTCTTGGTTGTTATACCTGGATTGATGTATGCGGTTTCGGTTAAATTAGTGGTGCCAATTAATTCGTTCTTGATAAATATTGTTGGCCTGGGGCTTATGTTGGTGGGTAGCGTTTTTATGATCTGGTCAAACATTGATATGATAAAAATTGGACGTGGTTGTCCCACAGATGGATTTAATATTGCACTTGGTGAACGTACAAAAAAACTTATTACTGTGGGGCCGTATAAATATACGCGTAATCCAATGTTGTTTGGAACGGTTATGTTTTATTTTGGCCTGGCGTTGGTGCTGGGGTCATTGTCTGCATTAATTGTGCCGGTGTTGTTTGTTTCTTATATGTTATGGCATATAAAGAAATATGAAGAACCAAGGTTATATAAAGATTTTAAAGATGAATATATTGAATATAAAAAAAGAACACCATTGTTATTCCCAAAATTTAAAAAATAAAACCAACATAAAATCGGTTTTATTTTTTTTTGTTTCATAATTATCGGATGAAATACTTTTCAGTATTGTAAACCGGAATTATAACGGAAATAAGCGGGGACGAGGTATCGTTGGCCATTTGTATTAATAAATGTTCGTTATATGTGCTTGGTGCGGGCGAAGGGAATCGAACCCTCGTCTTCAGCTTGGGAAGCTGACGTGCTGCCATTATACCACGCCCGCATTTTTTATGGATGGATTCTATACCCCGAATAGCAAAAAGTCCAGTATAAAAAGTGAACGTCCTTTTCCGGTTGCTTTTTATTTTTTTTGGGCCTAGCATTTTATATTGCCTTTTTAACAAACAAATAAGGGAGTTATAATTATGGCAAATGAAAACTTGAATCCGTTAATCGCGGCCCAGCAACGTGTAAAGGTTGCGTGTGATAAATTGGGACTGGGGACGGATGTTTATGAAATTTTAAAAAATCCACAACGTATAATAGAGGTTTCTATTCCTGTTAAAATGGATGATGGATCAATGCGGGTGTTTACAGGGTTTCGTGCCCAGCATAATACCGCAATCGGTCCGTCCAAGGGCGGCGTTCGCTTTCATCCAAATGTTACACGTGATGAGGTTGCGGCCCTGTCTATTTGGATGACGTTTAAATGTTCTGTGACGGGCATTCCATATGGTGGGGGTAAAGGCGGTATAATTGTTGATCCAAAGCAATTGTCGGCCGGTGAATTGGAACGTTTGTGCCGTGGATATGTTGATGCTATTTATCCTGTGTTGGGCGAAAAACGCGATGTGCCCGCACCAGACGTTAATACAAATGGTCAGATTATGGCCTGGATGGTTGATGAATATATCAAATTGTCGGGTGAAGCATCGTTTGGTACATTTACCGGAAAACCAGTGGAATTGGCCGGGTCCAAGGGACGAAATGCCGCCACGGGATTGGGGATTTCCATTATTATGGGCGAAGCATTGAAAAAACAAGGTAAAGAATTGCGTGGTGCACGTGTTGCAATTCAGGGGTTTGGCAATGTAGGCAGCTTTACCGCAAAATGCGCATACGATAAAGGGGCCAAGATTGTTGCAATCGCCGAATGGAATACAACGTTGTATAATGAAAACGGATTGGATATTGATGCGTTGATGAAGTTCAAAGCAGACAATAAAGGAAGCATCAAGGGATTCCCGGGGGCGTCTGAAATCAGCATTGAACAATTCTGGGGATTGGATGTGGATGTTTTGTCGCCGTGCGCAATGGAAAATACGATTAACAAAGATTCTGCACCGTTAATCAAAACGCGTTTGGTGGTCGAAGGTGCAAACGGCCCAACAACATTGGATGGTGAAGAAATATTGTTAAAAAATGGTGTCACCGTTGTGCCAGATATTTTGGCAAATGCCGGGGGTGTCACGGTATCGTATTTTGAATGGGTGCAAAATCGTTACGGATATTACTGGGAAGAAGCCGAAGTTAATCAAAAAGAAGAAATTGCAATGAAAAGCGCGTTTGATGCAATTTATAAAATCAAGGAAGAATATAATGTATCTATGCGCGAAGCGGCATATATGCATTCTATTAAGCGTATTGCCGTCGCAATGAAATTGCGTGGTTGGTATTAAATGGTACTTTGGTCAAAATAAAAAATCCCACGATTGTGGGATTTTTTATTTTTGGGTTACAAGAATTTATTCTGAACAAACCTCTACTGCGTATGTTTCGCCGCCCATTTCTTCGGCCGTGCCACAGAACAAACGGAAGTTACATTTGTTTTCCGGTGTGTTCATTGCCGCCATTGTGTTCTGGGGGATTATGTTCAGTAAACAAGTTCCTTCGGTTACATATTGTGCCGGATTTTCAATTGACAAGAAAGTAACGGTTTTTTCTTTGGCCGCGATTGCCGTTAATGTTTCGGACGCCGGCAATGCAACGACATAGTCGCCATTTGTGCCCAATGCAACAATGGAAATCGGTTCGGCATTTGTTGCAGAATTTTGAATTTCGGTTTCAATTGCCGCAAAGTCTGCGGGTGTTGGCTTGTTATCGCCACACGCAACCAATGCAACCGCGGTTAATGCCAACAGTGACAATTTTTTCATAATATTTCTCCTTGGTTTGATTGAAAATATGCTTTTGCGAAGCAAAGTATAACATAAAAAAATATAAATCGTGCAAAAAATTTACAAAAAATTTGACTTTTGTGGTTTTATAATGCATAGTAAGTAACGCAAATCCCAAAGATTGCCTTTATTAATATTCCAGTACACGGTATGTGTGTGGGGCATCATCCGATGAGTTTTCATCCTTGATGGCGGTTTTCTTTGTGGTTAAACAGTTTAGAAAAAGCAAGGAGCAAAATTATGGCAACTGTTATCAGATTGGCGCGTTTTGGTGCAAAAAAACGCCCGTATTATCATATTGTTGTTACAGATTCGCGCAATGCACGTAATTCCGGTAATGTATTGCAGGTTGTCGGTAAATACGATCCGATGTTGGCGCGTGACAATGAAAAACGTGTCGTGTTGAATGTTGACGAGGTTAAGGCCTGGTTAGCAAAGGGGGCGAAACCATCTGATCGTGTATATCGTTTCTTGGCGAATGCGGGATTGGTTGCAGCACGCAAGGTTCCGAACCAGACGAAAAAGAATCTGCAATCCGAAAAAACTTTGCAGAAAATCAAAGACAAACAGGATAAATTGGCCAAAATAGCCGAAGAAAAGGCGGCCGCAGAAGCAGCGGCCAAGGCCGAAGCCGAGGCACCAGCCGAGGCGGCGGATGCGTCCGAGGCAGTTGCCGAATAATTTTGCAGAAAAAACGGCCCGGTTTTTCGGGCCGTTTTATGCTTTGATAAATGGTTTGGCGATGAAAGATATAAGCAATAATGATTTTTGTCCGTATGACAGAATTGTTCCATTTAAATGTGATTCGGTATATAGATTGGATGAATTTTACAGACAACTTAATCGGGACTTTAATCAGAACAAAGCAAAGTTCGTTTATATTGGACATAATGCAAAATGTTTATGTGATCCGGAACTGTGTTCGCGATATGTGGAGCATTTAATTAAAAATTTGAAAAAATATAAAACGATTCAATATGCCAGATAATAAACAAATTTTGGTCGGAAAAATTGTTGCCCCCCAGGGAATTCGTGGCGAGGTACGTGTTCAAACATATACAGAAAATCCGACTGATTTGAAAAATTTAAAACTTTACAGTTCTTGTTTGCCGGATGGCGCATTTCACTTTGTGCGTGCGATACCGTCTTCGACGGTGATAATTGCACGGTTTGACGGGGTTGATAATCGTGATGCGGCCGAATTACTGCGGGGGACAGAATTGTTCATTAATCGTGATGATTTGCCCGCTTTGCCGGATGGACAATATTACCAGGCCGATTTAATCGGTATGCGGGTTATACGCGATGGGCAAGAAATAGGAACCGTCGAAGACATTCAAAACTATGGCGGTGGCGATATACTGGAACTGGGGTCTGGTGAAATGGTTTCTTTTGTTGGTGCGGTTGTTGATACAGGGGCACGAACAATTTACATACAGGGGTAATGATATGGATAATTTTGATAAATATATTCGGGTGTCTTTCAGGTTTGATCCTTTGCGCTATAACTTTTTTAGTGTGCGATGCAAGGATTGTACAAAGGAATGTCCCGTTTTGAAATTCATAGAGGGAATGGGACTTTCGCACAGTGTGTTAAGCGAGGTGCCGAACAAGAAAAAAGTGATTACAATTGCCCCGCCACTCTCGTCCGGAATAATTACAAAATACGCAACAAGAATTGCAGAATATTTGTGCACAGGATGTAAAAATCGACATTATTAAAAATGCATTTTAATATATTAACTATCTTTCCAGAAATGTTTCCTGGCACATTGGGCGCGGGGGTTGTTGGTCGTGCCCTGAATCGCGGTATTTGGTCGTATAATGCGATAAATATTCGTGACTTTGCACACGATAATTATGGCAGTGTTGATGACGAACAATTTGGTGGTGGTGTGGGCCAGGTTATGCGTGCAGATGTATTGGGTGATGCATTGGATTCTGTGAAAGAACGTGGAAAAATTATATATTTTTCCCCGCGTGGACCGCAATTAACACAAAAAATGGTACGTGAATTTGCCACGGATGCAGGGGCGAATTACACCCTGCTCTGTGGTCGTTACGAAGGAATTGATCAACGAATCATCGAAGAATATGATATAATGGAACTGTCCATCGGGGACTATATACTGTCGGGGGGCGAAATCGCAGCGCAAGTTTTTATTGACAGCGTGGTTCGCGTGATGGATAATGTGCTGGGCGGTGGCGCAGATGCCACTGCCAATGAAAGTTTTGAAATCGGGGGGTTGGAATGGCCGTTATATACCCGCCCGTCGGTATGGCGTGGACGTAATGTCCCAGAAGTCCTGCTGTCCGGTCACCACGGCAATATTGAACGGTGGCGGAAACAACAATCGGACGAAATAACAAAAGAACGTCGTCCGGATTTAATAAAGGAAAATAAAAAATGAGTATCATTAAAAAAATCGAACAGCAACAGGTCGAAAAACTGCGTGCCGATAAAAAAATTCCGGATTTTAAAGCCGGTGACACGGTTAAAGTGCACGTAAAAATCAAGGATGGTGATAAGTTCCGTATCCAGGTGTTTGAGGGCGTAGTTATCGCACGTGATGGAGGCGCGGGAAATAATGCATCATTTACCGTACGTCGTGAATCATATGGTGTTGGTGTGGAACGTAAATTCCCACTGTACAGTCCGGCGATTGAGAAAATCGAAAAGGTTCGCACCGGTAAGGTTCGTCGTGCAAAACTGTTCTTTTTACGCGGTTTGTCCGGTAAAAAGGCACGAATCGTCGAAGATTTGTCGGCGGTTTCTGCAGAAAAGGCAGAAAAAAATACAATCAAAGAATAATGCTTCTTTGTTGTATAAAAAATCCCACATATGTGGGATTTTTTTATTATCGTGAAAATTCACGTGGGTGACTTATAAATGGATTGCTCAGCAAGACCGGTTTGTATCCTGTTTTTTCCAGACATACGTTTATACATTGTTTGTGGTCTGGGAAATCATAATCTTGGATATGGATGTGCCCGTGATAGTTTACAATGGGTGGATTGTTACCAAATTCCGGCAACGGTTCGTGCGACAGCAGTATAAAATGTTTTGCGTCATAAATAGGATGTGAAAATACTTTGTCGAATCCGCACGATAACCACCAGGTTTCAGAATGATTTCTGTCGTGGTTGCCCATAATTAAATATTTTCGTCCACGCATACGCGACAGTACTTTATAAACTTTTTCTTTTGATGCGTCGTACATTATGTCGCCCAACCAATAGCAAATATCTTGTTTTTTTACAATCATATTGTAATTCGTAATAATTGCCTGGTTCATTTCATAGACGTTCGCAAACGGGCGTTGGCCGTTCACGATAATTTTTTCTGAATCAAAATGAGGGTCAGAGAATACGTAAGTTGCCATTTTTATCGTCCCCCTTGTAGTTTTTTTAAATCGTGACCCAGACTTGCCAGGTTGTTTATAATCTTGGCCCAATCTGTACGGGCACCAAGGAACTTGTCGGCCATTTGGTCATAGTCGTTCCCCAGTTTTTCCAATGTTTCAGAATCTGGTATCAATTGAACGTTGCCGGGCGTGCCCAATGGCGCAATGTTTTTTAATGTATATTTTGCCTGGTGGCGTTCTATGTCGAACAGCATACTTTGTGTGCCCGGTAAATCTATATTGTTTGTGCCATATAATATTGCAACGTCATAGTAATGACGCGAATAAAATTGATTGCTGTGCGGGCGGCTTGCAACCGCATTGGAATGTAAAGCGTATACTTTGTCCCAGAATGTTTGTTCAAAGCGGACGGTTGGAATGTTGCCAATTGACTGACCAATGGAATATGGAACAACCGAATGTTGCGCTATTATTTTTTCGGGATATTTACGCGGTATTACTTCTATGGATAAGTGACCAAGATTTGGGCTGAATTCCGATTTATACATCAGGTGCAATGTTGGTGATGTCATAAAACTTTCGGTGTTTTTTAACATACGCCAGTCTTGATCAGTAAGGATTAAAAACTGTTGTTCTGGGTTTATGATTTCGCCAATTTTTTGTTTGATTTCATCAAAAACACGATATTTAAAGTGTTTTTTAAATTTTTCCAATTGTTTGCGCGAATGGTTGTCAGGAATGTCTTCAAAGTCGGTACAGACCAAATCAATATCTTGACCGATGCGCATACTTAATTGGTATGTTTTTGACAAAGACGCGCCGCCGGCAAAAACAAAGTTGTCGCCAATGTATGCGTTGCTGAACAATGTGTCCAATACGACGCATTCAATATAATCTTTTTCGGCCAGTCCCGGATTTTGGGCCCGACGTAAAATGTTATAAGTTGCTGTGTTTATCTTAACCATATCAATATTATATGCACATAATATTATTTTGTCAACTATTTTGTGAAAGGATGTATTTAATAATTTGACTTTGTTGTGGCGTAACAGTAATATGTTATTTATGAAAAAATTATTTATATGTGCTTTGTTTTCTGTTGGATTGGTGCTGGGAATGTTCGGTTCCGCAGACGCGTATATTAATCGTGATGTGGCCGTGGTTCGTATTATGAACAAGGCTGCCGGCAAGGTTCAAACCGTTGCCCTGCCTGTGGGACAAAACGCGCAATATGAAAAATTAAGTATGATTGTGCGGGATTGTAAGCAGACAGACCCGTTCGATGCCGAAGATTTTTTTATGTTCATCGAAATTAACGAGACAGATCACGGCAAAATATTCAGCGGATGGATGAGTGCAAATGAGCCCGGTGATAACCCACTGCAAAATGCAGATTACGATTTGTGGTTGGTAAAATGTGAACAGGCGGCAATCGACGCCGAAACAGGTGAAAATCAATGAAGTCCTTTTTTAAAAAGTTTCTGAAAATTTTTATCGGTATTGCGGTTTTAATTTTGGCGATTATATCGTTCTTTTTCGCAATGCGAACCAACGATTTGGAAAACGCAAATTTACGCAAGTGGCGGGCGGCGGACTTGGATCGTCGTACCGCTGCGGTGCAAATATTGGTCGCGTCGGATGAAAATGTGGATTTAATGGTTCAATGTGTTGATAAAATCGCAACCCTGGAAAATTCGGGTGAAATGGCCGTACGTGACGCCGTTGCGTTGTGCTATACCGGAATCCAGGTAAATAAAAACAATTGAATCTGATATGTGGATGCGGTGTTTGCTGCTGTTACTGTTGTTAATATTGACGGGATGTGCCACGTCCAGTGATTGTGGTTTGGGGTGTGAATATTTGGGGCGGACATATTTGTCAGATCCATTGGGCGAAGAAGCGCCACCCGATCCAGATCCTTTGATGCGCGAAGATGCTTTTGATTGTACAACGTTTATAGAAACGGCCCTGGCGAATGGGAATCTGGATAAATTAAACAAAATTCGTTATCGTGATGGGGTGGTTGATTTTTTAAATCGTAATCACTTTATGGAAACAGATTGGCTGCAAAATAATTCAGATTTTGTTGCAGATGTTACAGCAGAATACGGCAATGTCGCGGTGCGTACGGTAACCATAGATAAGCAAAATTGGTTGCGCGTAGTTCACGGGATTAAAGCGGATTTTCCAAAACAAACGGTAAGTTTGAATTATATACCCTATTCCGAATTAAGACCGTTGAATCCGGATACTGTATTGATTGTTATGTTTGTTGCTGACAATCGTGAAATTCGTGATAAAATAGGCACGGATTTGGCGGTGCGACACGTGGGATTCCTGTTGCCGGGTGGAATATTGCGGCACGCATCCAGTAAATATGGGCGTGTGATGGATGTTGATTTTTATATGTATGCAATGCAACGCGCAACAGATAATAAAAATTTGGGAATAATGTTGGTGAAAATAAAATGACAACTGAAAATTTAATTTGTATGAATATGGGAAAAATGCGTGGTGATACACATAATGTATCGTGCGGGGCGCGTCCGGTGCTGTGTCTTGGCATAGAATCATCGTGTGATGAAACTTCGGCCGCAATTGTGGATTCTGACCGTAACATTTTATCGCATATAATATATTCACAAATCCCAGAACATCAAAAATATGGCGGCGTTGTTCCGGAATTAGCGGCACGTGCACATATTTTGGCAATTGACGAGGTTATAAAAAAAACATTGGCGGCGGCAGGCAAGACAATGGATGATATTGATGTTGTTGCCGCAACCGCCGGCCCGGGATTAATTGGCGGGGTTTTAATTGGATGGATGGCCGCGACGGGAATTGCACAATCAACGGGCAAGCCATTGGTTGCGGTAAATCATCTTGAAGGACACGCGTTGGTTCCACGATTGCACGCGGCGTCTGCAACGGGTGCGGACGGTGTAACAAATGTAGATTTTCCGTATTTGTTAATGTTGGCATCGGGTGGACATTGTCAAATTTTATTGGTACGTGGCGTTGGTCAATATGAAATGATTGGCCAGACGCTGGATGACAGTGCCGGCGAAGCCTTTGACAAGGTTGCAAAGATGTTGGGATTGGGATATCCGGGTGGGCCAATAGTTGATAAGCGCGCCGCAATGGGGAATTCGCAGGCCTTTCATTTTCCGCGACCATTGTGTGACAAGCCGGGATGTGATTTTTCTTTCAGTGGCATAAAGACCGCGGCACGCACGTTTTTAACACGTGTTATACCGCCATATTCTGATGATTTTATAAATGATTTTTGTGCGTCGTTCCAGGCAGCTGTGGTTGATTGTATAATAAATCGATTAAACAATGCGTTTGATGATGCGCGTGTAATTGGTGCCGCACCAAAAACGCTGGTGGTTGCCGGTGGGGTTGCAAAAAACAGTGCTGTACGCAGCGCAATGGAACATTTGGCCAAAGTGCGCGGCGTCGTGTTTGCTGCACCGCCAATGAATTTGTGTACGGATAATGGTGCGATGATTGCGTGGGCAGGATTGGAAAACTTTAAATTGGGACGCGTGGTTACGGCGCCGGTCGCACCACGTCCGCGTTGGCCGTTAACAGAACTGTAATTTTACGATGAACAGAAAGGTTACGACATTATATGAACGTGCGACCCAAAAGTTAGAAGTCCAGGTTCGTACAATGAAATTGCCACCCGACTTTGTGGAACATTATGATATGGTGCGTACTGTGCATAAAATTCGCGCCGCATTTTGTAACCCAAATGTGCGACGTGGTGCGGTGTTACAAAAGTATGAACAGGCACGTGTCGCACAAAAACGTTATTCTGCGGGATTTTGTGGCATTGCCAGTTATATGTGGAATCAGATGTTTCGTATGCCCGATGGCGCTGAAATATGGCGGCTTAAAATGATTCAACGTGGGGAATATAATATCGGCGATCACGTGTGGTTGGAAAACAGTTTTACGGGCGACGCGCTGGATTTAACGTTTGATCAATTTATTGCTTCGTGTGGCGATTATGTGGAAATTCCATATAATGAAATCGGACATTATGTCAGCAGTGATTTTGAATTTGAACGCGCATACAGGTTTGCACGACATCTGGGGATAGATTTAGAAAGTATTGTTTTTGAAAATGCATTGCGGTCTTTGGGGCGGGATTAAAGAACGACGGGCTTGTTTTTAATTCGAAATATGCTATAATTTTCATCACTATGAATGATGATTATATAAAAAAATATGATGCCGCAACAAAACTGGTTCTGGACCAGGCGCGCAGAATAGATGATTTTGCATTAAAGGAATTTGATGCACACTATACGTTGTATGATATTGCGTATGTCCTGCGCCAGAAATACAAAGACCATTTGTTTCGTGATCGCTATGTCGGGGATATGCAATTTATGGGCTTTACCCCGTACCCTAAGGGATTTTGTGCATTGTCAACAATTTGTATTTATAACTTGTACGGCGGTGCGGATGTTTGGGTGCCGTCTGCGATAAAACTTGGGGCGTGGGAATACGCACCGGTGGTGTTTCTGCGTGACAAACAATTTGACATTCCCTTTGATGCAACCGGGGATCAATTTGCACCGTTGCGTGTACCATACGAATTGGGGACGCCGATAAACAAACGAATGAGTGATATGCGAACACCAAACAAAGAAAAGTTTATGGCGGAAATAAAAAAAGAACTGGACAGACGTTAAACTATGATTGAAAAACCACAGCCTTTTGTTCCGTCGGATACAGTTTTTAGTGTTTCGGACGCGTCTGCGTTGTTGAAGCGTGTTGTTGAAACGGCGTTTCCGTGCATTCGGATTCGTGGTGAACTGTCCCAGATTACCCGTGCGACATCCGGGCATATGTATATGACAATAAAAGATTCTGGGGCGGCAATTTCTGTTATTATTTGGCGCGGAACCCCAATCCCGTTTAAATTGGAAGATGGGATGGAGGTTGTCGTTACTGGTCGCTTTACAACATATCCCGCACGCAGCAATTATCAAATTATTGTGTCTGAAATAGAAATGGCGGGCGTCGGGGCAATTCTTAAAATGCTGGAAGAGCGTAAGCGTAAATTGGCGGCCGAAGGTTTGTTTGATGCATCGCGCAAAAAGCCGCTGCCGCGCCTGCCCCAACGTATAGGCGTTGTTACCAGTCCGACCGGGGCCGCATTTCAAGATATTCAAAATCGTTTGCGGGAACGGTTTCCGGTAACAGTTGTGTTATATCCCGCAACCGTCCAGGGAACAACCGCCGCGGCCGAGGTTGCCGCCGGAATTGAATATTTTAATCGCGTCAAAAATGTTGATGTGATTATTGTTGCGCGTGGTGGTGGCGCACTGGAAGATTTGTTGCCCTTTTCCGAAGAGATTGTTGTTCGGGCCGCCGCGGCCAGTGAAATTCCGCTGGTTTCCGGCGTTGGACACGAACCAGACTGGATGTTAATTGACTATGCCGCCGATGTGCGTGCCCCAACACCCACCGGGGCGGCGGAAATGGTTGTGCCAACTAAATTGGCACTGGGCCAGGAATTAGATAATTTATGGCACCGGTTGTCGAATAATTTTACGACACGCTTAACCAATGCGCGCGCACGTATAGAGGCAATTTCTATAAAAAGTCCCAAACAGGTCCTTATGGAACAGCAACAGCGTTTGGATGATTTAACGCGTACTATGAATATCATAATAAATGGAAAAATTGTGTCTGTGCACAATCGTATGGATGCAATTTCAACATTTCCAAATATTTTACAAAATAAAATGACATCCTTGGGCCAGGCACTTTCTCATTTGGGCCAGATGTTGCAATCGTTAAGTTATAAAAATGTGTTGGCGCGTGGTTATGCAATTGTCCGTGATTCTGAAAATAAAATAATCAGCCGCGCAGAAGGTGCAAAACCAAGTTCGCTGGAGTTTGCGGACGGTATTATAAAAATTTAAAATATCCAAACAAAACAAATAGTTATTTGATAAAGTTTTTATCTTTTATCAGCGTCCGCGCGGTTGCCAATGATTCTGGGGTAATTTCATCACCACTGATAATACGAGCAATTTCGTTTACACGATCGTTTCCGGAAATTTCAGAAACAGTCGTGATAGTTTTTTTGCCTTCTGTATGTTTTGCAATTTTAAAATGCCGATCGGCGTATCCAGCAACTTGGGCCGAATGGGTTATGACCAATGCCTGGGATGTACGGGCCAATCGATACAACCGTTGACCAACGGCACTGGCCGTGGCGCCACTGATACCGGTGTCTATTTCGTCAAAAACGAATGTGTGTGCATTATTGCCAGACGACAATATTACGCGCAGTGCCAACATAAAACGCGCCAATTCACCCCCAGACGCCGCCCGATGCAAAGGTGCAAATGGCATACCCGGGTTCGTTTTAATCATAAACACAATGTCGTCAATTCCGTTCGCGCCGGGTGTTGTTGCGGTACGCGATACAACGAAATCTGCGTTGCCAAGTTTTAAATCAGGCAATTCAGCCAACATTTTGTTACGCAGTGCGTCCGCCGCCATTTGACGCATATCTGTTAAACGGGATGCCGATTTTACAAAGTCTTGATGGGCAACCTTGACCGCGACGGTCATTTTTTTTAATTCTGTATCTGAATTTTCAATTGCATCCAATTGTTTTGACATTTGTTTTAATGTTTCCGGCAATTCGTCTGCAGACACGCGATGTTTGCGTGCGGCGGCACGAATTGCGAACAATCTTTCCTCGATAGAATCCAGGTCGTCGACATCTGTTTCTGTGGGAATTAGTTTTTCGGACACATCTGATACAATTTGAGCCGCGTTATATAACGCATCAATTTGTTCCGCGTATGGGTTTGGTGTTGATTTTATGCGTTGCAATATATGCGCAACCGCGAATATTTGTGCCTCTAAGGATTCGCCACGTGGATTCAATGCATTGTTTGCGTCCGCCAAAATGGCGGCGTCTTTTTCTGCATTCATTAACGTGGCGCGCTTGGCGGCAAGTTCGTATTCTTCGCCAATACGCACGTTTAAGTTTGCAAGTTCGCGAACATTGTGTTCCAAAAATTCTCGTTCTGTTTCAGTCTTTTTTAACAATTGTTCCAATTCTTGCAGACGTGACTCTGTTGTGTGTAATACATTATATTTTGTATAAACATCTTGTAATAACACATTGTATTCAGGATTTATTTTTGCGCCAAACACATCCAGTGATTCGCGATGCGTTGTCGGATTTAACAGTGTATGATTTGCAAATTGCCCGTGTATTTCAACCAATGTATCGCCGATTTGTTTCAGTGTTTTGATTGACACAGGTATATCGTTAACCCAGGCGCGACTTTTCCCGTCCAACGACAATGTTCGACGCAGTATTAACGCGTCATCTGGTTCCAGACCATTTTCATCCAGAATGTTTTTTATTTTTGCATCCACGTCATCAAATTCTGCAATAACAGATGCCGTATCGCACCCGTGTCGTATTAACGATGCGTCCGAGCGCGCCCCCAGCGCCAACGCCAGCGAGTCCATAAGGATACTTTTACCGGCCCCGGTTTCGCCGGTAAGGACATTCAGCCCCGCCCCGAATTCAAGGTTCAGTTTTTCAATTAATACAATATTAGAAATATACAGACGTGTCAGCATACCCGGATTATAGTCGTAAAAGGCGTATAATTTCAAGGGCTTTATACGATTTTGTCCAATGAAAAATCGTGCAGCCATAAAATATAGCCGTGAATTGTATACGACGGATATATGTCGCGTAATAACGATATGTATTCTTGAATTTGTTTAACGTATTCTTGGCGAAATTTTGATTTGGATATATCGGTTTTATAATCTAGTACATAGACGCTTTTTGTTGCGTCATCTGTTACAATTCTGTCCAGACGACGACTGATAAAACGGCCGTTTATTTTGCCGGCAATTGGAACCTCGGTCCTGGATTTTGGGGTAAAAAAACGCAACAAATCCGGATTGGCAGATATTTTTTCGCACAAATCTGGGACACCACGCATTGTGTTTTGGTCGATGACAATTTGTCGCATTTTGTTATGAATTTTGGTACCTGTATCGGTTGCGCGTTTTAAATCGTTAATTTGCTTTAATACGCTGCGCAGTTTATTTGACATTTTGTATCCTGATTGTTTCGTCTGTTACAATTGCGTTTCTGTCATTGGACAATACGCGCCATAACTGGGTGTGCCACGATAATTCTGGGGGCAAACTTTTTCCCGACACAAATCCGTAAATATACAGATTGTTTATGGCGCGGGTCATCGCAACGTACAGCAAACGATAGTGCTCGGCCAGTCGTGTTTTTTCCAGATGGTCCGCGGCACGTGCGCGTGCGGTACCGTTGTCGGCGCGTGGTGACCATAGCCACGGCGTTGGAAAATTTTTGCCAATCGCACGCAGGTGGGCGGGCTGGATTTCCGGCGTAATTGGTAAAATGTTTTCGGATTTTGGCATACGTACGGTGTCGATTAAGAATACGATTGGCGCTTCGAGACCTTTGCTGCCGTGAACGGTTACTATGCGCACACCGGACGCCGCGTCCATATCGCGTTTTATAACACTGCCACCGGTAATAAACCATTTTAAGAAATGAAACAAAGTTCCACATTGGGTGCGTTCATAGGCAAGACATATTGTTAAAAATTCTTCCAATGGGTCTATGATTTGATCGCCCAGTGCCGCAATCATATTTTCGCGCGTATCGTTTGTGTTTAATATCTTTGTAAAAAACGAATATGGCCCCATTGTTTTTGCCGATGTGTTTATTTGACTCAGGCGTTCATATATGTCGGGATGCATTTCGCGTAAAGCATCAAATACAGTTTTTTTACATATGCCGGACGCGACGTTTTTTGCAAAATTGTTTACACTGTTTTTTGCGGAACAGATATTAAAAATATCACGTTCGGTCAATCTGAAAATCGGACTTTTTAACACACAACATAAACTGTAGTCGTCAGAGTTATTTATACAAAAACGAACAAGGTTTAACAAATCGCGTATGGCCGGGAATTCGGGCAAGGTTATTCGATCGCTGCCCGCAACGGGAACATTACGTCGTTTAAGTTCGCGAACCAACAACGGCGCCATCGGATCGCGATTTTGAACAAGGACCATAATATCACTTGGCATAATTTTTTTGTCGGTTAAAACAGATTGAATCTTGTCCGCGATAAATGAAATATATGTTTTTAAGTCTGTGTTATCTGATTTTCCGGAAAACAATTTGTGTATTTCTGTGAATGCGTCGGGGTTGTCATATACACATTTGTGCGCGTTGTTAATAAAACCGGTTTTTTCACGAACGGTATCATCGTTAAAAAATGTGTCAACCGTGTATAATATTTGTGGCATAGAACGAAAACTTTGCACCAATGGAATTTCGCGAATTGTGCGCATAGACTGCTGAATCTGTTGTGATATTTCGGTACGACTAGCGTCAAAGGCGCGCGGATCAGCCCCCTGGAATCCATAAATCGATTGCTTGGTATCACCAACAACAAATAACGAGTGTGGATTTTTGTTCGTGTCGCCGTCTGTAAAAAAATCGCCCGACAGCAGTCGTAAAATATCCCATTGGGTCGGACTTGTGTCCTGGGCTTCGTCAACCAAGATGTGTGTTAAATGTACGTTTAATTGAGACAAAACCCAACCCATAACGTCGGGCGCAGAAAACAATTTTCGTGTATATAATATCAAATCTTCGAAATCTAACAGATTGTGTTGTGTTTTTAATTCCGAATATGTTTTTGCAAACGCCGCCGACAAATCAAATACAGCCATTGTGTCATTGAATGTTTGACGCGCCAAATTGTGTTGGTTGACGTTGTAAACCCGAATGGCTTCGTCATACAAATAGTCTTTTTTTATAACATTGGTCTTGGGCGTTCCTTTTTCGGTTAAATATACGCTTTTGTATTTTTCAAAATCAATCGTCGTATCAATATATTGTTTTGTGTAATTAACAATTTCTGTTAAATATTTCGCCGGTTTTTTTGATGTATTTATGTCGTTTTGGGCAAGTTCAATGATTTTTTTCAATTTTTTGGGTGAAAATTCGATTTGTACCGGCGTATTTAATTCAAGGAAATTTTCAATCGTATCAACAAAGTATTTGCGATAATTAACAACATTTGTTATTTGAAAAAAGTCTTTGTATTGTACACTTAATATATTTAACAAATCCCCTACACGCGATTCATCAATTCGACCAACCAAATATGCAAAGGCGTCGTTTACGCGTGCATCGTTTGATGAATTTATAAGTTTTGAAAATGCGTCTTGTAATAATACACGTTGTGTATCGTCTGAGACCAAAGACCAAGATGGTGATATACCGGCCTCGATCGGGAATTGGTGTAATATTTCCTCGCAAAAACCGTGGATGGTTTTTATTTTTAATAAATCCGGGTCGTCTATGTATTTAAAAAAGATTGTTCGGGCGTGTGCAACGTCGTTCATCGTTGCAGGATGCGTTAATGCGATTCCATCCAATAATTCTATTAATTCTGTATCGGATAACATCGCCCATTTTTGTAACTCGCGCAAAATGCGATTTCGCATTTCACCGGCCGCGGCCTTGGTATACGTTAAGCACAGTATACCACAGTCATCAATGTCATCACTGCGAAATAATATGCGCAGCAGTCGTTGCACCAATACACTGGTTTTTCCCGTGCCGGCATTTGCCTGGACCCATATGTTTTCCGCAGGATTTGCGGCCGCATCCTGGGCCGGAGAAAGAGTAAATTTTTTGGCCATTATAACCCTTGCTTTATTTTTTCGATTCTAGTATATATTTCATAGAACTGCAAGGATATATACCGGCAACCATTCGTCAAAAATGGCTTGTTCGGCGATAATTTGGGTATTATTGTTATATTTAAACGAATGTAACCACGGGGGGATTTTATGGACTTTGGTCAGGTTTATTTGATTGCAGGCGGCGTTTTGTGCGGACTGTTATTATTATCATTGGGAATTTTGTTTTTTGTGTCGCGCAAATCCCAACGGGTTATGCAATCCTTGCTGGAATTAATGACGCGACCGGAACGTGCCCGTGTCCAGGATGCGGTTCGGGTGTTAAATACTATATTGGCCGACGAATTAATCAAGATGGAGGCGAATTTTCAAAATATGCGCGAAGAGTTAAATGCGCAAATTGCCGCCGCAACAGAACTGAAAAATAATCTAGACGAACAAAATGCGCGTTTGGGGGCGACGACGGATGAGGCGACAAAAAAAATCGCCGTTATGTCCCAGCGACTTGAAAATACGGTGTCGGATTTAAACAATATTGTTCAATCCAATGGATGGCAAGACGTTGAAATGTCCACGGATCGGTTCAGTGCAACCGTTAATGATTTGTTGGCAAAAATAGATGCCACGTCCCAGGATACCGGTGAACGCATCGCACAAATTCAAACGAATATCCAGGGATGGATTGATTCTGGAAATACATTGTCCCAGCAATTGGGGGCGGAATTTGAATCCAATGTCGAACAGATGAAAAATTTAAACGCGGAATGTGATACAATGCAAAAAAATCTGGTCGGATTGGCCCAGACAACCGCAAACGGATTTGATAATGTCAAAGCGGCGGCTGCGAATTACGCCGAAACGATGGAGAATAATAACAAGTTGTTGGATGGTCATCTGGTCAAGATGGATACGTTCAGTAAACAATCCAAGAAACAATTAACAAGCCAGATGAACACATTGACCAATACGGCAAATGTTGTCGCCGGCCAGGTGCGTTTGTCGGAAACATCCATAGAATCCCAGGTTCGCAAACTGACCGATGCGGTGGAAACGCTGATGTCATCCGCCACCACGACCGAGGGTGCGGTTCGTAATATCTCGCGCGAGTTAACCGAATTATGCAATCACTTTAACAAAGATATTACCGGTTTTACCAAGGATATTGTCGGGGAATTAAAGACCGTATCTGGGGTGGCCAATTCTACGTTGGAAAACACCAAGACTGCGGCCGGGGCATTCTCGGAATCGGTACGGGCGATGGCCACCGGGGTGCGCGAAACCTTGATAGAAATGAATACCGCACATACGCAATTGTCGGGGCAATCCGAAAATTTGATAAAAATGTCGGCCGAAACAACGGCACAATTGCAACCGCTGTCGGAATTGATAGAGAAATATTATTCGGCCCTGCCCGATTTGGCGCGTGATTCTGTATCAACGGGTGATACGTTACAGAAAATTGTTGAGAGCCTGAACGAGAAAATTGCACTTATGAAACAAACAGTTACCGAGTCTACATCCACAATTACGGATTCGGCCGTTAAATTAGAGGATTTGGCCGGCCAATCACGGCAACAGATGATTGACTTGATGGCCGATTATACCAAGGCCGTGAATACTATGCAGACATTGAACAAGCAAATGATGGTTGCGCGCGCCACCGCCCCAATGGATGCAATTAATTCCACACCGGGGGTACCAACATATGGCCGTGTCAGTTCCGCAGACTTTTTAAAACAAAGTGAACGTATGTTCGAAAAAATGCACGAACAGACGATGGATTTAACACGGGCGGCCGGCGTTGAAATTCCGGATGTGATTTGGAAAAAGTATCACGGTGGCGATAAAACAATATTTTCAAAATGGTTTGCAAAAATTATGGGGGCCGCAGACAAAAAACAGGTTCGCGAAATGTTGAAATCAAACGCTGCGTTTCGTTCCCAGGCAACGCAATTTGTTCGGGGCTTTGACAAGATATTGGTTGCGGCACGGGCCGCGGACGGCACAGACAAGTTGGCCGGAACCTTGGCAAAAACAGACCTGGGCCAGATTTATATCGCGTTAAAAGGACACGTATAATCAAAATTGTCCACAAAATACAGTTGACTTTTGTGGGGATTTTGATGTAAAATATTTGTAAACAGATGCCGAAAATAAACCACCGATTAATGTCGGTGTTTTTATTTGTTCACCAATCCCAGATTTCTGGGATTTTTTTGTTTTACTGTGTGCCGAAATAAATCGGTCGTTTTTCAAAATGGGGGAAACGATGAAACGTGTTTGGATTCATACTTTGGGGTATATCTTGACTGTTGTGGGGGCATTTTGGAACCGAACATCCACCGCCGCAGATGGCGTGTATAATGGCGCATTGTATACCGAATGGGGCAAACCAACAACGATAAATGGCTATGCCAGTTATAATAACTCTTGGGCCGATAATTATATAAATAAATACGGTTGTAATTATACAGACCGTTATAACGTTATTTCAGAATGCAACGGAAATTCATACTGCAACGGCACGGGCGTATATTGCACCAGTTCCTATTTCTTTACAGGATGCACATTTGATTCTTCGGGTTCAATGTCATCCAGTACAGGTTGCACCTATCGGACTGCTGCATGGGCTGGTGCAACTGCATACACATATGCTTTTGCGGGATGCGACAGTGGATATTATCGTTCGCCCAGTGGTACGGGTGCCTGTCAATTTGGTGCCGGTGGTTATACATCATATACGGTCTTTGCAAATTGTTGTGAACGTTGTCCGTCATACTCTGGAACCCCAAATGGCGGCAGTACCAATACAGGAAACAATTATTGGTCTTCAAATTGTTCCGGTGGATGGTGTTGGGTGGCAAACACAGGCATTGGTATTTCAAACTGCAAAATTTATCCAGACCCCAGTGGTAAAAGTTATTCCGACACTGCCGGAACATATACTTTGCCAACTGGTTGCCCATATGTTCAATAACCACAGGATTGCCATATGAAAAAAATTATCAATGTTATTGAATTGGATTCACGCGACGCACGATACCAAAGTGGTATTGCAACATACTTTAACGTTCTGGCCCAAAATATGCCGGATAATATAAACACGTATAACGTCGTGTTTTATCGGCATCCTGAATATACAGATATAACAATCACAGATGCCGGCAATGAACTGCAAATTCGGCATCCAATGGAATTTCCCATTGCGGCATTATTTGAAACTGTTTTCACATATATGATACCCAAATTAAAAACTATGCAGAATATAATTATTAAAAGCGATTGTTTGTCATGTGAAAATTTGGCCTATATTATTAAAAGTCGTGTTTACTGCAAGACAATTGGTGTTTTACATTGCCAGCCGGCGATAAACACAACACCCGGTTTTGTGCCGGTGGATCCGTACTTTAATATGGATCACATAATATTGGTTGGGGATAACGGTAAAAAATATATGCAGTATTGGAACTGTGGACGACCGTATACTGTAATTTATAATGGTGTCGACAAACCCAAAATAACAACAACGCACCCCAAGGATAATGTTTTCAGATTTATATTTGCAAATGGATGGGCGCCACACAAAGGGTTTAAAAAAATTATTCCCGCCATTCGCCAAGTTGCAAAAAAACATAAAATAGAGGTTTATGTATTGGGCGGTCACGCCAAAGAAGACGAGCAAACGTTTCAAGAAATTAAAGATTTGCCAATTATTAATATGGGATTGGTCAATGATGAAAAGCAAATTCGTGCGTGTTATGAACGTGCGGATTGTGCACTGTTCGCATCTCAGACCGAGGCCTGTTCTTTTGCCGGTATCGAGGCAATGGCATACAATCTGCCGATTATATCAACGAATGAACGCGCAATGGTTGAAATGTTTGATAATGCGGCATTGTTCGTGGAAATGGGGCCAAATTTTGAAATAAACACCGAAGAATATGCAAAACAAATGCTGCGTGTCATCGAGGAACGTGGACTGCGCACAAAATTGGGTGCAATTGGATATTCGCGCTTTTTATCGCGATATACGCGTAAAAAAATGTTGGAAAAAACCATCGATATTTATAAATCGGTATTTTAAAAAGCCCGCCATTTGGCGGGCTTTTTATTTTTATTCTTCCAGAAAACTGCGCAATTTACGTGCGCGTGTCGGGTGTTTCAGTTTGTTTAATGCCTTTTGTTCTATTTGACGAATACGTTCACGTGTGACCCCGATGTATTCACCAACCTCTTCCAGGGTACTGGTTTTATTGGTGCTCATTCCAAAGCGTTGGCGCAAAACAGTTTCTTCTTTGGGATCCAGTTCAGAAAGAATTTGTGTGACGATTTTACGTAAATTCTTTTGCGCGGCCGAAACGAACGGATTCTTGGCTGTTTCATCTGCGATGATTTCGATACGGCTGCTGTCGTCTTCGGTGCCAACGGGTGCCTCAAGCGAAATTGGCTTTAAATTAACTTTTAATGCCTTGTGTATTTTATCCACGGGCAAATAAATAATTTTGGATAATTCTTCGGGGGTGGGCTGGCGACCATATTTGTGCATAAATTGGCGCGTGGCACGTTGAATCTTGTGTATGTTATCAATCATATGCACAGGTATGCGAATTGTTCGCGCCTGGTCGGCGATGCTGCGCGAAATACCCTGCTGTATCCAATTGGTGGCATATGTTGAAAATTTATTACCCAAACGATAGTCGAATTTGTCCACCGCCTTCATCAATCCAATGTTCCCATCTTGGACCAAGTCTGAAAAATCCAATCCCAGACCGCGGTTGCTGGATTTTTTTGCAAATTTAATAACAAGACGCAGGTTGGCCTCGATCATTTCGCGTTTTGCACGGGCGGCCTCGGCCTGGCCACGTCGAACCAGTTCGACAACCTTTTTGTATTCAGATGTTGGTTGACCGGTTTCAACCGCGATGGCGGTAATATCGTCTTGAATTTTTAAAATATCTTTTTCGTGTTTTTTTGCAAAATTGGCCCAGGTTGGGTTTTTGCTGCGCATTAATTTTTTAACCCAGTTGCGATTGATTTCGTTACCCGTATATTCGGCCAAGAAATCTTCGCGTTTAACCTTGTTTGCCATCGCAAGACGCAGTAATTTACCTTCGAGCCCCATTAACAATTGATCGCGTTTGGTTAACTGTTCCAAAATTTCTGCAATGCGGTCGTCGTTAAGGCGAATCTTGCTGACGTGTTCAAACAATTCCAGGCGCATTTTGGTGTATTTCTTTTCCAATGCATCGTCCGGTTTGGATGAACATTCCAGGTTTTCCAGGCGTTTTGCCTGTAATTTTTGCATATTGTTAAAGATGCGTTTAATTTTGCCAAATAAATCCATTACCATTGGCATTAATGCCTCTTCCATTACCGGAATTGGCACCCCGGATGTACCACGTGGTGTATCCTCTTTTTTGATGCCGTCTTCATCATCGTCATCATCATCTTCTTCGTCATCATCGGACATTGCGGATTCTTCCAAATCATCCAAATCTTCGTCATCCAATTCGTCAACGTGTTCAACCCCCTTGGACTTAAGCGTTTCCGACAAAGCGGCCAAAGATTTTTGTTCGGAATCACTGGAATACATAACCTCTAGGTTGACGATATAGCGCAAACGAATATCATCGTTTAACAACTGCTGGTACCAATCCAACATCGCCTGGATTGTCATAGGACTTTCGCACAGGCCATATACCATAAGGCGGGATGCGGCCTCGATACGTTGGGCAATTGCAACCTCGCCGGCGGCGGTTAATAATTGTACGGTGCCGATTTGTTTTAAATATGATTGAACAGAATCCTGGACCCCAAGAACCAAATTACCCGTTTGGCTGCGTTCCAATTGTTTGGCATAGTGCTCGTAATCATCATCGTTAACATCGACTTGTTCTGCGTCGGCGTTTAACAGGTTACGAGTTTTATCAAGTGGCTCGTCAGAATCGTCGTCATAATATTTGTCCATTCCCTTGGCAAAACTGTCTGTTTCAAGAATTTCCAGACCTAAATCTTGCTGAAAGAAATCAAGAACTTCGTCTTGTTCGTCGGTGGGGACTTCGTCAGCCTCGGTTGCGGCATCAAAATCTATTTTTGACAAATATCCGACGTCCACCGCGTTGGTGGCCAATTTTTGCAGATTTTCCGGCAATGAATCAATCAGTAACTTGGTTGCTTCGTCCAATTTCTTAGCCATAAACAAGCCCTTATCGTGTATAGGTGATTTTATTTATTGTTTTGCTTTTTTGCCTTGGCGACCGCGTCGTGCAATGCGGATTCCGACACCAGCCCCAAAACAATTGGGCTTTGAATTTGTATCGCGGAATAAGATTTATGTGTTTTATTACGAACCGATGCAACCGTCGGATTTGTGCTGCGCATAAGGCGCGCAATCTGGCCATCGGATAATTCGGGATAATTTTTTAAAATCCATAAAATACCCCCCAGACGATTTTGACGATGCAGTTTGGGTGTATAACCAACGCCGCGTTTGTTCTGGGCCTGTTGGGCGATTACGATTTCTTCACGCAGATTTAAACGTGCGGTTGGGTCCGCTTCGCACCGCGCAATGTCTTCGCGCGTTAATTGGCCGTTCAAAATCGGGTTTAAACCCTGGACCTTGGTGGTTTCTGCGTCGGCGATATTTTTTACCTCTAACTCGTGCAGACCGCAAAAATCCGCGATTTGTTCGAACGTCAGTGACGTGTTTTCAATCAGCCACAACGCAGTGGACTTTGGCATATATGGGTAATTCATAGAACGTTCCTCTTGTTACTGGGGTGCAATATACACTAAAATGTCCCTAAATTCAAGCCATTTTTACATAAAAATTAAATCCCGGGATAAAATTCCCGGGTGTGTCGTTTTAATTGGGACCGTCTTATATTTTTTTTACTAATTTGGCACCGTCGCGCGTATCAACAACCGTCCAACCGGCGGCGTCAATTTGTGCGCGTAATTCGTCGGCACGTGCCCAATCGCGGGCCGCCTTGGCCGCGGTACGCGCATCCGCCAATGCAACTATTTCCGCCGGCGCGGTTTCTGATTCTGCATCGGTTAACTTTTTTGCACGGTCAATAAACTGCAGTCCCAACAGGCGATCAATAAATTCAAACAGTGCGAATTTGGTCGATGCATTAACATTTGCATCCTTGATCAGTTCGTGCACAACAACCAACGTTTCCGCGGTTTTCATATTGTCGGATATTGTGGACAACATTTTATCGTGCCACGCGTTAAACATATTTTTATCAATGGGGGTGCCGTCTTTGTCTTTGGCAAATTCCGCCACTTTGCGAACCATTGATTTGTAACCGTTCGCGGCCGCATCAAGTGCCTCGAATGAAAAATCCAGTGGTTGACGATAATGCCCCATCAACAACATATATCGATATGCCATTGGGTCATAGCCGCGTTCTATTAAATCTTGGACGGTTAAGAAATCGCCCGACGATTTAGACATTTTGCCGTCTTTTGACAACAGCCACTCATAATGCACCCAATAATTAACCCAAGGCTTGCCCACGATTGGTTCACTTTGTGCGATTTCATCGGTATGGTGAACTTTGATGTGTTCTTGGCCGCCAACGTGAATATCAAAATGCTTTCCCAGGTATTTCATACTCATTGCGCTGCACTCTATGTGCCACCCCGGGAAACCAACGCCCCAGGGACTGTCCCATTCCATTGCGCGTTTTTTATCCGTTGGCGAAAATTTCCACAATGCGAAATCAGTTGGATTTTTTTTGCCGCTGTCATCAATACGCGCCCCGCCCCGCAATTCGGACAAGTTCTGGCCGCCCAGTGCACCGTAATCTGGGAATTTACTGGTATCATAATAAATACCGTCGCCCGGAATTTCATAGGTAAAGCCAAGTTCTTCCAGTTGTTTTACCTGGGCAATTTGTTCGGGAATATTGTCGGTTGCACGCGGCATAACCGTTGGGCGAATAATATTTAATGAATCAATGTCACGCAAAAAAGAATCTATATACTTTTGTGCAATATCCCATACAGACATCTTTTCGCGGGCGGCGCCCTTTTCCATTTTGTCTTCACCGGTATCTTCGTCACTGGTCAAATGCCCCACATCGGTAATATTCATAACGTGCCGAACGTCATATCCGTTTTCAATAAACATACGCTTTAAAATATCACTGTTAACAAAACTGCGCATATTGCCAATGTGCTGGTCCCAGTAAACCGTTGGACCGCAAGAATAGAACCCCATTTTGCCGGGGACCAATGGTTTGAATTCTTCGATTCTGCGGGTCATAGTATTAAATAATCTGATTGTCATATGCGCATCCTTTTTGTAATGTTCGAAATATTATTAAAACGATTGATTTTTTGCAAACAGAAACGTTTGCCGTGGCAAAGAAAATTATCTGCAACAGTAACAAGACAAAAACTTTTTCATGTCAAATATGGTATATTATATCACGCGAATTTGCAACTGGTATTTTTTATGGATTTTTATATGTAATTTTGTAATCTGACAGACAGATAAAGGAAACATAATGTCATTGCGTTCAAATGATTGCAAACCAACAATGTCATTCCGTTTGGCAACTGAAAACTATTTAGTTTTTATTCCACGTAACCAGATTTCAAAACACCCATCCGGCCAGGTTATAATTACTGTATTTTATCGTATTCCTGTGCTGGGGACACGTGGAAATCTGATAATGGATGAAAAGTTTGACACGTTATCACGTGAATTTACATCGTATGATATGGCGCAGAAATTTTACAAACAAAAATTGGCCAGTTATAAAGCACGTAAATCTGCACGATATGAACGATTGTATGATGCCAACATTAAATATTTTGCGCAAATAAAACGTATGTACCAGCCAGAAATATAAAAAATCCCACATACAGTGGGAAATTTCCTGGCGGAGCGTATAGGACTCGAACCTATGGACCGCTGTAACACGGTCACGGATTAGCAATCCGCTGCATTACCACTCTGCCAACGCTCCGTGTGGTTGCGTGGGGTATTATACAGAAATCAAATTTTAAATGCAAGTCCGAAATCGCGCAAGAATACATTCCCATTGCTTTTTGAATGCGAAATGATATAATTCACATTGAATCCATAGGGATATGGATGGCGGGGCGTAGTAAACCCCATAAGAAACCGATGCAGCAATGCATTGTTATCTGATGTAATGGTGCAACTGCATCGTTATATCCCCGGAAAATGTCGGGGTGCGTTGGGAATATAACACGGGTAACCGGAACACCAACGGGTCATTTGTTTCTTATGATTTTACTAACACCCCGACCACCTGTTCTTACGTGGTCGTTTTTTGTTCTGTGTGCATCTCCTCTGTAACAAGCACAAATACAACCAGGACAAAAAAATCGCCCCAACGGGCGATTTTTTTATTATATTAATCATATAAAAAACAAGTCTTGACAAATTGTTATTTGTGTTGTACAATTAAATTAATAATTCAAGGGGAAGTAAATGTTGACACATTTTGCTTTACACTTGGTAATAATAGCATAATTGTGGGGCGGTTTTTGCGCCCTATTTTTTTTATGAAGGTTATAAATGGCAAATACAGCAAATATAAGAAACTACAGGTTTTATTTGGGGCTCAAGCCAATAAATTATGAGATAAATCGGAAATCAATTTCTAATGGTTACACATTTTCAAAACAAAGCGATATTACATTAAATATGATAAAAAATGTTGATGATATTGATGACCGTGGTGTAATAGAAGTTCCAGCAGACGCAAAAACAGTTATATATCAGGATGAAGACGGTCAATATTATGAAGTAAACATTGATGAGTTAAAAGAATATGACGGCGACGATGGGGAAATCACATACCATCAGTCATCTTTGTCACAAGTAAGAACCATAAAACATAATAAACGTATAAAAAAACGTATGCCGGTTATGCCAATTTTACAATCTGGTGCGTTATATAACAGATTTATTCAAAGATTACGTTAATAATAAAAAGGGAGGATAGTATGGATAAAAGAAGGGTCTTGACCGATAAATTCGTACAGAAAGTTGACGAAGCAATTGAAGCACTGCGTGAAATTACCGTTGAAAATGCAGAAGAACAAAAAGTTATAGATTCACGTGTCGCGGTATTAGAATGGTTAAAATCCGGCCAGGCCGGGAAACTGGTTGTTGGGACGCCACCGGAACAAAAGTAATAAAAAAACGGGGAAAACCCCGTTTTTTATTTATCTTCGGCGTCGTGTGCGGGTGCGTAAATTTCCACATCACGCGTCATTGCCAAAAACTTTTCCGCGCGACGCGTTGGCAGTTCGTCTGTTGGAATTTTTTGTAAATCCGCAATTTGTTCGGATACCGCACTTGCCAACATTTCCATTGTTGTTTGCCAATCCGTATGTGCGCCACCAGACGGTTCTGTAACAATTTTGTCGACGATATTCAAATCCGCCATATCACGCGCGGTCAATTTCATTGCCGCGGCAGCCGTGGCCTTGTATTTATTATCTTTCCACAAAATACTGGCACAGGATTCTGGCGCAATTACCGAATAAATCGTATTTTCCAGCATTAACACACGGTCGCCCGTGCCGATTGCAATTGCGCCACCACTGCCGCCTTCGCCCACATTAACGGCAATATATGGCGTTTTTATAGAAAGCCCCGTCGCAATAGATGACGCAACGGCCTGGGACTGGCCCCGCTCTTCGGCTGCACTGCCTGCAAAAGCGCCCGCCGTGTCAAACAATGAAATGACGGGTAATTTAAATTTTTCGGCCAATCGCATTAAACGTTGTGCTTTGCGATACCCTTCGGGATTGGGCATTCCAAAGCGATGAAATTGGCGGGTTTCAATCGTGCGACCTTTTTCCTGGCCAATAATAACGGCCGGTGTGTCGCGCCAATATCCAATACCACCGCACATTGCAGGATCTTCGCCGAACAATCTGTCGCCGGCCAAGTACGTCCAATCTTCTACTATGCCATTTATATAGTCCAAGAAATGTGGACGATTTTCATTGCGGGCCAACAAGACTTTATCATATGCATCGTTTTCGCCCATACCACGAATCTTTTTTGTATCCGGCGTTGGGGTTGCAATAGTAATCGGATGTGGGATATGCGGCTGTTTGGTTAATACCGCAAGAATTTTTTCAAGTTTCGCCTTTAATTCTGTGCGTGGCACAACCATATCGACCATACCGTGTGTATACAGATATTCCGCCGTTTGAAAATCGGCCGGTAATTTTTCACGAATGTTTTGTTCGATTACACGACGCCCCGCAAAACCAATGCGTGCGCCCTTTTCTGCAATATGAATGTCGCCCAACATTGCAAAAGACGCCGTAACACCGCCAAATGTTGGATCTGTTAACAGAACTATGTACGGTATACCATTCGCGTGCAATTTGTTTACGGCAACCGTTGTACGCGCCATTTGCATTAACGAAAGGATGTTTTCCTGCATACGGGCGCCACCACTGCAGGTAACCATAATAAACGGCTGTTTTTTTTCAAGCGCGTGTTCCATACTGGCAACAATACCGTCGCCCGCCGCACGCCCCATAGAGCCCAACATAAAATCGCCATTTAAAACACATATTGTCGTTGGAATGCCCCCAATTACGCCATCGGCCGTTGTTATTGCGTCGTTATACCCGGTTTCAAGACGTGCCTCGGCCAGACGATCCTTGTATGCCTTGCGATCGACAAAGTCCAACGGATCGTCCGATACAATTGGCAATGTCAACCGTTCCCACGCATTGTTATCAAACAGCAGGTCAAATCGCTGTTTCGGGGTCATAATAAATGCACGACCACAGCGCGGACAAATATAATGATTTGTTTTATAGTCTTTATAGTACACCAGACGTCCACAGGATTCACACTTTATCCACATCAGACGGCGTATACGGTCATAACGTTCGCGGTTATGATTTTTTATTCCTGATTTTTTACCAAATAACATTTTATTACTCGTTCATTTTTTTTGTTAATTCACGACTGGGCTTGAACAAGATGGTTGTACTTGCATCCAAATGCATTGGTTGACCGGTACAGGGATTATATCCAACCTTGGTTGCGCGGGCACGCGGTTGAAATGTACCAAAACCCCGAACTTCTATTCTGTGACCGGCCGCAACTGATTCAATCATTTGATCGGCGATTGTATTCAAGATGGCCGCCGCATCAGAAACACGCATATGTTTAAACTGGACCTGCATAGATCGTACAATATCAGAACGCTTCATCTTTTTTTCCTTTTCGTTTTCTAACTATTATTGATTTCTTGGGGGCTTTTATCAAGAACAAAGTTTTATGTCATTAAATGCTTGGATTATATGCCTGTTACGTGACGTAATCAATATAAGTATAATGCATAAAAAAAGGAGCAAGATTATGCACAATTGTATTCACGAACATATGGGCTGTACCTGTGGCGAACACGATAACGAAAACAAAGTTTCACAAATGCCATTAATTGGTAATGCCGCACCGGAATTTGTCGCAAATACCACAAATGGCGTTATAAATTTCCCGATGGATTATGCAGGCAAATGGGTGATTTTATTTTCTCATCCGGCCGATTTTACACCTGTTTGCACAACGGAATTTATGGTTTTTCAATCTATGTTAGAAGATTTTAAAAAACTGAACACAGAAATTATAGGTTTGTCAATTGGAACACTGACCGGGCATTTGGCCTGGATAAATGCCATCCGGAATATTAAGTATCGTGATATAGAGAATGTCGATATAGTATTTCCAATCATAGACGATATGAATATGAATATTGCAAAGCAATATGGTATGCTGCACCCAAACGCATCGGATACACGTGCCGTACGTGCGGTTTTTATAATTGACCCCAAAGGCATTATCCGGGCAATACTGTATTATCCACTTACAACAGGACGCAATTTTGATGAAATTAAACGGATATTAATTGCTTTACAGGTAACCGATGCGTTTGGCGTTTCAACGCCCGCAGATTGGCATATGGGTGACGACGTCGTTATGCCAGCGCCGTCAACAACCGCGGAAATGTACAACCGTATATCCAAGTCCGACGCGGGTTACGATGTACGTTCGTGGTTCTTGACATTACGAAAACTGACGGCGGAAATGATTAATAAAAAACTTTATCACAAGGATGGGAAAAAATAAAAAACGGGGTGCTTACCCCGGTTCTTTTTAAAAAACCAATGGAAAATCGCGAATGTCCATTGGCACCCCATCCCGTTCGGGATCCCATTGAAATTCATCCATCTTGACGTGCTTGTCACGGGTAAATTTTACCCCTTCGGATTTCAGTGCTTTGTATTGTTGCTCGAAAAAACCGGGGCCGCACAAACTGCCGTCTTTGAATACAACACGATGCCACGGCAGATGCCAACTGTTTTTGTTATTTGATGCGTATCCCACAAAGCGCGCCATACGTGGGCGGCCAATCATTCGCGCAATCTGACCAAACGTTGCCACCCGCCCCGCCGGAATGCGTGCCACAATATCATAAACCTGTTCATTAAACGATTTCATAATATTCATAATATCAGATTTCTCCATAAAAACATACGGTGGTCATTTTATAACATTATATAAAAAATCCAATGTTTTTTATGATAATTTTTTCGTTTTATTTTTGCGGCGGTTCGAACCCTTGCCCCCGGGTTCGAATCCATATTGTCAAACACAATAAAAAAATCACGCCTATACGGGCGTGTTTTTTATTGTGGCGGAGGCGTAACATTTGACGGTATTAGATATGACAAATACAGGGTATTTATTTAGAACACAATCTTTTTTATTGATTTTTTAACCAAATTTTGGTATAATATTTCGCTGAGTTAAGCGGGCGATTTATATCGCCGTTTTTTATTTGCCCCGCCGTTCTTGGCGGGGATTTTTGTTACCCCAAAGGAAACACATGAAAAAATCAAATATAATTATTTCCGACATAACATATATGAAAGAAAAATTCTGTATTGCTGGATTTGATACTTATGAAAAAAATATGAAACGGCTGATGCTAGATGGTGGATACTGGGATGCCGGTCAAATTCCGACTACATACTGCGAAATACTGGTTGATAATGAAAAATTCAAAGAGCCACGTGATTATCCGCACAGAACTGAAGATGTGAATATAGATATTGATTCTATTGAAGTATTGCGAAAATTTGAACCGGGCAAGACATTGGCAACTGCGCTGAGAGAAAGCTTGTCAAAGGATATTCAAAGTATATTTTATCATCATGTCAAAGAAAATGCCTATGTTGCGCAGGGAACCAAATGTCCGTCATTGGGTGCAATATTGATACCGGCACATAATATTGAATTCTTTACAGAAGATGGAAAATTACGTGTTCGTATTACTGATTTTTCAAATCAGACTTATGAATTAAAGGTTAGTTGCAAATATTTGCGCGACATATTTGATCAAGATAAAGATGTTGTAGGCTTAAATAGTACTGTCGCAGCCAGCCAATATGCACATTGTCGTATAGGGTTGGCGCGAAAGTTCCTGATGCAGGAAAATCATTGCTATTTGATGCTAAACGGACTATTTTTGTATTGATATGCCAAAGATATTTACAATCGGTTTCAGTGGTAAAAGCCCGGACGGGTTTATAGAGGTCCTGAATGCAGTGCGCGTGCGCGCCGTGTGGGATGTGCGTCTGTGGCGCGCCAGCGCGTACGTTCCGTTTTACAGTGGTGAAAATCTGGCCACGGTATTGGGCGCGCGGTACGAATACCATCCCGAATTTGCGCCAACCACAGAAATATTGACAGGATATAAAAACGGCTGCATCACTTGGGCCGATTATGAAAAACTGTATCGCGAATTGCTGGCTGCGCGCCGACCGACCGATGGGCTCGCCCCGGTCGACATTGACCGTATATGCCTGTTATGCACAGAAAAACCCGCAGTGCAATGCCACCGCAGGCTCGCCGCGGAATATATCGCATCGCATTTTCCCGACATCGACATTACGCATTTATAAAAAACGCCCCGTTGGGCGTGTTTTTTATTGTGGCGGAGACGAAGGGATTTCCTTGCACGGCACAAGTGTGCCGGCTGCGGGGCAACCGTAACGATTTGCCCGCACTGACGTTTGGCAAATCTACTTGTTGTCGAACCGGCAATCTGCGATTGCGATGTGTTCGCACCGTTTCATTTCACTGGGAATAATAAAATGCCCCGTGAGGGGGCATTTTATTATTCCTGGCGGAGACGAAGGGATTCGAACCCTTGATACGGTTGCCCGTATACACGATTTCGAGTCGCGCGCATTCGACCACTCTGCCACGTCTCCGGATGTTGTGTGATTATACAGATTTCGTTTTTATTTGCAAGTATTAAACATCAAAATTATACGCTTTTACAGATTTTACAATCGCCGCAACCAATTTATCTTGGTGCGCAGATGATTTTAATAACTTTTCTTCGGACGCATTGGACAAATGCCCCAATTCCAACAAAGCCCCGGGTACCGTGGAACGCAAAACCGCAAACGGTGCGTGACGTACATCCGGACCAGGCTGTTGCTTAATCTTGGCACGCTTGAACGCCGATGCAACGCCATTTGCGTATTCAACAGACATTTCTGCAACCGCGTGTTGCTGCAAAGAAGACAAGGCAATACGAATATCTTTATCAAACTGTTCAAAGCCACTGACGTCGATTTTATCGGCCGCATTTTCCGCATCGGCCAATTTAGCCGCCTCTTCATCCGATGCCTTTTCCGACAATGTGTATATTGAAAATCCCTGCATTGCGCGACTGGGGTTCGCATTTGCGTGCAGTGACAAGAATAAATCTGCGTGTTTCTTTTCACCTATGGCCGCACGTTGCGCCAATTTTAAATATGTATCATTGCTGCGCGTAAGGTATGTTTGAAATCCCGCCGCATCCAATTGATTTTTTAATTTTTTCGCAACCGATAATACAACGGTTTTTTCTTGGGTTCCGCCCTTGCCTATACAGCCGGGATCCTTGCCCCCGTGTCCGGCATCAATAACAACAACATATTTACGTCCAGCCGTTGTTTTCGTTGTCTTGGCCGGGGTGGCAGATGCCGCGGTGGTGGCAGTTCCGGTGGCACCGGTAAAATCGATTACCAATCTATAATCATTGTCACCATTCGGGCTTAACAACATTATATTATCGCGTGGTATTTCATTTATTGGGCGTGACAAGTCTGCAATTATTTGTAATTTGTCCCCACTTTGCGCCTGGGTAATTGCGGTAACCAATGTGCCCGCCGCCATCGCAGGTGCCAAAGACGTGTTGGCCGACGTATTGGCCAATGTTATAACCAACTGGTTCGTGGGGTAAGATATTGTATACGATGGGCGTGACGCAGTTTCTATGACCAGACGAGTTTTGTTTCCCGGTTGGACACCTGTACGAACCGTGCGTAAAGAATTACGTGCCGCAAATGCCATACGCGGTAAAATTGCAATGGCCACCGCAGATAATCCAGTAACCTTTAAAAGTGTACGTCTGGTAAATTTCATTTTGGATAATTATACCAAAAAAACGAACTTAGTTCAAGCGCTATACGACAAAATCCCTTAGGCTATTGTTATAAATTTGCGAAATACATATACGCCGCACAGATAATACTTGATACGATTATGCCCCTGTTTTTTCGTAACAATCGGCAAATTTAAAAAGCAATATTTAATGGTTCCGTTTGTGTAAAACTTTTTCGCAAAAATCGGAATATGAAAAAACTCAAGCCGTTCGGAACGATCCAACACACCGCGACGCAAACGCTCTGTAATATCAGCTATACCAGTTTTTTTAATAAAATCTGCATATTTATTGGAATCAGCGATTGCGCCATTTTCACGCCCGTTCATAATTTGCTTGTAATTTTTACCCAAAGAATCAGGGTTGCTGATACAATGATACACCGCGCCCGGGGCGGTTGCAATTGTATTTGCATAATATGTTGCATACATCATAAACATTGTATCTTCGCCGACAAACATATTCTTGGGATACTGTAAATTATGTTGCACAAGGAAATCACGTCTGTACATATAGCGCCACACAACATTGAACATATATGTTCGCGGAATTGATAATTTTTCTTCCAGTGTTGTACATATATGTACGCGATCAAACTTTGGAAAAAAATATCCAATTTCTTCGACTTCGCCACATATTATATCTGCGTGACTTTGATTCAGTGCCGCAACCATTTTTTCATAATAATCTTGTTCAACAAAGTCATCCGCGTCGTGAAAGTGAACGTATTCACCCGTTGCCTTGCCCAGGCCATTGTTGCGCGCGTTCGCCGGCCCGGAATTTTTTTGGCGCAAGAATTTTATACGTGCATCACGTTTTGCAAAATCGCGGCATACGCCGGGTGTGTTATCTGTGCTGCCATCGTCGATTATTATGATTTCCAATTTGTTGTACGTCTGATTAATCAAATAATTTAGGCACCGTGTCAACAAATCCGCGCTGTTATATACCGGAATAATAACACTTATTAATGGTTGCATCTTAAACACCCCCAGATAAAACTATGTTTGAATAGTATTATAATTTCGGAAAATAATCTATAAAAAAATCCCCCATACAATGGGGGATTGATTGTTAACGACTGATACAACTGGCGAACATTTGTGCAATCAAATTCGTTTCCTGGGTCGTCATTGTTGCAACGGGCACGATATAACAACGGGCACTGTCGCGAATAATAAACACCTTGGTTCCACGGACATAGGCGTTTTGCATATTTGCCAATTGGGCCGTGGTCAAGAAATTATTTTGTGTTGTGGATGGATTGCTCATTGCGGCCTGGACCAACTGGTACGCGGTGTCATAATCATACACTTCGGACATAGTTGTTTGTTCCATATACAAACTCTGATTTTCATATGGATTTTGTACGTTTGGCGCAGCGGTTGGGAATGCAACCCCGGTTGCCAACGCCGCAACCGTCTGCAGTGTTGATGGCTGGGACGTATCAGATGTTGATGTTGACGCAGTGTTTATCTGCAAATCATCCCCACAGGCCAAATTCATTCGGTTTGTATAACTGGCCAATACGGAATCGACCGCCATTTGCCAATCTTCGCCCTTTTGATTCATATCAAGATTTAAAATCTTTTCCGCCCATCCCCAAATGTTTGCGCCAACATTTCCGGCATTTGCAAAGCGCGTTACCATTTCCGCCGAACCGCCCGGAACGCCCGCGCCACAGGCATCCGTTAATTGTGTTGTTAACATACTGGTTGTTTCATTTCCGTACGCCAATGCAACCGAATGACAGGCCATTGCCGCCTCAAGCTCTTGCCGGCGTTGCAGGCACAGGTCACTGTGCGATTTTGATAATTCATCGGCCATATTTGCCATAGATAGATATGACATAACCTCTTGCTGGACATAGGGGGGGCACAAACGCGCCGCAGTGTTTAAGCCACCGCCACTGGTTCGCAACCCGGTATTGTATTGCGGCAACAATACCGATGTATCCCGCTGAAGACATAACATAGCATAATTATATAATTCAGATTCCGTTGCATATTGGCATCGACCCGTACGTTGCCCCGGAACAACGGTAACATCACCGCAATATTCGGCCAGACAATCATAAATCTTTTCGCGGCAGGCAGAATCTACATCCGGCTGGGTCACCATATAGTATGTATTACGCTGGTTCGTCAAATATGAATTGGCCAACCCCTGGTACCCGCGATTAACCGTATTCGTGCCGGTTGTGCCCGACGTGGCATAGGCCGCCGTACCACGTGTTACGCCATCGTTCGCAACCGTGCCGGCCGACACCGCAAATGCCCCAGATGTGCAAAAACACGCAATCAAACCAAATGCTATAAAAGTACTTTTCATTATTGGAATCCCCTCTCGATATATAAAACTTTATCATATTGTGAAAAAAAAGGCAATTGTCATTTTAAACCATAAGTATAATTTTATTGATTTGATTCAATATACTGATAAAATTGAAAAACTATGATTATACCGAACGAAGCATTGATACAAATTTCAGACGACATTTCCGCCGTCAGGGGGTTTCTTTGACCCGGAAAAACTGGAAAAACAAATTTCTGAATTAACCACACAGACAAACAATCCTGATTTATGGTCTGACCCAGATAATGCGCGCGCATTGTTACAAAAAAAATCCAATCTGGAAAAAACATTAAACAGTTTGCGAACATTGGAATCAGAATATCAAAATCTGGCCGAATTATATGAATTGGCCCCCGATGATACGGATGTTATTCGTGCGATTGAGAAATTGGCCACAGATGCGCACAAGGCAAAATTTATTACACTGTTTCGCGATCCGGCGGACAATAATGGCGCATTTTTGTTCATCCAGGCCGGCGCCGGCGGAACCGAGGCCCAAGATTGGGCACAAATGTTGGCCCGGATGTATGCGCGATGGGCCGAACGTCACGGCTTTGGATGCGAGGTTGTTGAAGAGCACCCAGGTGATACCGCGGGAATTAAAAATATTACATATCGAATTACGGGCGAACGGGCGTATGGTTGGTTAAAGAATGAAATCGGGGTACATCGTTTGGTGCGCATATCGCCGTTTAATGCGAACGGTAAACGACAGACCAGTTTTGCATCCGTTGACGTATGGCCCGACGTTGACGATTCCATAGAAATCGAAATTAACGATAAAGATTTGCGTATCGATACATATCGTTCATCCGGTGCCGGGGGGCAACACGTCAACAAAACCGACAGCGCCGTTCGCATAACACATATTCCAACCGGCGTGGTTGTTACGTGTCAAAATGAACGCAGCCAAATCCAAAACCGTGAAATGGCAATGAAAATGTTGCGCAGTCGCCTTTACGAGTTGGAACGTCAAAAACGGGCCGAGGTCGAAAATGCCGCCCTGGCTGCGCAAAAGAAAATCGAATGGGGCAGCCAAATAAGAAACTATGTCCTGTATCCGTACCAGTTGGTTAAAGACGTGCGTACCGGTGTTGAAAAGACGGATTCAAATGCGGTATTGGATGGTGATTTGGACGACTTTATGCTGGCATTATTACAGCGCGACCAAAACGCAAAATAAGCCCCTTGACTTTTTACAAAAGTTGACATAAAATATATTTGACAATAAAACAAGGGATGCAATGTTAAAACTGATTGATACTTTTTCTGTGATACGCGACATCATACCGTATACAAACAATATTTCACGTCCCAAAATTTCGGGCAGTTTGCGCAATGTCTTTATTGCAAAGTCGATTGATGGAACATTTGTATGCAAATTTAATCATCGTGATATGGCGGTAAAAAATTCTGTGATTTCTGAATCTATGGAAAAACACGGTATTAGTGCCCCGAAAATTCGCGTCTATAATCACAATCATTATTGGATAGAGGTTTATCCGATTATACCGGGTAAAACATTGTACGAGCACATTGGCAATGGATTGAAAAACGAAGCAATTCAATATTTGTATCACGACATTGTCGATTTATTCGTAAAAATGAATGACATAGATGTCAACATATTGGACAAATTCCCGCACAAATATACGCACCAGGTTGCCAAAACGAATATATCCGATGTAAATAATCCTGTGCTGGGGGCTGTATTTTCAGGCGCGGTGCAATTAATGAATCGTGGCGCCCCAGAAGACGTTGGAATATACCACTGTGGCATAACGCCAAAAAATGTTATCTTGGATGAAAATGGAAAGTTTGCGGCATTGTTGGACTTGGACGAAGTCGCCGTTGCAGATATAAACTATGCGTTTGCAATGATGGCGGGTAAATATCAAAAAATCGGAAATAATCCAATGGACTTGGTTGATTATTACGAATGCCGAACCGGACGAAAATTAAATCATAAAAAAATTCAAAAACTGGCGAACTTAACAAATGTCGGTAAATACCTGTTGTGGCATAATGCAAAACATAACAGAGGTAAATAACCACCGATAGACAGCAAAGCAAAATAAAAACATAGACAAGGTTGTTGCCGGTCTTAACCGACGAACTGAATTTTTGGAAATCTTAAAATCGGCGCACGGTTTCAATCTCTGCTTGGTGTATGTCAAAGGTATTTGTCTGCACATTGGAATCGCACCGGGTGTACGTGTACGACATCGCCAAGATTAGATTATGTCTTTTGCAGTACAAATTCTGTATTCTGCCGTATTGTTTTTTGAAAGTTATAAATTATTTATTGGATTGCAAATTCTCAAAAAAGTGCTGCCACCCTTTCCAACCATCCAAATCGTCCACATACTGTCCGGCAAAACGACTATCTTTTGGCAACACGATCGTCTGGTTAAGTCGCTTTGCTGCAGATTGTAGATCTGACTTACTTATTCTTATAATCCCCGATGGACATATAATATCCATTACTGTATTAGATACATCGTATCCCATTTCTTTTAATGCACATCTATATAACAGTAATTGCATTTTACAATATTCCAAATATTTACCAGTTATATTATCTGCTATTTTGAAATCGGCCAAATACTCACAGTGCACACCATTTATAACTACTAAATCACATATTCCACGTTCATTCAGTAACATTACTTCTACCTCTGTTTGCATATTTGGATGTCGTTCCAGATGCTGCGAAATTGCTCGCGCAAGAGGTTCTTTAAAGTCTGTACGTAACATTTTACTTGCGCCATCATAGTATTGCGCCAGTTCTGCGTGGACACGCTGACCTAATTCAGAACGCTCTGCGTCATAAAAATCTAATTCTAAGCCAGCCAATATTTTTGCTCTTTCTGACAAAGTGAGTTTTTGTTCGACCAAAGTTTTGTGTGTCGCGTCGCAGCCAGTGCGCTTGTCTATTAACATCAACTTATCAACCGCCACGTTTGTTTCTTGGTTTTTTATTCCTTCATTTTTATACTTTCTGTTGTCGTTATTATAAAATTTGCTTTCTTGAACACCCCTAT
Organism: uncultured Alphaproteobacteria bacterium; assembly: GCA_944389495.1. Lineage (GTDB taxonomy): Bacteria > Pseudomonadota > Alphaproteobacteria > Rs-D84 > Rs-D84 > Enterousia. The sequence goes on along the minus strand of CALXMN010000003.1, from coordinate 99,033 downwards.
TCTCTGACAATTCATATTTATTATTTTTATAATTTTTACGTGATGTTTTTATAGCAATCATCCCCAGCACAACCCATAATACCAAATAAATCAAAGAAAGATATTGGGCATCAGAACCCATTGATATCGGAACATAAATCAAATTTATTATTACTGCTAAAAGCAACAACGTCTTTCGTAGTTCTCTATCCTTTTTCCACACAATCCAAGCAGGTATTGAATAGAATATAAAACCACTAATGAAGCCCCCTAATAAATACGCCATTTTTCGCCCTTTTGTGATGTCCAATTAAAAAGACCGCCCCAGGAATCAAATGGTCGGGGAGTTGGTAAATCACATATTTGGTAACGGCTCTATCGCATTCAGGCAAGCCCTGTTTTATAGCAAACAACTTTCCGATCAAAGTCGGGGATATGACAACACAATTCGTGCCGCCACACCGGACACGGTGCTACAACCGGATAAAGTGGGCTACCACAGTCCCGAGCCCAATTCCCATTGGATTCAGCAAACATTATATCAGGAATTTATGTAATTGTAAACAGTGGGACGTTTGAACCTGCAAACACGCCGTAAAAATATTTTACGTGGTGGACCGGGCTAAACATCGATTGGACACGTAAGTTTTTTCGGTCTTGGCAACGCCCGTCAAAATTTACGCGCAACCACCCACGCATATTCTGGCCTTGCCGAGCACGGCTACAGCCACCGGTAAAACCCGATAAAATATATAAAGCCAGATAAAATCAGATGTTGATTTTTCATAGAAATCTGCATATAATTTTGCAAAACAGCGTTGCACCCGTGGCTTAACTGGATAGAGCATCGCCCTCCGAAGGCGGGGATTGCGCGTTCGAATCGCGCCGGGTGCGCCAGGAATTAACCGCCGTATGGCGGTTTTATTTATTACGTGCAGTCCACAATTTGAACGTACGGCGTGCAAAATGTTACGGATGCCCCACATCGACATATTTTAAAATGACGGCCGCAATATAATTTAGACTTGTGCCGGGCATCGTTGTTTTTGTAAACTGGATATATGCAAAGGGGATAAGATATGAAGGCACTATTTATAATCTTGTTGTTACCGGTAATGGTGGGCTGTAACAGTGTCTATGTTCAACCAAATTCAATTGATACGACACAAACTTTCTATGCAGATCGTGGCGGGTATGGTATGCGGCGCAGTATAAAACAAAAAATGGCCAATCGCGGTTATCACGTTGTTGTGGGCACCGCCACAGCCAGTCGTGACGCAATCGACAACACGGAAAACATAGAAATAGATTCCGCTGTTGTTCCGGATGACGCACGGTATATAGTCAAAGTATCTGAACGGCGCGAAAAGTTTAATCCGTTCTGGTGTCCGTTTAATGGTTTCTGGTGGTGGAATTTTAATATATCGATCGCAGATCAGAAAACAGGTACAGAACTGATGTCGTGGCGTGGACGCGCGTGCCAAAACAGCGCACTTAAAATGCTGGATGATATACTGGATAAAATGGAGATTAAAAATGATGGAAACAAATGATATACAATCAATTGTCGATGTTGTCAGATCGTGTAACGATACGGTTTTATGTACAAATCGCCTGGACGAATATCCCGAAGCACGCACGGTTATGAATGCACTGAATGCGAATGCAACAAACTTGGAATTGCATTTTATAACCGACCGCGACAGTCCAAAAATGAAACAATTAAATCATAATCCAAAGTGCAGTTTATATTATTTTAATCCGAACGCACGGTATGCAGTGCGCTTGTTCGGTGAAATGCGTATTATTGATAGCATAAATGAAAAGCAAAAATATTGGCGCGACAGTTACAGCGATTTTGGATACATGGGCCCAAATGACCCGAATTTGACGCTGTTACAATTTATACCAAAATCATACAAATTCTATGTTGGCAATGAAATGAAAACAGGGGTTATATAATTGTAATTTGACCCAACCGGAATATTTTGATATAATTGTTATAAATAAATGTCGAAAACAAACCACCGATATTAATCGGCGGTTTGTTTTATCTTTTTATCCCAGATTCCTGTTTTTTTTATTTCCCTGATTATGCCGAATCCAAACGGTCGTTTTATAAGGGGAATGGATATGAAATATAAAATCATCGCATACGGCACATTAATTGGTGCAGTTATTATTAATCCGTGTGATGTAACGGCGTCAAGTTCAACAGCATTGTTATGCAACGCCTGTGAAGATCTGGTTTCACAAACCGAGGAATATTGCAAAACCGCAGGATGTGCGACAGAAACAGAATATACCATTGGACTTGAGAGCGTGGCAAATGAATTAACCAGCACCAATCCCTTTTTGGCCCAGATTTTAAACCAATTAATCGATACAAATGGCAGACATTTATTCGAATATTGGTTTCTTGGGGAAAGACCAAGAGATGCCTGTGAAAAGGTTGGTATGTGCGAAACGGGCGAAGACCCCTGTCCGCCGTGCACAGACTGTGAAAGCACAGATTGGAAAGCATCCGTGTATACAGGTTATGAAGAGATGGTTGTCGCCACCTGTGATTGCGGCACGTGCGAAAAAAACACCCGATACCGTTGTGCGGTTGGATATTATGGAAACCCCGGCACAAGCCACAGCGGATGCACACAATGTCCAATTGTTCCACCAATCCAAGATATACCCTTTGAATTTGGCGGCCAATCAAACGCCGGCAGTACCGATATAACCGATTGTTTTATACCGTCCGCCACAGAATATTCCTTTGAATCTACCGAAGGAACATACAGATATACCGAAAATTGTTACTATACAAAATAAGAATCCGCCAATCGGCGGATTCTTGTTTTTTTTAACAAACGTTAATCGTCAATTTTTGCATATTCACAGAAGCCTTCGTTCGTGTCACAGCGCGATATTGTGCCTTCGCTGATAAAATAGCCCTGGGGATGCAGGCAGGCCGGGCATACTTTTGGTGCCTCGGTCCCGATGTGCCACATACCACAGTTTGTGCAACGCCACATAACGATTTTATCCTGTTTGAACAATGTGCCTGATTCAATTGCATCAATCAACGCGCGATAGCGGGATTCGTGATAACGTTCCGCATAGCCAATATTCTTTAACACTTCGGCAATGGAATCAAAACCTTCTTGGGCCGCGATTTGCGCAAATTTTGGATACATATTGGTGTTTTCTTCGTGTTCACCATATGCGGCCGCCTGAAGATTTTCCAATGTCGTTCCGATTTTACCCGCCGGATAAGATGCCGTTATTTCCAGTTCACCACCTTCAAGAAATTTAAACAAACGTGATGCGTGTTCTTTTTCCTGTTCCGCGGTTTCCAAAAAGATTTTTCCAATTGCCTGGTAACCTTCGTCTTTGGCCTTGGACGCAAAGAATGTATAACGATTGCGCGCCTGGGATTCGCCGGCAAACGCAATCAACAGATTCTTTTCTGTTTGTGTGCCTTTTAATGACAGTGCCATTTTGTTCTCCTTTTTTTGTCTTTTTATTGCTTTGGCCATCTTATCAGATAAAAGTCCAAAAATCAAATACTGTAAAACGATTTTATTTTTGGCTATTTGCGTAATTTTTGAATTTTGTTTTTGCACGCAACTGCGTGAATTAAATCCATATACTCATCATATAAACGTATACCCAGAAATGCGCGCGCGTCGGCAATCGTTTTTCCGTACGACCAATATGTGCCCTTGTCCGTACTGTACTTTGCCGCGACCATATCAAAACACGGCTTTATGGGGCCATAACAATTATATGCCAATCGGGCCGCACGATAGTATTCAAAAAATGTCTTTTCATTATGTTCAATACGTGTGCCAATAATCATCGATTGATCACGAATTATACGAACGTTATGAATGATTTTATCCTGGACACGCCAAAGACCGCCTATGAACTCTACATCTTCCAAGCGGGTGGCACGCAAAGGTATAACCGAATCATCCGATTTATATGCGACAATGTTTTTTGCACAATCGCGGTTATAGGCAATTCTTTTTTGTTCCAATGTTTGGGTTGCCAATGGGTTACGCTGTTTGTTCATTTTTTTCTGATTCCACAAATTTTTTCTCGATTGCAGAAATCAACTCGCTTATTCCCACCCTTCCTGCGGCACTGATTAACATTATGTCCGGGCGTTTTTTCCGACCGAACGACTTTTTGAATGCGGCCATACGCGTTTTTAATTCGTCTGGTTCCAATGCATCCATTTTGTTTATGACGACAATTTCCGGCTTGGTTGTTAAATCACCACCATAAGAATCCATTTCAAATCGGATGGCGGCATAACGGGCCGCCCAATCTGGTTCGGTGCCATCAATCACGTGCAGTATCATTTTGGTGCGTTCTGCGTGCCCCAAAAATCTGTCGCCAAGGCCAACGCCTGTGTGTGCCCCCTCTATTAACCCGGGCAAATCCACCAGAACGAATTCGCGGTTATGCGCGTACATTACACCCAACTGGGGGTTTAGTGTCGTAAATGGATAGTTCGCAATTTTTGGACGCGCCGCCGTTACGGCCGACAATAACGTCGACTTTCCCGCGTTGGGAAAGCCCACCAATCCGATATCCGCGATTAATTTTAGCCGCAAAACGACCGTTCTTTCTTCGCCCGGCAAACCATCATTCGCCTGGCGTGGGGCGCGATTTGTGGGGCTCTTAAAGTGCAAATTTCCCCAACCGCCATTACCGCCCCGTGCGGCCAAATATTCCATTCCGTCAACATTTAAATCGGCGTATTCTATTTCTTCGTTTTCAGACAAAATGACCGTACCGGTCGGCACAGGCAGAACCAATGTTGCGCCAGATGCCCCCGTGCGCATTTTCCCCATACCATTTTGCCCGCGGCCGGCCGCAAAATTCGTCTTGTATCGATAATCTATCAGTGTATTTACATTCGGCACGGCACGAAATATAACATCACCACCGCGACCACCGTCGCCGCCGTTGGGACCGCCAAATTCTATATACTTCTCGCGGCGGAAACTTGCACTGCCGTTACCACCGTCACCCGCACGAATATGAATCTTTGCTTTATCTAGAAACTTCATCTGTTTTCCATTTTTCCCGTTGATGCCGCGTATCCTTACTAACTTGTTCTAAACTCCTCGCTAATAACGCTCGTCGTTAAGAACCGTTATGTGCGGATTCGCGGCGGAAACTTGCACTGCCGTTACCACCGTCACCCGCACGAATATGAATCTTTACTTTATCTAGAAACTTCATCTGTTTTCCGCCGTTTTTGGTCATTATAACTTAAAAACTTGCATTTGCCACCATAAATATTATAATTATTTCTGTCACGAAAGTGATGATGATTCTGAACCCGTTGCGGAATAGTCGTTTTGGACTGGGGGGCGGTACCCCACAGCTCCACCAATAAAAAATATGGGGCTGACATAGTTTCGACAGGCGCAGTAAAGGCAAATCGGCTGAATCCGACGTGGTGTCGTTAAAAGCCAAATAAAAACTGAATGGCGATAGAATCGCTGCGAACGACAACGTTCGCCTTGCAATGGCTGCCTAATTAAAGGATTGGATATAGTTGGCGATTGTTGATTATATCCGTTTCAGCATATTGCGGGGCCACCGGGTGCCCAGCAACAGAAACCCGGTATTTTGTAAATGCTTTATCGGGGGGAACAATTATTAAATAAAAGGTTTGAAAATGTTCGGAAAAGTAAAAAAAGTGTTCTTTACGGGTATATTTGGAATTTTATATATTTCATTTATTGCACAAATTGTTTATGTTCTGGGCTGGGTTCCGGGATTTGATGCCAAGTTGGGATGGATGGGATTGTTGGCGTTCGAATGGCTGGCGTTGATTGCGGCACGCTATTTATCAAAACGTTCCAGCAACAGCGCCCAATACAACGGGTATGGTCGTCGTCGTTAAGAAACACAACGATATTACGATAAAAAATTCCCCCGTTGGGGGATTTTTTATAGACCTTGAAAAATTATAAAAAAATTCTTATATTAAATGCGCTATGAGAAATTATATTTTACCTTTTCGTGATTTAATTGTACATCCGGGTTTAACGGTACCGGTATATATTGATAATCCTGCGTCTGTCGCCTGTATCGAGGCCGCCGCCGCCGCGAATCAAAAACTGGTCATTACGCCACAGCACAGTTGGTCATATCCGGCATCACCCGAAGACGTATATGATGTTGGTACGCTTGGCGATATTGCCCAGGTTTTACGTCTGCCGGATGGGACGCTGCACGCAATTATTCGAACAACCGATGTTGTAAAACTGGACAATACTCAGGTTGAAAACAGCATATTCACAGCAGAAACAACGCCAATTGAAATTCTGGACGACAGTGAATCCGAACAAACAATTGCCCTGCGCGACAAGGTGGCTGAAAATATGCAGGCGTTGTCCGCGTCGCGTAAATTTAAATTGGAAAAGATGCGCGCAATTATCCAGAATTATCCAATGGCTGCATTTGTTGATTCTGTTATTCAATCGGCGGACATAGATACAGATGATGCGGTGCGTATTCTGCGCACACAATCGTGGCGCGAAAAATTAATGCTGTTGCTTGAAAAAATTAACTTGATGGCGGAAACCGCAAAAATCGAAAATTCAATTAATCGCCGCATCCAGCAACAGATGGAAAATGGCCGGCGCGAGGCAATTTTACAAGAAAAAATGCGCGCAATCCAACGTGAAATGGGCGACGACAGTGACGAAGCAGATACCGAAAATCTGCGCAAACGTATAGAGCGTTCCGCAATGCCACGCGATGCCCGGGATAAAGCAATGTCAGAATGGAAACGTATGCGCAGTATGTCGCCTATGTCAAATGAAGGCGGCTTGTTAAAGACGTATATCGAAGAAGTTTTGGCTATGCCGTGGGAAAAATCAGACGTTGCACCAATCGATTTAAAAACAGCACGCGCCGTTCTGGATTCCCAGCATTCTGGTATGCAGGCGGTCAAAGAGCGCATTTTAGAACACATTGCGGTTATGAAAAAGACGGGCGGCAACCAGGGCAGTATTTTGTGCTTTGTCGGTGCACCGGGCGTTGGGAAAACATCGCTGTGTAAATCCATTGCCGACGCACTGGGGCGCAAGTATCAACGCATATCACTGGGCGGAATTTCTGACGAGGCGCATTTCCGCGGTCATCGCAAAACATATATCGGCGCACAAACGGGGCGCATTATGGACGCATTGAAACGCTGCAAAGCAAATAATCCCGTTATCGTGTTGGATGAAATCGACAAAATGGGACGTGATTGGCGCGGCGACCCCGAATCAGCCTTATTGGAAATTTTGGATCCGGAACAAAATAAATCTTTTCGTGATCATTATCTGGAGGTTGACTTTGACCTGTCAAATGTTTTGTTCATCGCGACCGCAAACAGTTTAAATATGTCAAACGCACTGAAAGATCGTATGGAAATTATCGAAATTCCCGGATACAGCGAAGATGAAAAAGTGCAAATTGCACGTGAACATCTGATTGCACGCGCCGCACGCGATACGGGATGGAATACCGACAACATTATAATTGACGATAAAGCATTGCGTCATTTGATACGCAACTATACATCCGAAGACGGGGTGCGCGAATTACAACGCGAACTGACGGCACTGCTTAGACGTACGTTATTGGAACACGATGGCGAAGATGTAAAAACAGAATTTACACCACAAAAAATTGATGAATTATTGTCGGCACGTAAATCTGCGGTGTTGGCCAAGCGTATTGGGTTTGGCGTTCGTGCATAGGGGGAAAAATGATTTTAGTTATAAATACGTCTGGGACGGGATTGGAATTCGTTTTGGACGATAAATATGTGCACGTTGATACAGAAAAGCAATCTGTGGCATTGCCGGCGGAATGTGAAAAATTCCTGGGGGGTGTTGGTGCAAAATGGTCCGATCTGGACGCAATTGGTGTCGTTGTTGGTCCAGGCAGTTTTACAGGGATTCGTTTGGGGATTGCCTATGCCAAGGGATTGGCATTGGGATTAAATACTCCCGTGGTGCCGATTAATGCGTTTGAACTGTATTTGCACGAGGTCCCCGATGCCTTTGTTGCAATTGATTCGGGACGTGGTGATTTCTTTGTTGCCGCGAATGGGTTGGCGCCCTGTACTATGTCAATTGATGACGTCGAAGTAAAACAAATGGAATGGCCGTGCACTGTTGGACACAAACCGTTTAATTTGAAAAACGCAATTCAAATAGTAAACAACAAATTGAAAAACGGTAATAACGAACCCGTCGTACCAATGTATCTGCGCCCAAGTTATGCGGAACAAAATAAAAAAGATTCCAATGTTTGATAATGTGGCAAATCTTCATAAATTATGCTTTCCGCACAAGCCGTGGACCGCGAATGATTTTGCAGATTTAAAAAAATCGGGCTGTGACATTATCGCCAGTCAAAATGGTTTTGTCGTTTGGCGTCTTGTTGCGGACGAAGCCGAAATTATAACCATTGGCGTTCATCCTGATGCACGCCGTGCCGGAATTGCAGCCGCGATGTTGACCCTGGTCGAAAACGACATAAAAAAACGCGGCGGTAAAAAAATTTTTCTTGAAGTTGCAGAAAATAATCGCCCTGCCCGCGGACTGTATGAACATAATGGATACGTACGTATCGGTGTACGCCCAAAATATTATGATGGTACAGATGCCATTTTGATGGAGAAAATTTTATGACCGCCAATCAATATCAAATCAGCAGTGCCGATATTATCCAACGCGTCCCGCGTTCAAATGAAAATCCGTATGCGTGCGCGGTTGTAAAAGATGTACCAATTAACACCCCTGCAATTGTTGCGTTTGGCGGTGAATATACGCAATCTTTGCGTGCCGCAAACTCTTATGCGAATCTATTACAACGATTGGCCGAAGAAAATAATATATCCCAGGGTGTAAATTTTTATTCGGTTGTATATAAATTTGGCACACGAAGTCCGAATCTTGAACGCGCCGAGCAATTTCGCATCGCCGGACGAAAAGTGCGCGAAAAAATTCATCCGTTGTTGCAACAAGAACACGATGCAATTATTCGGGAAATGAATAAACACGAACCTGTGGCGAACTATGTTATTCAATTGTACAACATATTATTAAAACCACGAATCGTTATAATAAACAACACCACACCCGACCCAGAACAAACAATCAACAATATGCACAAGATTATGTTCTATGCACATTGTCACGGTGCGGCCACAATATGGCAGATGGCGGAATATATGCGCGTTCAAATGATTCAAAAAGGCTTTACGTCACGTGATGTTATGCGTATTCAAAAAGAATTATTGGTTATCCAACACAGTCCCATCGCACCATTGGACAAACAAAGATTTACAACGTTGTCTTTTGCGTCGGCCGAAGATACTATGATGCAATATCATCAAAATTTATTTATTCAATGGATGGGCGAAAATTCCGCGGATATTTCGCCGGCATATTTTAAAAATGGAAATTTGTTCGTTGCGGGCCATTTAAAAGAAATGTCTTTCCAAGAACACGACCATTCTGGATTATTGCATACCGACGAAAATTCGTGGCCACTGACCCCGGATGGACGTATTATATTTTCCGCGGAACGCAATGCTTTGGCACGCGGAATGCGCAATATGATTGGTGGAACCGGCCGCCTGCCATCAATTCAAAAATTGGTTGATGGCGACGGGGTTGATTTTTCTGAAATGCGAAAATCAGGCGATTTCTTATACAATGTTATGCTGAATGATTTGCGTCAACAAAATCCAAAACACGACCATCAAAAATAACATCGCGCGGACGCAGCGGTGATGCCACGTGCATATCGGTTGCATTACGCGTACGCGACAACGCCACATAGGTTTGGCCGTGCGCAAATGCGCCACGCGATATATCAACAATTACACTGTCCAACGTTTTTCCCTGGGCCTTGTGTATTGTCATTGCATAGCCAAGGTTTAATGGAAATTGTTTAAAACTGCCGACTTCGTTTTCACGAATTCGATTATTTTCATCACGAACATATTCTATTTTTTGCCAGGTTTCTGGTTTAACCGTAACAACATCGCGTGTTTTGTTTAATAACTCAACCGTTATATCACGTGCCCCCAAATTACGCACAATTCCCATAGATCCATTGTGCCATTTATCCCCATTCTTTACAAAAACAACCAATGCACCAACACGCAATGCCAAATTCATCGGCGCCGGAACATCGCGTTCCGAAAAGGTTCCAGATAATTCGCCCGTATAATTTATTTCCGGGGCATCAATCTGGTTCAGGCGCGAAGAATTTATCCGTTCCGCCACCGCACGAAACGGCGTAATTATAACCGCGTTTTCACGTCGTGACGCATCATCTATTTTACAATTATTAAAAAATTCCAATGCGGTTAAATCATTGCTGCGTAATCTGCGCAAATTTTCCAACAGTGCCGCATCACTTTGCCGATAAACCAAGTCAAAATCATATCGCAAGAATTCTGCACGCCTGTATGCGTTTGCATCGAAAAAGTATGCGTTATCATAACCATATTCCGCCCGATAGTAATCCATTGCATCGCGCGTTATAACAGGCGGCAATTGAAATAAATCACCAATGGCAACAACCTGGATTCCGCCAAATGGCATATTGCTGTGACGTGCGCCACGTGCCAATATATCAATCGCGTCCAGCAAATCCGGCGCAACCATAGATATTTCGTCAATAATTAAAACATCGGCAGCATTTAATATATTACGTGGTTTGGCCTTAAGTTTTAATAACTCGGGCATAATAAAGTCGCGTGGTTGGATCTGAAACAGCGAATGAATCGTTTGGCCGCCAACATTCAATGCCGAAACCGCCGTTGGGCACGCACAAATTATACGTTTCTTAGATGCAGACTTCAGATAATTTACAAATGTTGATTTACCGGTTCCCGCCGGTCCCAAGATTAATAAATTAGAATTCGTGCGTTCAATTGTTTCAAACGCCCGCATTTGCACATCGCTTAAAATCTTTACCAGTTCCGACATATCGCATATATTGGCACAGTACGTTATAAAAATAAAGCGGATAATAAAAATCACTTGCAACGAAACACAAATAAGATATAATGGCGGGCGTGGGTTAGTAGCTCAGTTGGTTAGAGCGGAGCGCTCATAACGCTTTGGTCGTGGGTTCGAGTCCTACCTAACCCACCACATATTTACGCGCCGGTGGCGCGTTTTTATTTATATGGATATTGTTTCGTTAACTGTACAATTATAATGATGAAGCAAGATTATTTTTCATATCGGGAAATTTTTATCTAATTTATTTGAAATATTTATTTTTTCTCTTGCACGATATATAGATTTTTTTCTAGAATGAAATATAAAAGAGAGGAAAGTATGGGAAAAATTCGCTGTTTTCTGGGCATTTTTGCATCTTTGTTTGTATTAAGTTTGACGGGACAAACGTTGGCCGCGGGTTATTCGTGTCCTGATTACAAACAATATACATCCTGTAATTCTGGATATTATATGACTGCGTCTGGTCCGGGGAACGCCTGTTCAGAATGTTCCAGTGTAAAAAATACGACGGGTACCCAATCGTGTACATCGCGACCCTGCACTATCACCAATGGTACCTGTTCTTATACGGGTTCAACCCAAACCTGTACCGGTAATTTTACCGGCGGTAAAGGTGGTTCAACGGTCGGCACCAGCACCTGTACCGGATGTACAACGTGGGGCGCCTGTACCGGTGGAACAATTAATATTTCCTGTAATGCAAAATACGAATTATCGAGCGGCAGTTGTGTTGCCTGTGGCACAGGCGAATACAGTGCCAAGGGGTCGAACAAATGTTCGGCCTGTACGAACAAGCCCGCAAATTCATCGTATACCGGGAATTCGGACACAAACAATTGTCCGTGGTCTTGCAACAGTGGGTACCATCTAAATTCCGCGGGTACGGCCTGTGAATCAGATACAATTTCTGTTTCCTGCGCCCCCGGAAAATATATTAAACAGGGTTCCAAGACCTGTTCAACGACCTGTCCGGCCAACAGATGGTGCACAGGCGGCAATTATACTATTTCGTACACCGGCGCGACGTCAGATACGGGAATATCGGGTTCTTGTCCTTCATCGTATACCGCGCCCACCGGCAGCACTTCGCATACGGACTGTTCGACAAGTTGTAATATCGCCTGTTCTGGAAACAATACGGCATCGTGCCCGGCGAACTCGAACTGTACATATGACACCAACAAAACGTACTCTGGCAGAAAGTACTGTAATGATCCGGCGTGCCGTTCACAAAGTGCCTGCACCGGCAGTGGTGGTACGTGCCCGTTAGAATCATTCAGTTGTAAGGCAAATTTCTATAAGAATGGCAATGCGTGTACGGGATGCGATTCTGGATATACATCACCGGCGGGTTCGACGGCCGAAACACAATGTACCAAGTCTTGTATTGTAAATTGTAAAAAGCCAACGTGCCCAGCAAATGCGGATTGTACATATGGTGAAGAAACCGCATCCGGTACAATGAACCAGGTAACACAAACCTGCAGCGCGACACAACCAACCTGCACTATGAATTTTACGTGCAAGCCGGGATATACTAAATCTGGCAATTCGTGTGTGGCGGCAACATATACCATTACGTATAGAAACGGCGGCGGCACAGGCAGTGACCAAACACAAAGCGTGACGTATAAATCAACGTTTACGACCAAATCGTCTGATACATTTACGCGTCCGGGTTATATTTTCACCAGTTGGGGTGGCAGTTATCCAAACCCAAGCAGCAGTTATACGTATAACACCGCCGGTAATACCACATTGACCGCCCAGTGGGACGCGTGTCAATACAATCCCACAACCGGTAAAGGTACCTGTGACTGTGGATCAAATTCGTATCCGAACGGTTCGGGATGCTCGCCGTGCAGCAATTCGTGCAGCGGGGTGTCTGGATTTACACTGGGGTCATATGACGTGTGTGCCGCCCAGACCAACAGTGTTTGTTATCGTAACTGTACGACGTTTGATGTTGCAAATTCTACGGAGGTTACCGGAACTGTAACCAAAGGCGGCACAACAACCTGTAAAGCAACATCCTGTGCAAAAGACTATTACCTGTCGGGCAGCGGATGCGCGGCGTGTGTTCCGAACGCAACCTGTCCGGGTGATGACAAACCATTTGAGTGTAACGATGGATATCATTTGTCCGGTAACGCTTGCGAACCTGATGAATACACCATCACACTGAAAAAGAACGGCGGTTCCGGAACCGTCAATAATGTGACGGGTACCGCAGACGCAACTGCAACGTGTAAACACGGCGAGTTGTGCAACTTGCCGGATGGCAGTGGTTTAACACGTGTCGGATATGCATTCACTGGATGGGGCACATCGGCATCCTGTACCAGCGGCACATACCAAGAAACATTTTATGGCAACGCAACACGTTATGCGTGCTGGTCCCAGCAAACCGAAACGTGCCAGCCAGGTAAAAAATATAATGGTTCAACACACGTAACCTGTCCGGCGGGCGAATTCTGTCCGGGCACCGGCAGCGCCAATGTTGGAACCGCGGGATGTTCGTCTGAATGCCCGGGCAATGGAACGTCCGAACCCGGCGCAACCAGCAGTACCGCGTGCTATATAACCTGTCCGGGCAAAACAACAACCGGTGGTAAATTGACGCCTGTTAATGAAACATTAAACTATAATGGTTCGATGTATCCGGCCTGTACATATACTGCGACCTGTGATCCGGGATATGTGGCCCAGAACCAGAACAGCGCAAATGCGACCTGTAAAAAGTGCGCGGCCGGTGACAACTGTCCGGGCGGCACAGACGATGAAGAACCGGGTGAATGTCCGCCGGGATCATATTGCCCCGAAGGACAAGGTCCCCAGAAATGTCCGGACAACGGATTGTCTGCGGCTGGTTCGTCTGAATTAACGGATTGTTACAAGACCTGTCCGGCCAGTATAACAATCGAAAATGGTACGACAGAATCAACCGGTCCGGCATATCACAAAGGCGGTTCGACATCCGCGGGGTATAAAGATTGTACCTATACGGCAAAATGCGACGAAAATTATACCGCGCAAAACAGCCCGGGCACAAACCCAACCTGTGTATGGGGCGATCCGGATGCCTGTCCCGAAGATCATTACTGTCCAGAAGATGGCAGCGGCCCATTCGAATGTCCGGATGGTGGAAAATCTGATGGTGGCGCAACATCTGCAACCCAGTGTTATAAATTATGCACCGGTGGCGATATTACGGGCGGTTCCAAAGATCCGGTAAGTGACAAGGTTAATTATAATGGTTCAACATATCCAAGTTGTACATTTACTGTGACCTGTGATCCGGGATATGTGGCCCAGAACCAGAACAGTGCAAGTGCATCCTGTAAAAAGTGCGCGGCCGGTGACAACTGTCCGGGTGGCACAGACGATGAAGAACCGGGCGAATGTCCGCCGGGGTCATATTGCCCCGAAGGACAAGGTCCCCAGAAATGTCCGGACAACGGATTGTCTGCGGCCGGCGCGAGTTCTATTACCCAGTGCTATCAAGAATGTGACGCGACCAAACCTGTTAGCAATGCGGTTGGTGGTGTTGCCCAAAGCGATGGTAATGCATACCATAATGGGGTAAGTTATGATCAATGCGAATATACAGTGGAATGTATAGAAGGTTATACCCCCGTTAATAACGGAACGGCAAACCCAACCTGTACATTCGCCGATCCAGACAAGTGCCCCGAAGATCATTACTGTCCGGGCGATGGCACAGTTCACGAGTGCCCAGATGGTGGAAAATCCCCAGCGGGTTCGACATCTGTAACCCAGTGTTACAAGATATTCGATCCGTATGAAAAGTTCAAAAACGGTGTTGCATCGGCAAAGTGCAATTATCAGTTATCAACTCAAAAGTATGATTATTGCTCTATTCAAGAAGTAAAGAGTTGTAAGGCAGGATACTTCTATAGATTCCAGAACGCGTTCCTGTGCGAAAGTGTTGAATCTGGATACTATAGTCCCGAAGGCGATGTTTATCAAACGGCCTGTCCGGTGGGCGAAAATGTTGAATCCGAACAAAACGCATCCAGTTACACACAATGTCATATGACCTGTGGTCTGGGACGTGAAGATGTGGATCACGCGGCATCTGTGTCGGCAACAGATAACGTCGTGTATGCAATCAGCCCGGATGAATATAAGGCCTGTGAATACACTATTACCTGTGAAACCGGTTATACGCCTGAAAACAACAAATCTGAAAACCCATCGTGCGCGGCGAACCAGTATGTCGTGACGCTGGATAAAAATGGTGGTACCGGTAATGTCAGTGCAACTGTAACCTGTACATTTAATGCAGGATGCGATTTACCCGCCAACAGTGCACTTAGCCGTCCGGGATACAAAAATGAAAACAAATGGTGTATTGGCGCCGATGGCACAGCCCCCTGCTACTATGCGGGCCAGCATACAACGGCCAATATATCTGCAAACGGTACGGCAACAACACTGTATGCGGCGTGGTCCCCGAATGTATATACGGTAAAACTGGATCATCAAAATGCCACAACAAATGGCGCGCCTGATACCGTGTATCTGAAATACGCAACAGGTTGGTTCAGCAACCAGGCGGCAGATGCGGCCATACAGTCCCTGACCAAAGTGCCAACAAAAACAGGTTATGAATTCGTTGGATATTACAGCGCGCAATCCGGTGGCGAACAAATCGTCAACGCGGCCGGCGCATTCCAGACCAGCGATAAAGCCCTAACCTTTACGACGACCGAACCGGCAACCATATATGCCAGATGGTCGACGGGGCTGATACACTGTGATGCGGGAACGTATTACAGCGGCACCGGCACCCAGTGTAATAAATGTGGCGCAAACCACTATTGCGAAGGTGGTAATTTTGAAACCGATAGTGGTACCCCAGAAGGTCAAACGCCCTGCCCGCAAAGCGGATTGTCGGTTGCAGGTTCCACCAGTGCGGCGGCCTGTTACAAGACCAAACTGGATTACAATGCGGTCCACGGTTCTGGTACCCAGACCTGTGATTGGGATACAGGCGAATCATCGTACAGTTCAAATTGTCGTGATATTGTAATAGATATGTGCGACGCAGGATACTGGCGCGAAAATGCCGACGCGACAGACTGTGCGGTGGTTGGACACGGTAACTATAGCGAGGATGAAGAACTTGAACGTCACACCTGTCCGAACAGTGGCGACACTGAAACGGAAACGGCCGCAAGCATCCAAGAATGCTTTAAAACCGGACAACCGTACACGGCAACAAACGGTTCGGGAACACAACGTTGCTTCTATTCCAGTGGCGAAGGTACATCGGCAATCTATGCACGCGAATGCGACAGCCAAAAGATAGACGCCTGTCGTGCAGGATACTATCTGGCCGATACAAGCGACATTGACTGCAGCGAGGTTGGTAATAACTTCTATAGCGAAAAGGATGACATTAATCGCTATGAATGCCCGGCCGATGGTAAAACAGACTCAACAACGGCGGAAAGCATCCTGTTGTGCAACAAGGACGGTCGTCCATATGTCGCAGAACACGGCGCAGGTGAACAAATGTGTTACTATACCAGTGGCGAAGGCGACGATGCGGTATATGCGTCATCCTGTGAAGATATTACCATTACCAGTTGTGACGCAGGATATTACTATGACCCGAGTTTGCAAACGGATTGTACCGCGGTCGGTGTCGGAAATTACAGCCCGGTGGTCGATATGACACGCTATGCCTGTCCGGACGAGGGAACAACTGAAACCGCAACCAGTGCAGATGTATCTGAATGCTATCGCGAAGATATTGCGTGCACAATCGAGAATGGCGCAGGTATACAGACCTGTAACTATGACAACAATAATAAGAGTTATAGTTTGAACTGTCAGACGTGTAACGTAACCACCTGTGACGAAGGATTCTCGCTGGTGGATGGCGAATGCATCAACTGTCCAGAAGGCAGTGTCTGTGACGAAGGCGAACAACACACCTGTGCAGAACTGACCGATGGCCAGTATACAGAATCTGATGCGGGGACCAATGACGTGGCAATGTGCTATCGCGAATGTGCGTTGGCCGAAAATGCCGCGGCAATGGATGGACGCGATTACTATGGCGCACAAGACACCTGTGAAATCAGACGCTGTGCGGCGGGATACACCCTGGATAACGGACAGTGCGTCGAATGTCCCGAAGGCAGTTTCTGTGACGGCGAAACCGACCCAGAAAACCCGGGCGATGACGTAAAGTCCTGTGCCGATTTGGGTGATGGTGACTGGGAATTCTCGTTGCCGGGTGCCAAGGACGAAAGTGGTTGCTATCAAATATGCGAACCATACGATGTCATCAATGGTACTGCGGTTCCTGTAAACGACAAAGCATTCTATCCAAACGAATGCGAATACGAAGGCAGATCGGAATCAGGAAATCCGTGCGAAATTATTGATGGGGTTTGTGTGGAAACGTCCTGTAACCCGGGCTATGAAATGAAGGATGGTGTGTGCGAGCCCTGTAACCGCAAGTACGCAATAACCTATAAGGAAGGCGGTGTATGTCAGGTTGCAGAGTGTGTAATAGGATTCCATCCGAATGGTGACGCCTGTGAATCCAATACCCAGGAATGCACCGTGCCGAATGCAGTATATGCAGAAAAGGTTTGGGACTTTAAAAAGAATACCTTTGGTTCCTGTATGGTCAAGGAATGCGAATATGGATTCCATATATCGTCCAATGCCTGTGTGACCGATATGCAACCCTGTAACGTTGAAAACGGTTCTGGATTCAAAGAATGGGATTCAACGCTTAACGATTGGGGTGAATGTATCGCAACCCAGTGCAATCCGGGATATACAAGCGACCCATCGCAAACAAACGAACGTGCAAAACAGTGTGGCGAGTGCAAGAATAAGTACAGCGTTCTGGGCAAATTGGCGGCAAGCAGTTATGTCCAAGAATGCGAAATCGCGGCCTGTATGTACCAAGGCGAATTGTACAACCTTGAAAATAACGAGTGTGTACCAATTTGTCCAGTCGATGAAATGTATGAAGACGAAACCGGAACTATGATATGGGACGACAGCAGAAAGAAATGCGTACGTACCTGTAAGGACGGTTATACGATGTGGTAATAAAAATCCCGCCAACCAGCGGGATTTTTACTTATAATTAAATCAAATGACATTAAATTTTATATTCTTATAAACACATTATTGTATAGGTTTTTATCACTAATTTTAGCGTACGTTATTTTAAAACCGTCTAACAATGCATTCATTTGTTCTAGTGCCTGGTCTTCACGCAAGGCATTAAAAACCCTGTCACGCATATTATCTGATTCAAAATCAGACAAAACATAAATCGCACTTGTTAACATAAAATCATTCTGTGCAATAACTATTTGATCTCTTCTTGGGGTTATTGACGAAATCAATATATCCCCCTTTTTACAAAATCTATTAGATTTTTTATTTTTTGTTGATTGTTGGTTTGATAAATTGCCAATTTCTATGTATACAGGATTTGTAACATCTTGTTCAGATCGACTGTTTATTTTACAATATTTATTCAAAGGATTTCCTAAAGCCCTTTTATATTTTGGATAAATGTCGCCAATATATGCATCTGTTGAATTTAATAAAATATCCTTTAATTTTACAACCTTGGTATTTCTATTGTCTCCGCAACATCCGGAATTGATAAAACTTTTTGTTATTGGCATCAATTCATCCAATAAAACAGAATTTTGTTTTATTGATATTCCTGATTTTGATCTGTTTGACGAAAAACTATATCCCAAGAAATCTTCTTCCTTGCGTTTTAATCCAGTTGTATTCGGTGTTAAATATTTTGGGGACATAGAAATTAAAATGTTATAATCCAAATTATTTGTTGCCTTTTTTTCTAAAAACAGAACTACTGGCGAAGTTGTTGTACCAAGGAAAGTTATATCCGCAGTTAACAACATCGATTTTATTATGAAATTTTTAAGCAAAAATTTTCGCATTGGTAAATATTTGTCCTGGGACAATATTGATTGCGGTAAAATTATTGCTGCTCTGCCATTATTTTTTAATAATTGATAAGTTCGTTCAACGAAATATGTTTCTATATCTGAACTTTTATTATTTAAATTTTGGGTTAATAGCGAAAATGTGCCAGAATTCTTATCTATTTTATTTTTCTTGAATGCTTGCATAAAACCCGCCACAGAATATGGGGGATTTGAAATAACAAAATCAAATTTGTTTATTGATGACGCTTCAGAATATAAAATTGTATTTGTGTATTCTTTGGCAGAAAATTTATTTATTCCGTCACCAGATATTATTGCGGCATCCCCGTCACCATTTAAAAAGGTTGCTATTTTTGAGGTTTTTGCCAAGCGATAGTCTTTTTCTATTCCTATAATTTTATCCCTGCTTACAAACGCATAGGGACTGTTTTTATATGAATTAAATTTATTTTTTTGATCCTTAGTAAGGAAATCTTCTTCTGTTTTTCTAGAAATAATTTCTTGAATTTCGGCCATTGCACTGATTAAAAAATGTCCCGCACCACAGGCATAGTCTATTATAGAAGGAACAAAATCTTTTTCTTGATTTTGTATTTTATTATTTATAACCCAATCTATTCCTATTGATTTAACCATAAAATCAACCAACGGATATGGCGTGAAAAATTGTCCTGCTTCTTGCTTTAGACTAGTATTTAATAAATCCTCAAAAAAATCACCCAAAAAAACTTGTTTTTTATCATATTTAAATTTAAAACCTTCCAATAATTTTACTATTTCACGTACTACATAAAAATTTTCAATAAATGTATCATTATCATACACTTCTATAAAAGCAAAATTTTGTTCTTTCTTTAATCTTAAATCATTAATCATTTCCATAATTTGTGGCGTATTATTACCGTTTAATATAATATTTACATCGGAATCGGTGTATTCAACAATATCTTTGCCCAGGTATTTGCTCATTCCTTCTTTGTACAAATCATTTAATCTTTTCATAAATGATTCCGGGGTATCTGTTTTATCTATAAATTGAAATTTTAAACCGTGTATAGTATGTTCTTCATTATATTGGTTAATTATATTAAAATCTGTATCCATTCTTGTCTCATCAGCAATTTTACATAAGAGCAAATTTATCATTTTTATAAATGCATTAGGTTTATCAGAAATCGAATTCAATCTTAATATCGTCAAAAATTGAGAGTACAAATTTTTTGTATCCCTATCTGTTATTTCCTGTAAATCGCTATATTTTTTTATTTGTCTTGTCGTGTTCCATAATGGATTTTGCTTAATAAAATTGCTGTGATCAAAAACCTTGTTCCATCTCGTGTAAAAATCATCACTGTCAGTCGCTTCGTTTAAAATTTCTTCACAAAAAATATTATTAAAATACGGCTTTTTAGTGTCAAAATCATATGCATAAAATGTGGCTATTTTTACATTTTTTGGCTGATGCATAATATAAGAAATCAATTGTACCATTTTATCTTGTTTACTGGTATCCGAATAAAACCTAGATAATTCGTCATATGTTTTAACCTCGAACATAATAATATCATTGGTTTCGGGATTTTTCAGCATAACGTCTAAATAATCAGACGTCGTTCGACCGGACGCCCAGCGTTTTTCCAATGATATATTTTTTGCAGAATATCCGCGTTTAAATAAACTGATCAACAGCATAACTACACTGTGATTTTCAAATGTTGTAAGGTCGAAAATTCTTTTATGTTCCGTACTTGCCAGATTTTTTATCGAAAATTTATTTTCCTTAGTATCTAATGATAATTCATTATCATTTATATGAATTCTACCATTTTCTACATCTGCAATTTCATTTTCTATAATAAAATCAATTAAATTTTGCGCTGTTTTCATACCGTACCCCAAATTTGATTATTACTTGTAATTATAGCAAAAAATAGCCACATTCACAAATTTTATTACTTATATGTACAATATTCTTTATGCGAAGATATGATGATGTTATTATTGGTACGGTTGCCGCCGCCAAGCTCGCGCCCCCCCCCGTTGCTGGGGGGGCTAAACAAGATTTGGCATAATAATACTGATGCGTATTGCGGGGCGTTTTTATTTTCTGGCCAGCCATCGATTTGGGTAATAAAGCAACGGTCCCCATCTCGCCAATCATACACGAAAATCACGGGTTCGCGGCTTTCTGTATCAGATGGTAACTTTACTCCTTGACGGATATATAATCTGTTTTTTTACTATGGATTGCCACGCCACTAACGTGGCTCGCAATGACAAGGATTGAGGCACGTGAATGATAAAAGATAGTATGTGATATGTGAATAATTCTTGGGCTTTTTTACTGGATTGCTTCGCTCGCAATGACAAGAGAAGATGCCGGGTGCCCCTCCCTTGCAATGACAAGGATTGGGTGTGAACTGCATACAGATTTGTCATCGCGAGGGAGTGTAACGACCGTGGCGATCCAGTCATTATAAACCTTATTTGCGGCGGCAAATACCGTATTATGGATTGCCACGCCATCTGCGATGGCGCGCAATGACAAGGGGTGTGTGGTATATATTATAACTGGATTGCCACGCCGTGCATACGCACGGCTCGCAATGACACAAGAGAAGATTGCCGCGGTCGGGGGCGTGCGCCCTTCTGGGGGTGCGGGAATGACAAAAGAAGACTGCCGCACCGTGCTTATGCACGGTCAGCAATGACAATGTGCTTGCCCGGCAACTAAAGTTACCGAGTTGTTGTGCAATAATCTGTAAACTACCCCAGCAACGCAGTCGCAACACCTTTACAGCGGGGAACTTTATCCTGCGAAAATGTAATTTTCGTGGGTAATTATTGCCGACAGGATTATTCCAACGGGCAAATGGCGGTAAATTCATATGTGCCGTATGTGTCTGTGTATTCTGTATATGCCGGGGCATACATAATGCACGAATCATCGGGCGTCGATATTAAACAACCGTCCTCTGTGCCAATGGATGTATATCCAGATGGACACGAACCGTCCGCAATTGTCATATATTCTTCCACCACCGCGACATAACCCGATGGGCACGATGTGAATGGTTCGGCGGCAATAGCCACCATCGGCACAATCGTCAGAAATAATATAAAAATTCGTTTCATATTTGTACCCCACATTTAGTCCGACAGACTGCCGAACATTCCCGACCGGAAAGATGCATCATTAATGGCATACGCACATTGGTAAGGGCAAACGCGATAGCATTCCGAACCCGGCATATCCATGTAAAGAACCCAAGACGACACCGCAGGTGATACCATTTTGCACCAACAATATATATTATTAGTATTCGACGCTGGAAGAAATGCGGCCGTTGTACCGGTTGAACCGCCCCGCGAACTGCAAAATCCAACAAACTCAAAATTTACGCCGTCACAATTTGCAGTCCCATTTGATTGATTGTCATCGGCACTGATGGTAAGGTTTGTACACGTTGTTGTTGATGATGGTAATTTTACGCATTTGGTGACGGCAAACGCCGGTGGAATTGTGGCCGCGCACAGCAATCCGGCGATTAATATTTTTGATTTCATTGTGAACACTCCTTGTGTTTGGGTAAAACAAAAACCACCAAATTCAAGGTGGTTGGAGGTTCATAGCTATATCAGGTATAGTGTGCTTATTCAATATATTCGCAAGCCCTCCAACCCAAACAGTTGGAGCATTTTTCGTCAAATCGCTGACGCTAGTTTAACGGGTTTCGACACCCCGATACAGAAACACCCTGTATCAGTATATAGTGTATATAAAATATTTATCCCAAGCAATAGATTTTTGTAGTTTATCATTATACAATGTCAATTATGAAGCAATACGATGTTGTTATTATTGGCGCGGGCGCCGCAGGTTTGGCCGCGGCCGCCGTGGCCGTGGAACGTGGTCGACGCGTGGCAATGTTTGAGATGGGGAATGTACCCGCACGTAAAGTTATGGCATCTGGTGGTGGACGATGCAACATTACCAATTCCGCCGTCGCGTATAATCGCTATTTTGGCGAAAACCCTAACTTCGTACGCGGTGCAATCGCGCGTGTTAAACCAGATGATATTTTAAACTGGGCACGGGCGCATAAAATAAAACTGGTCGAAAAGGATGCGGGACGATATTTTTGCGCGAATGGCGCACAAGATGTCGTTAACGCACTGTTGCGTGATGCGCACGGCACAGATATTTTTGTAAAAACCACTGTTACGGATATAAATCCGCATTCCGGAAACTTTACAGTATCAACCGCACACGGCGATTATTTGGCACAATCTGTTATTATCGCAACAGGCGGCGTATCTTTTGCAACACTGGGTGTGTCTGATTTCGGACATAAAATTGCAAAAAAATTTGGGCATAAAATTATCCCCGTACGCCCCGCCCTGTGCGCAATCGCAACAAATACTTTTTCGCCCGAACTGGCCGGAATTTCTGTTAATGCACAAATAACCGTTGGTAAAGAAAAAATTAAAGATTCAATGCTGTTTACCTATTTCGGCATCGGTGGACCGGCAATATATCGCGCAACTGTTCGCGACCAAGATAATTTAATTATAAATATTGCACCAGATGTCGATGTTTTTGAATGTCTGCGCAATGCGAAAACATCGGATGGGCGAAAAACAGTTGCCGGTATTTTGTCTGGTATACTTCCTGTGCGGGTTGCAAAATGGATTTGCCCGGACACCCGACATATTGCAGATTTTCGTAACGATGAATTGTCACAAATTGCAAGGCGCATAAACAATATATTTATATCACGTAAAGATATTAAATTACATAATCTGGCCAGCGCCGAAGTTGTACGCGGCGGCGTTGATACATCGCAAATATCATCCAAAACAATGGAATCAAAACTGTGCCCGGGTCTGTTCTTTGTTGGCGAGGTTTTAGATGTTGCCGGCGATTTGGGGGGATTTAACCTGCATTGGGCCTGGGCCAGTGGACGTGTGGCCGGACAAAATGCATAATGATGGAAAACAAACCTGTGTAAATCCAAGAATATTAAAAGTATACTGCGTTTAACCAAGGGTTGTTATTCTATGCAGGAAATAAAATTTACGGCGCGTGATGGTAAAAAATTAATTTGTACGCTGTGGGATACGG
Source organism: uncultured Alphaproteobacteria bacterium (assembly GCA_944389495.1). GTDB lineage: Bacteria > Pseudomonadota > Alphaproteobacteria > Rs-D84 > Rs-D84 > Enterousia. The sequence continues at coordinate 74,878 of CALXMN010000003.1, read as the reverse complement.
TAAAGAATCCGATTGGCGTCGTTCAAATTATTCACGGAATGGATGAACACGTCGGACGTTATAATCGATTTGCACAATTTCTTAATCAAAATGGATATATCGTGTTTGGCGATGATCATCGCGCGCACGGGCGCACCGCCGCAAGCATCGAAAAAATCGGACAGCCCGATGGTGATCCAGATCTGTTCGCGTCCACAGTATCAGATGAATTGGCGATAACAAAATACCTTAAGAAAAAATATAAATTACCTGTATTAATATTCGGCCACAGTTATGGCAGTTTTATTACACAGCGCGTAATGGAAGAACCCGACTTAATCGCCGCGGGCGTTTGTTTGTCTGGCTCGGCAAAATATCCAATGGGATTTTTGATGATCGCAAAAGCGGTGGCCTTTATCGGGCAAAAATTGTTTGGCCCAGATGCACCTGCACGCTTTATCGAATATTTTTCACCAATCAGGAATAAAACAGGCGGCCCCAGCAAACTGACCCGCGATAAAAAACAGGCCGCAATGCACGATGCGGATCCGATGCGCGCCAAGTACTTTTCATATGGCTTTTATTATTCGTTGTTTAAAAATCTTATTAAACTGACCGGATACACAAATCCGGAAATACCACTGTTGATTATCAGTGGCGAATGCGACTTGGTTGGGATGAATGGCCGATTGGCAACATCTTTATATCGTATGTATAAATCAGAAAATATGAAAAATCTGACACTGATAATCTATCCGGGGGCACGACACGAATTGTTAATGGAAACAAATTATGCCCAGGTTCAACGTGATATATTAAGGTTCTTTAATTCCGCGATACACAAACGTCCGAAAAAGATAAAGGAATAATTTTCTCTATATCTGTGGGGGCAACCTGGACCTGGTATCCGATGCGGCCGGCGCTGAAAATTATTGTATCAAAATTACGTGCAGATATGTCGGCAACCGTTTTAAACTGTTTCTTCATACCAATTGGACTGCAGCCGCCGTGAACATAGCCCGTTAATCCCAATAAATCGCGCATCTTTAACATCTCAATCGATTTTTCGCCAACCGATGCCGCCGCACGCTTTAAGTCCAATTCAGCACATACAGGTATCATAAAAACATAGTGATTGCCAGAACGCGCAACCGTTACCAAGGTTTTAAATACCTGGGCCGGATTCTGATTCAGCACACGGGCAACATCAACACCATTTAACGCGCCCGTTCCAATATATGAGTATGAGGTATACGGCACGTGATGCGCCGTTAAAATTCGCATAACATTTGTTTTGGTTTCCATAGCGATAATTAATATATCGCCAACAGAATCAACAATCAATATTTACTTTTGCGCGATTTGTGACTATAATTTATACAAACAAATTATCTGGATAAAAATGTCTGAATCATACCGCAGTGATATTTTTAAATATGCCAAAAAACAATATGGCACAATGCCTGAATATTTATGGCGCCGGCATCCAAACTATGCCGTATTGCGCCGCAGTGATAATAACAAATGGTATGGGGTTGTGATGGACGTGTCACGCAGCAAATTGGGTTTAAGCGGCGTGGAATCCGTTGATATTTTGAATGTAAAATGTGACGCGGGCCTGTACGATTTTTTACGTGGCGCATCGGGATTTTTACATGGATACCATATGGGCGGTAATTGGATTTCAATTTTACTGGACGGCACAGTAAAACCATCACAAATTTTTGCATTGATTGATAAAAGTTATGAACTGGTGGGGAATGGAAAACATACCGCCATACGTGCAAGCCAGCAAATATAGAATTATTCCTAACATAACGTGTATGAAAGAAAAATTCTGTATTGCTGGATTTGATACTACGGACCGAACCCGGTCGATATTGACCGCATTTGCCTGTTATGCGCTGAAAAATCCACACTGCAATGCCACCGTAGGTTGGCCGCGGAATATATCGCATCGTAATTTCCCGACATCGACATTGTGCATTTATAAAAAACGCGCCCGATGGGCGTGTTTTTTTTATTGTGGCGGAGACGAAGGGATTTCCTTGCACGGCACAAGTGTGCCGGCTGCGGGGCAACCGTAACGATTTGCCCGCACTGACGTTTGGCAAATCTACTTGTTGTCGAACCGGCAATCTGCGATTGCGATGTGTTCGCACCGTTTCGTTTCACTGGGAATAATAAAATGCCCCCACGGGGCATTTTATTATTCCTGGCGGAGACGAAGGGATTCGAACCCTTGATACGGTTGCCCGTATACTACATTTCCAATGTAGCGCACTAGACCAACTATGCGACGTCTCCGGATTTTTTATTCTGCGGATATATCCGCCGTTTCTTCGGTTTCAGACGGCTCAACAGGTTCTTCAACCAAAACATTTTCCAATTCAGCGTCTATTTCGCGCAGTTTTGGATCCTCGGCCGAGGCGATTTCCAATGACTCATCACTATCAACCGCAACAGGACTTTCCTTATACGATTGAATAAATTCGTGACGCAGGTTTTCAATATCCAACTTGCCCGTGGCTATTTCACGCAGTGCAACAACCGTTAATTTATCATCTTCTTTGTCGACAACCGGTTCGGCACCACCATTCAAGTCGCGAACACGCTGGGACGCCAACATCCCCAATTCATAACGACTTTCTACATACGGTAAAGTATCTGAATTTGTTATACGGGCCATTTTATAAAATCCTTTGTTGAAACGTTTCTAGCCACGATATGATGCCCCAAGGCCGATAAAAAATCAAGTAATTTTTACAATATATTTAAAATCCCCAAAATGGGGATTTTGTTTAAAAACTGTAATAGCAGTCCGATATATACTCGTAAGATCCAGTTTCATCTGAAAGAGTTTGTCCCCCCGGAATAAAACAGTCTGTTATATTCCAGCTGGCCACGGCCGAATCACCGTCGCCCGGACATCGGGTGCAACCAGACGACATATAATACCCTGCAGCACACGCATTGCTAATTTTATCTATCACACAGCTGCCATCACATTCACAAGTTCTGGTTACTTTAACAACCCATCCTTCTATTTGTTGGGGTTTCCATTCGGTGTCTGATTCACAGTTTTCGCATTCTTTGCACGGTTCGCATCCGGTTGGCTGATCGCCGGGGTTGCCATAGTATCCGTCGGCGCACTTATAGACGTACGATGTTTCACAAACACCACAATTACACCAACGATTTGCTTTGCGCAGATAGCCGGGACTGTAATATTGGTAATCGGTATCGCTGGTGCAATCATAGCACTGGGTACAACACGAAGAAAACGTAACAGTAGAACAAACACCACTGCTGGGGACGGTAATCTGGCTGGGGTAATATCCCGATGTACACGAGGTACAATTTTGCACCGTGTCGCATTGGCGTGTACTGCTGTTACATTGGTAACCAGTATAAGAACTTAAACAATGACTGGGCGACGTGCCAGATCCGCCGGCAGAATAGCCCGATGGTAAAGAATTATATGTAGATGTGCAACTTAAAGACCCGGCAAGTGCCCGCCCTGTCAGTCCACACACCACGATGAACATTAGTGATTTCTTCATTTTTTAGAACCCTTTTTTCGATTTTGTTAACGAAAAAACCACCAGATAAAAATCAGGTGGTTGGAGGTTCTAAACTATATACTGTGAGATAGCACGGTTTATTCAATATATTCACCGTCCCCCAACCAAAAGAGTTGGAGGGTATTTTATGTCCCCACGGACACACAGCATAGAGGTTTAGATGCCCCAACGCGGGAATTCCCCACGTCGTTGCACAGGTTAACACAAATGTGTTTCGTTAACAAGTTTTTATTATCGGGAATCTTTTATTGAAACGGGCAATGTGTGCGCTATAATCCAGGCCAGGAATATAATTATGTCTGAAACAAATAATATAAAAACTTTGTCTTTGGGATGTCGATTAAACGCGCTTGAGGTGGAAAAAATTCGGAAAAATCTGGCCCCGCTGGTGAACGCTGCGATTTTGGTAAACACCTGTGCCGTCACGGCCGAGGCCGAACGTCAATCCGGACAGATTGTGCGAAAACTTAGTCGGGAAAATCCGGATGCACCTGTTTTTGTTACCGGATGCGCCGCAACACGTAATTCTGATTTATTTTATCAAATTCCAAATGCAATCGTTGTACCAAATTGTGATAAAATGCGACCGACGGCATATATAGACGCATTGGCCAACGCACCGTGCAATTTGACCAATCCACAAATTATAAAGTTTAATCACCACGCACCACGTATGTCCAAACAGTTTATCCAGGTGCAAAATGGATGTAATCATCAATGCACATATTGTGTAACACGCCTGTTACGTGGACCGGCAATTTCATTCGCATATGCAGACATTTTGAACGATGCACACGCGGCAACACGAAACGGTTTTTATGAAATTGTTCTTACGGGGGTGGACACAGCCAGTTATGCACGTGATGGAATGCTGATTTCAGACGTATGCAAATCTTTGTTGCGGGACGTACCGGAAATACAACGATTACGAATATCTTCATTGGATCCGGCATCGCCCGAAATATTCAAAATTATTGATTTGATTCACAGTGATGCGCGAATGATGCCACATTTACATTTATCTATGCAATCGGGGTCAAACACGATACTGGACGCAATGGGACGGCGACACACGGCCGATACGGTACGACGTATTGTTCAATATGCGGGCAACAATATAACATTTGGATGGGATATAATTTGTGGATTTCCGGGCGAAACCGATGAATTGTTTGATGAAACAATAGAACTGGCACACGAAACGCATCCAATACGAATTCACGCATTTCCTTTTTCTGCACGACCCGGAACGGTGGCATTTGATATGCAAAACCAAGTAAGTCGCCCGATTGCAAAAAAACGTGTGCACGAAATATCTGATATTGCAAATGATGCGCGCGCGCAATTTATGGCGGCACATATTGGGGATGTCGTTTCTGTTCTGGTTGAAGAAAATAATATCGCGCGTACACCGCACGATATGGATGTAAAAATTGATGGTGCAAAAATTCCGGCACGCACAATATGCAATGTAAAATTGACATCTATTATAGATGATAAATATATTGGTGTACGGGTGTAAAAAATCTGTTGGAATTATGGTTTATAATTGCTAATATCGGGGTACTATGAAAAAGAAAATTTTTATTCTGTTGTTATCATTACTGACAACCACTGCGCACGCAGATTTTTCTACGCGCGCAAAATCTGCATTTTTAATTGATTATGATTCTGGGGCCGAAATTGTGGCCAAGGACGCCGATATATTAATGCCGCCATCTTCGATGATTAAATTAATGACGTTGGCCGTGCTGTTCGATGAAATCAAGGCCGGGAACCTGACAATGGATGACCGTCTGGTGGTAAGTGAAAATGCGGATTATGAAAATCCGCTATGGTACCCGGCCAGTAAAATATGCCTTGTTGCCGGCCAAACAATTTCTGTGCGCGATGCGATTTTGGGACTGATTGTTTTGTCGGGGGGTGACGCATCCGTGGTTGTGGCCGAAAAACTGGCCGGGTCCGAGGCCGCGTTTACCGAAAAAATGCAACAAAAGGCACGTGCACTGGGGATGACACAATCTACGTTTGGAAATGCAAGTGGATTGCCGAATCCAAACAACCTGATGACCAGTCGTGAATTGGCCATTTTGGCACAACACATTATTTCTGATTATCCGGATTTATATCCTTTGTTCGCAACAAAACGCTTTAAGTTCAACGAATACCAAAGCGATTGGTGTCGTGATTGGGGACGCACGCATACAATGAACTATAATAAATTATTGTTTACTATGCCGGGGGCGGACGGTTTAAAAACCGGACACACAGATGATGGCGGCTATGGTATGGTGGCCAGCGCCAAGGTTGGCGGCCGACGTTTAATCGGCGTAATTAACGGCTTTAACGGAAAAAGTCACGACGCATTGGCGGCCGAAATGAAAAAATTGCTGGAATATGGATATTCTGCGACAAAGAATCATACGTTCTATAACCCCGGCGATAAAATCGCGAAAATCCCCGTCTGGTATGGGCGCCAACCAGATGTTATCGCCACAATCGAGAAACCGTTTACAGTTACCGTTCCCAAAGACGCAGGTTTGGACGGTGTGCGCGTACTGGCACGATATAACGACCCATTACCGGCACCGGTTCGTACAGGCGACAAAATTGGCGAAATAATTGCGCAACGGGACGGACGTGAAATTGCACGGGCGCCACTGGTCGCGCAAAACACAGTTAAAAAGACCCTGTTCTTTGGTCGTGTAATCAAAAATATTCGCGTAATATTTGGAATCGATTAAAATGGCACCGCGCAAGTCAGCAAACACATACAATTTTCCAAATCCAATTGATAACCCGGAACTGGTCGGGCACAATGATGTATTGGGCGATTTTGTAACCGCGTGGCAGGGACGTGATGCACATCCGATACATCCTGTGTGGATGTTGACCGGGCCACGTGGCATTGGCAAGGCCACATTGGCGTATAAAATTGCCAAAATGGTTTACGGTAATGTTGGCGATTTCTTTATTATCGATATGGCAAGAAACATCGACAAAGATGGCAAACCAAAACCCGATGGAAAAAGTATTTCTGTATATACTGTGCGCGCAATGATTGAAAAAATGCAGATGTCGTCTATGTCGGGTGATTGGCGCGTTATTTTAATTGATTCTGTTGATGAATTAAATATCGCGGCATCAAATGCACTGCTGAAATTACTGGAAGAACCGCCCGCAAAAACATTATTCTTGTTAATTGTGCATCAATTGGCAAACGTTCTGCCAACGGTACGGTCACGCGCACGTGTTGAAAAAATGCGCCCGTTAACAATTGCACAATTACGCGAACTGTGTAATCGATTTATGCCGGACGCAAATGTCAGTGATGAAACACTGCGACTTGCCAACGGCAGTTTTGGCCGAATTGCAAATCTTAAAAAATCGGGCGGCGACGCAATATATGATGATTTAATCAATTGTCTGCGCAACCCGCGCAGCACCAGTGCAGATATGATGGCAATCGCAAAAAAAATTGCGTCAGATCCTGCGTTACACGGAATTTTACTGGACGCGATTGCGGCATTTGGATTGGCCGATTTATATCCGGCGGCAACACACGCGATTGCGGATATTGCGCGCGTTAATTTGGAACCTGAAACCGGTCTGTTTAAAATTATTACACAAATAAAAAAATGTTTATAGATACACACTGTCACTTAACTGATAATTATATTTCGGGCGATTTGCGCGATGTTATTACACGCGCCACAAATGCAGGCGTTGGTATGATGATATGTCCAACCGCAGACCCGGCCGACATCGAAAACGCACTGAAAATAACTGATACATATTCAAATATATTTGCAACAATTGGCATCCATCCGGAATACGCCGGCGTGGACGCCGCACAATTTATGACCGATGCGGTACTATCACATCCACGCGTTGTCGGAATTGGTGAAATCGGGCTGGATTATCACGAGCGCACCGATAATCGCACGGCACAAATAAAATTGTTTGAGCAACAATTGGAACTGGCGAAAAAGCACGCCCTGCCCGTGGCCATACATACACGCGACGCCGAAGAAGACACCGCCGCCATTCTGGGCGGGGATGTGCGCGGGGTTATGCATTGCTTTACCAGTTCTTGGGGGTTGGCAAAAATTATGCTGGATCGCGGCTTTTACTTTTCCGCCAGTGGTATTTTAACATTCAAAAATGCGAGCGAGATTCGTGAAACCTTTGCAAAAATACCCGTCGACCGCATTGTTATTGAAACAGACAGTCCATATTGTGCGCCCGTGCCATATCGCGGAAAAATATGCGAACCTGCCTTGGTGGTTGAAACCGCACGTGTGTTGGCGGATGTAAAAGGCTTGAAATTAGACGATTTAGAAACTATATTGTACCAGAACACAATGGGACTGTATCCAAAATGCCACGTCAAATAATAAAATTTGGTCAGGTTTCTGAAAATCGCAAGGCGCGATACAATTATTCTATTGAAGATACAATAGAGGCCGGCATTTCGCTGACCGGGGCAGAAATAAAATCTATTAGATACGGATTGGTCACAATTGTCGATGGCTTTGTTCAGCGACGCGGACGTGACCTGTATTTGGCGGGCATCGAAATTCAAAAATTGCCCACAGCCGCACGTATTGTTAACTTTGACGAACGTCGTCCACGCCAATTGTTACTGCATCGGGCGCAAATTAATCGATTGATCGGAAAACTGCAAGAGCGCGGTGCAACAATCGTGCCGTTAAAGTTATATTTTAATAACCACGGAAAATTAAAGGTATTATTGGGCGTTGGATATGGTAAAAATAAAGTTGATAAACGTGAAACAATAAAACAACGCGAATGGGTCAAGAGCAAGGCCCGCATACTTAAGGGATAAAAAATGAACGAAATGCGATACGATCAAAAATATTCGCTGGTATTAAAACACATTTCTATATTCGATTATAATCGCGCATTATTTGTGTTGCGTAATATGGATAAATCTTTGCGAGTACGAAAAAACATATTCCAATTCTATGACAACGCAGAAATAGAACAATGCGCAAATCATATTATTACAAACTATAATATGCCAAATTATACATTTGATAAAATGTCCGAATATGTTGATGATAAATTTACGGCACGTATGTTAAAGGCGTCAATTCCATACTGGCGCCGTGCGGTGTTTGCCTATGTTCGGGCATACTTGAAACAAAATCCCGGTCGATAAATAAAAAATCCGCATTTCGCGGATTTTTTATATTATTCCGATACCGTTGGTGCATTGGTCGCGCGCATCTGGCGATGCATTTCGCGCATAATTGCACGATACTCATCACGACTTATGCAGCCATCGCCATTAACATCCATAACCGGTAATGCATCCCGAATCTGGGGACATTTGACCGATGATTCTTTCAGACAGCCATTGTCAAAATCAACACGTGGGCCACGAAAATCGCGACCGCCATCAATTAATTTGGCCGCAGCAAAGCCCAACGCAAATACAATCAAGACAACAATCAGACGCATCACAAAACGACCAAACTTGGAACCACCGCGCGCACATTTGCATTCTGCGCCACAGGCACAATCCGCCCCACACTTACATTTTGGCGTTTCCGGCACCGGTGCGGTTATGATTGTTTCTGGTGCGGTCACGGGCTTTGCGGTCTTTTTTGCGACCGGCTTTTTAATTGTGGCCTTTTTAGCCGCCGGTTTCTTGGCAGTGGTTGTTTTTGCAGTTGTTTTTTTAACTGGTTTTGTTGGCATTTTATTCCTTCCTTTTATTTGTTTTACGGTATGATTGTATTCATTTTCGTAAAATATGTAAAGAATAAAATTGTCCGCAAATATATTACCCCTTGCATTTATTAAAAAATATAATAATATTAATGGGGTCAGAGAGATTTTCGGAACTTTAAAGTATTCCGAACACTTATCCCCGTTGATTTAATTATTTAATGGATGATTACGCGGGGACAAAAGCCGCGTCGCCACAGATTCACTACAAATAAAGAAATTTTCTTTATTGGCAATGTATTTTGTGGTGACACAAATGTATAACACATATAAAAGGATTTATTATGGTAAAAGTACGTGAAAAACAAACGGCACCAGAAACAATTGCGGGACCGGCGCAACAAAAACCAGCAAAAATTTCTGGTATGAATAAATTTGAAAACGATAAAAATGATGAAAAATTGTACTTTATGGCGTTGGGCGGATTGGAACACGTCGGCCAAAATATGTATGTTTACAAGTACAAAGGAAAATATCTGGTCGTCGATTGCGGTATGGGATTTCTGGAAGAAGAAATTGGTGCCGGTGATGTGCAATACTGTGATACAACGTGGCTGGAAAAACGTAAAAAGGACGTTGTTGGTTTCGTTTTAACCCACGGGCACGAAGATCATATCGGCGCATTAAAATTCGTATGGCCGAAATTCAGAAAGCCAATTTATTGTACACGTTTTCCGGCGGAAATTCTGCGCCAGACATTCCGTGGTATTGAATTGGACTTTGATCCGAAAAAGGACATCATAGAAATCGATCATCACGGCGCGACATTACATCTTGATCCGTTCGAGGTCGAAACGTTCCACGTTTCGCATTCCGTGCCCGAGGCACAAATGTTAATCATAAAAACACCGGCGGGCAAAGTTCTGCATACGGGCGACTGGACATTTAATGATGATAATCCGATTGAAGATCCGACCGATTATGCACGACTGCGTGAAATCGGTTCTGATCCAAAACTGTTGGCGTGTATGTCTGATTCCACATCTGCATCACGCCAGCAACCGCAAACAACCGAAATCCAGGTTCGCGATACATTGGCCGAAATTATGAAAAATGCACCGGGACGCGTGCTGGTTACCGGATACTCGCGTTCAATCGCACGTATGAAAATGTTCGCCCAGGCCGCCCGTGCCGCCGGTCGCGTTGCCGCAATCAAAGAACGCAGCAATCCAAATCCTGTGCCGTTCGTGGGATTGCCGGAATTTCGTGAAATGGGTATTGAATTCGGCTATCTTGATAAAGACGATATTTATCTGCACAGCGAAATCAAAGATTTACCCGCAGAAAAACAGGCAATATTCCTGACCGGGTCCCAGGGGGAACAGTTTGCTATGCTTACGCGTCTGTGCCGCGGACACGTAAAGGAAATGAAACTGCAGCCAACAGATACGGTTTTGTTCAGTTCTATTATCATTCCGGGACGCGAACAGGACGTTTCGTATCTGTATAACAAACTGGCGCGGATGGGAATCAAAACGCATACAATTTATGACACCGATCATTTGCACGCCAGTGGTCACGCAGGACGTCCGGAATTTGAACGTTTCTATGATATGGTGCACCCCCAGGTTTCTGTTCCTATGCACGGTGACTATATTAACGAAATGCTGAATGGGAAAATGGCGATGGAACGCGGCGGCGCAAAATATATGATGGTTGTACATAATGGTGAAATGATTGCACTGGCCGATGGCGAGGCGCCATATATTTCCGAAACCATCGAAACGGGATTCGTCGTTATGGAAGGTGAAACAGAACGCAGTACCGATGACCCTGTATACAAAACACGCAAGAAAATTGCAACGAATGGCGCAATCTTTGTGACATTGCCGGTGGATAAACGCGGGTTCTTAAAGGGAACCCCCGAAGTGTCCAGCGCCGGTATATTTGAAACCGACGACACAGGTTTTATGAAACGTCAAATTCAAATCGAAATAACACGTGCAATTGATAATCTGACCAAGAGCGAGCGCAAGGATAAATCCAACCTTATTCGCGCGGTCCAGGCGGCATCAAATCGCGTTGTGCGCGCATCGTTGGGTGCGGACAAAAAACCGCAATACAGCGTACACTTTGTGCAGAAATAAAAACGGGGCTTTTGCCCCGTTTGTTCAGAGAACGGAGAACAGAGATTGTTTATCTATTCCAGTGGGCAGGCGGCGGTATATTCATATATGCTGGATACTTCCGTGTATTCTGTATTTGCCGGGGCATACCGCGGATGATGGAATCAGACAACTGGATTGCCACGCCATCTGCGATGGCTCGCAATGACAAGAGAAAATGCCGGCTGCCCCCCCCTCGCAATGACAAAGATGGGGGCACAGTATGATATGGTTATTCCAGCGGACAGGCGGCCGTAAATTCATATGTGCCGGTGCTGTCACTGTATTCTGTATATGGCGGCGCAAACATAATGCACGAACCCACGGGTAATGGAATCAGACAACACAATATCCATATATTTTTAAATTAAAACGCCTTAGAACAATCCGCTTAATTGGCCATAGGCCGTCCAAACATCCCAATATGGCCCTTCGTGTCGCCAAGGTTTTTGTGTGCCGGCATAATGTAAAATCGCACAATCAAAAAAGCCGTCTATTATTGACTCGGTCGGCAATCCGGCCCGCTGATATGCACTGACTGCGTTTTGTAAATTGATTTTCGTCATACGATTATAACGCGGCGAAACATATTTAATATGACCGCGACTGACCGAATTTATAACATCTTGGTCAAAGTACCATATATTACGTTTTTCAGATGATATTCGTTCAAGGCAACGTTCTGTCCATCCGTATGCACGCATTTCCCGCAAATTCATTAACAAAACACCGCTGTTTACATATTCACACCTTTGAACCATTTCAGTCAAACCATATTCATCATAGTGTTTAAATTCTTTGGGATACATTTTAATTACTTCATCCATTCCCGTATCACGAATTGCCGCAATAAAATTACCCGTTAAATTCGTTTTATATAAACCTGATAAGTTATCACACACAATTATATCCGAATCCAGCCACAGAATTTTTTTCTGATGCGGCAACATATTCGGTAAAAACAATCGCGCCATTGCCACACGTGGAAATCGGGCTGTACCATCGTCATAGCAATTGTTCTTTAATATATCGGCATCAAACCGCAAGAAATGTATCTTTATCCGACGATTATGTTTAACAACATTACGTATCACATCGCACATAGCATTATGAACAGATGTATCAATTAAACAATATATATTGTATCTGTCGCCGCCCGTGTGTAATGACAAAGAATAAATACTTACCGCTGACTGCAGCCACAATTTACCATCAAATGCAAATGCAACATTAATTTTCATTTTTATCTTTCCCGTATGCCATATATAAGAAAAATTGTTTTATTAAAAATGCATAAATAAATCGACGAAATGCACGCGAAAACCTGCGGTACCGTTTACGATACGTCCACAGTTTTTTCCGCAATTTGGGTGAAATTATTTTTTTTGATAACTGGACTTCGTGGCAATCATATTGAATCATACAGAACAACAAATTATGAATGACATAGTCACAAAAATGTTTCGGTATTTTATCATTTTTTGCGATACGATCAATCACCGTTGTTAATTCTTCCAGACGCCCGGGCGCGCCCGCCGCACGCGTCAAAGAATTATCCCATATACGATGCCAAAGAACAGTTGCTTTGACTTTGGCGATACGTGGTCTGAAAGACAAAATATCCATAAACCACAATAAATCTTCATTAATTTGAATATTTTCGGGAAAGCGGGCCATCTTGGCCAAATCGGTTCTGTACAATCTGCGCCAGACCCAGGCAATATTATTACTGTACTTAGAAATTCCTTCGTATATGTCATCGAAATTAAATATCTCGATATTTGCCGGGCTAAATGACGGATTGTATTTATGCGAAACAAAATCTTTGTGAACAAAAACCGAATCCGCCTCGATTATATCATAGTTCATTACGGATACACCGTACAGCATTGTTTCAAATGCTTCGTGTAATAAAACATCGTCCGAATCCAAAAAGCAACACCATTTGCCACTGATATTATCCAGGCCAACATTTCGCGCCACAGAAACACCGCGTGACTTTTGCTCTATTAATCTGAAACGTTTATCTTTCTTGCAAAAGCGCTTGATTATTTTAACAGAATCATCCGTGCTGCCGTCGTCGATTATGATACATTCCCAATCCCGGAATGTTTGGGTTAATACTGAATTTAAACAATCGTCCAAAAAACAGGCATTATTTTTATTTGGTATAATAATCGATATTTCTGGCATATTTACCCTTAGATTTTATACGGACAAGTGTGTGCATTGTAACAACCCGTTGTATCACATCCTTCGGGGACCGAAACCGTGCAACTGCCTATGTTTCCGCCCCACTTACCACTGGTACCGTATATTGTGCCGTATCCAGACACATAATATGATGGGCACGAATTATAACAACCAACCCCATAATAATATGTCTTGCACGCAAAACAGTTACAAACACCATTTGCCACCGTAGAATAAATACAGGAACATTGCGTACTGGTCGCATTAAGATTTATTGGAAATACACGACCACAAATGGCCTGGGCCGAATTAACGCCGGCCGTTGTACAATTATAACTGTTCAAATTATATGATATACAATGAATCTTGCGCCCGTTGCCGCAATTAATTGCACTGTTCACAGCTAATAAACACGCATTACGATGTACCGAAAATTCTGAGCATACGCCGGAATACGCCTCGTTTGAAATGTAACAACTGCAACTGAATGTATTATAACTGGCGACACAAGAACCAAACAGCGGACTGGGGCATTGGGCCGAACAAGACGCCGCCTGGGTGCTGGTACAGGTTGCCGCCATCGCATCATTTGTCTTGATTATCCAGTCACACACACTGATGGCAAGAACCAAAAACCAATGAAAAAAAGGAAATTTTACCCCGCGCGAATACTTGTATTCATTTGCAGTCGTATGTCTTTTTAATAAAATTTTCATTTTCTTTCCTTTGCTTTCATAAAAACCACCGTTTGGATTCGGCATACCAAGAAATAAAAAAATCCCGAAATTTCGGGATTTTGGCAAAAATAAAAACGCCGAATCCAAACGGTGGTTTGTTTTCGGCATCTCACTTATGCATATGTTATCAAAAAATTCATTGTACAGTCAACTAAAATTTATTCATTTGGGAATTAATATGACGCATTTTTATTATCGCGGGCAAAATATATTACACCACCGTGTGGATATTTTATTTTATCAAATTACTTTACTGGGCCGACATACAAAAACCGCCCAGAAATGGGCGGTTGATTTTGTTATTTTATAAAAATTTATTTTTTCCAAAACGCAAATCCGGTACGACGTTCTGTTTTTTCAGCGCGCTGTTTACGATCTTCTATGGCGCGACGACGTTCTGCACGACGTTCTTGGAATCGACGTGCCGATTCTTCATCACGTTGTATCAATTTCAACGTTGTTACCGAGAGTTTATCATTGCGGACCTCTTCATCAAATTCGACAATATCATTTTCATTTAAAAATCGGATACCCGCGGCCTTTAATGCACTGGAATGAACAAATACATCATCCATATTGCCATTTTCATTTGGTGTGTCCGGCGTAATAAAGCCAAAGCACTTTTTACCATTATACCATTTAACTTTACCTTGACGCATAATGTGCCTTCCTTTCTTATGCTTGTTATGGTTCCCAAAGTACTGTGAACCTGTAATAATTGTTGCCGATAAAATTTATGAAAGCAAGAAAAAACACCCCAGAAAATTATGGTTTGATTTCCTGGGGCAATAAGACATTTTATTTACTTGTTTTTTTATAATAACGTTGAACCTCGGTCATTACAAAGTTGAACAGTTTACCCGCCATCGTATCAGACGGAACCGTCCAATCGTGCTGGAAATACGGCATTGCAGAAACCAATACAAAGCGCGCCATAAAATGAAAAATCTCGCTTTCTTGGGCCTGGGTCAATTTGGCCGGGGCGTCCTTGATACGAAAAACCTCGTTCTCGATTGCGTTATCCAATTTGTCAACAATTATATCCAAGATTTTTAACGGATAATACAGTTTGCACGGCTTTGGAAAGCCATCGAACATAGACACATCCGCACCCTGGCTGTACAAAATGTTCCAACCGACACGGTCAAACAAATCCTCAAGACACTGACAAATCATTAAATTATATTCTTTGACACCGCATTCCATAAAATCGGCCAATTTACGTTCTATGTTTGCACTGGTCTGGGCGGTTTGGCGCGTTTTTTTATTTTCTGCACGGCGCGATATTTCATAATTTCCGTGCGTTTGACGTTCAAATTCAAAGAATGTACGAACCTGGCATATAATTTCCATCGGAACAATACGACCGTCTTTGCCAATATCTATTATCAATTTTGCGTCGCGATAATTACGCGGATTTTTCATATCATAAAAATTATCGCGCACTGATAATATTCTGTCCGGCATCATATCACAAACACGCTCTATGAACGTACGCGCCTGGGGGATTAAATCAAACAGGCATTTTACACGCCAAACATCCTGCAGGCGCATACGTGGACGTGGCACTTTGTCCAATGCACGCACCAATTCCACCGCGATTTTTTCGTGCCCAGAACCAATAATAGACAGCACCGTTTCCGATGGTGTGGATATATACTTTTCATTTAATTTGGCGCGAATTTTGTCCGCAATCGCACGGGCCGATGCCAAACGCTCGTGCGCCGCGATTACACGATATACTGTGGCGGCAACTTCATCAACATAGGCGGCATAATATTTACCGGTTACCTTGTCCAATGCGCGATTAATGCTTTTTTGTGCGCCGACAATAACCGTTACAATTGACGACACGGCCAAATCAATTTTATGTCCCGCGCCACTGGTAAAAAATTGATTACGCATTGGATCGGCATCCAAACGATGATGCACGATATACGGTGATAATGGGTTTATATCAGAAACCTTAATCGGTTCATCAATTGCACTGTCGGTTGCATAATCATAACGCATAACCGGCGCCTTGGGTGCACCAAAACATTTGCCAAGGAAATAAAACACCTCGCGAAACCATTGCAAACTGTCTGAATACAGTTCAGATAAATAAGCAGCGGCTTCGTCATTTATACGCCCAGACTTACGGGCATCTTCTATGGCGGCCTGATTTTTCCGGTCGTGTTCCGCCGCAATGTCGGCAGAAAGCCCCTCGGAATACAAAGATGTCATTGTGCCCCCCTATTTCATTATTGGGAATAATATCACGTCGCGCAATGTCGGCGCATCCGCAATAATTGAAAAGAACCGATCTATTCCCAAACCCAATCCGGAAATTGGTGGCATACCGTGCTCCATCGCGCGCAAGAAATCTTCGTCCAAATCAAAAGCCTCGTCATCGCCGGCGGCTTTGTTTTTTGCCTGGTCTTCAAAGGCGGCACGCTGGACAATTGGGTCGACCAATTCGGAATAAGCCTTTATCAATTCTGCGCCACAAACAATTAACTGGAATATATCAATACGACGATTATCCGCATCATTTCTGCGTGCCAATGGGATTAAATACGCCGGATAATTATATACAATTGTTGGTTGAATAATTTGTTCACGGATTTTATGCTTAAACACATAGTCAACAATCGCAGGAACCGATTTCAGCGGTTCAAGTTCGTCGGCCGTAAACATCTGATTTGCAACCAGTTGCTGTTTTAATGCGTCTGTATCCTTGAATTCAAGAATATCAACCCCCAGCAATTCGTTCATACGGGCGGTATAATCAATTTCGTCATATTTGCTGAAATCCAGTTTTGTGCCCTGGTATTCAATTTGTAATGTACCGCGCAATTCCATCAATAATTTTTGAATCATATCCCACGAAAATTTTATATTATCGCGATAGTTCCAATATGCCGCATACCATTCCAGCATCGTAAATTCCTGGAGATGCATTGCATCCATACCTTCGTTCCGGAAATTCTTGCCCAATTCATATACGCGATCAAATCCGGCGGCAATTGTCTGCTTTAAAAACAATTCAGGCGCAATACGCAGATAAAAATCTGCATCCAGTGCATTATGATGTGTAATAAATGGGCGGGCGGCGGCACCACTGGCAACGACCTGCATAATTGGGGTTTCGACCTCTATAAATCCATTATTATTTAAATATTCGCGAATCAGGCGCAACATCTTGAAACGCATCTTCATTGTGCGTCGTGTGTCTTCGTTGGATATAATATCCAAATAACGCTGGCGATAACGGGTTTCCATATCCGTCAAACCGTGAAACTTTTCCGGCAATGGTCGCAGTGCCTTGGACAAAATTTCATATTTCGCCACGCGTACGGTCAATTCACCCGCCGTTGTATGATATAATTCGCCATCAATTCCAATAAAATCACCCAAATCAACATTGGATTTCATAAATTTATATTGCTCTTCGCCAAGTTCTTCGCGCGACATAGAAAATTGAATTTCACCATCAATGTCATAAATGCGACCAAACATTAATTTCCCCAGCCAACGCAACGCCGTTACACGTCCCGCCAAACGAACGTGTGTGCCATCCGCAAAATCCCGGGCATTACAAATCGTATGTGTACGGTCATATTTATCTTTCCAAACAACACCGTCACGGGCACGAATATTTTCGGCCTTTTGCAAACGCGCCTGTAATTCGTTGGTTGATATTTTTGTGTTGTTCGTGTTTTCTGACATTTTTATATCCCTTGGATTTTGATGTTAAAAAACGGACGCATAAAAAGTGCGTCCGTCAATTTTGTTGATGGTCGCACCGTATCAATAAAAGAATTTCAAAACCAATTTCATTTTTCGTATGTCCCCATCCGATGAAATTCTGGCACTTGATCCGTCGCACCAAAACCTGTCACACTTTCAAGGTCGAATTATAAACACTTTTTTGAAAATGTAAACATATTTTTAATGGGTCGATGAATTTTATACATCGACCCAGCGGGCGTATTGCCATTATTTTTTCGCCACGCCAAAGGCGCCTTTGAATTCGACCCCATTGTTGTCAAAGCTTATGCCACCAACGGCCTCGGTCGGGGCGTTGTTGTCGCCATAATAAATAACATTTATATTGGCGTTGTCTATGCCATTCAGGTCATAGCCAATTTTTGTTTCGCCATCATAGCGAAACATATATTTTTGACTGTTTGGATTTTCGACAATGATGGAATACCAATCATTGAACGGCATAGTTAACGTTGCCTTGCCATTGTCAAAGTTCAATGTTGTCGCATTATCATCGGTTGCGATTATTTTTTCGGCATTTTTACCATTCCGGGACAATGCGGCAATCGCCTTGCCGGTAAAGGTCATTTTGTCTGTGAACACCGGATTATCGATTCTTTTAACCTCGTATCCGCCGAACATAGCCGAACTATCATTTGGGTCGTCTGGTGACGACATTGTATTGTACCCAAAGTCAGAATATTTTAATCCGACACTTTTACCGTATAACTCAACGGCTAAGTCATAATCGATTTCTTCGCGTTCTATGTCGTTATTGGCGACCTTTGCTTTGATTGCGTCCATAATTTCTGGACTGACCTTGTCCGCCCACACAGATTCGAACGCATTAATGATGGCTTCTGTGGTATAATCCCCAGGCAACATAATATCGGTCGTATAATAATCCTGGCCCCCTTCGATACCCGACACTTTGTATTTAAAGCCTGTGGTCAGACTAAACAAACCATTATCACCACGGGTGGCATTTCCTGCTATTGTGTCACCAGCCATAATTTTTATGCTGTCTATTTCACCATTGTCATCAAGCCCGAATGTCAAGTAACCTTCTTCTGAACCTATGGAAGGGTCAAAAAATTTTACATCTTCTAAAGTATAAGTTTTTTGTCCATCTGGGCCATCAACCGTGATTTCCGGCAACAAAGATGTTATTTTATCGACATTGCCGGCCTGGGGCGGATTTGTACCAGGAACATCGCCACCGGGAACAGTGCCCGGAACGCCGCCATTAGAACCGCCGCCGGAACCCCCACCACACGCGGCCAAAGCCAATACAGAAGTTAATAGTGCTAGTTTTTTCATATAGACCATCCTTTTTTATAAAAAACAACCGCCCAAGCAAGAGCGGTCGGGGAGTTCTCAAATCAGAACATTGATGATTCTGTTGGCTTTCCGGTTGCGCGTATTTTATAACCAACAGCTCCCCGACCACAGGTCAGGGATATAACGGCGCAAAAAAAACACCGATAATATCATATTAACGATGCCTTCGCACCGAATGTTCTGGGCTTGAGATAACCCGAACCCAATCTCTTGGATTCGCAGTTATTATAAAGCATTAACAAGAAAATGTAAATATAAATTAAGAATAAAAGCACAGGATTTACGTTGTGTGACATACCCCCTGCGGGTTCGAGCCCCTTTGCATTAAAATAGCAACAAAAAAATCCACCATTCGGCGGATTTTTATAAAACTTTGGTGCGAGCAAAGTACTTCGCCTGCGGCTCGCCTCGCAACCCTGCGGGTTCGAGCCCCTTTGCATTAAAATAGCAACAAAAAAATCCACCATTCGGCGGATTTTTACAAAACTTTGGTGCGAGCAAAGGGGCTCGAACCCTCGACCTCAACCTTGGCAAGGTTGCGCTCTAGCCAACTGAGCTACGCTCGCACTGTGTGGCATATTTTGACATATCTTTTTTTGTATTGCAAGTAATTTTTTATCTGATTTTTTGATTGCTGAAATATTTCAGTGAATCCAAAGTATATTGGCGTTTGGCCACATCCAATCTTTGCCGCAAAATATCCAATTCAGTGCGTTTTAATTCATTTGCGTCATTTAATGCATCCACCACACCGTATGCCGCAAACATTATCATCATTGCCCCCAGCGCAATAAAGAAATATCGGCCCCCAGTCAATTTTACTTTGACTGGGGCGCCGAAATCATTACCGGAAACCTCGCGTTTTTCCACCATATTTACAACCACTTCCACGGTTGCAGGATTTGCAGGAATCCGTATGCCGTGCGTTTATCCGCAAATGTGTGACCACAACGTGGGCATACTATGAACGGCGCGATTACAGATTTTGTTTTCTTGAACATCGCGTGCCATATCCACAGTCCCAATACCCAGACCGCAATCACCAATCCCCACGCAACATAATTAAAGTATTTATCAACCGTATCCGTAATCACAGTTATAACCTGGACATCGGACGCAGACAAATCATCATATATCTGGGTTGCAACCGGCCAAGATGACGGACGCCACGGATATACGTGTTCTATGCCATAATTGGTTAACAGTGTTGTTCCCAAACCGCCCGTACTTTTATCCAGTTGCGATTTGATAACACCGTCAATCATCTCGTCAATTTGAACCTGTAATAAACCGGTTAATTGTGTTTCTATTTCATCCAATTTTTGATTTACCATTTCCGCGGTATCATCAACCTTGGCAATCGTTTCATTGGCCTTGTCTATCCCCTGGTTCACCTGGTCAACGCCCTTGTTTACTTCGTCCAGCGCATCGGTCACGCCACTGGTATCGATACCAAAACGACCAACCAGTCCCGCCAGTTTTCCAACCTTGGATGTTGTTTCACTGACCTTGTCGGTGGCCTGTTGTGCGTCGGCGGTAACATCTTTGGCCTTGTCTGTGGTATCAGTTACAACATCGACCGCATCACCAACCATACGAACCTTGTCCACGGCAAAGGCAACCGGTTCTTCAAGATTAATCGCGTCTTTGATGCCATCAAGCAGTTTTTCATACTGTTCTACTATATTGCGTTGAAGATCGAAAAACATTGATACAACAATGGATTTCTTAATCGGTTGGGAATATGTATTTTTGACCCAAAGCGGTAAACTGATTACCAATGCAATCCATATAACAGATATTACCGCAAACACAATCTTGATACGCGTTACAAACGATTTTTTCTTTTTAACCGTTTTTGCGCCGCCCATATCAATTACTTCTATTTCTTTTTTCTTTTTTGGCATTTTAATCTCCTTGAATCCTGACAGAATCAGTTTAATAAACTTTGGGATTTTATTTCAACCGTTTTTTATCGCATTAATTGTTTAAATGTTATGATTTCCTGATTTAACATTTCTGCTATTTGTTGTGGGCCCTGCATTTTTTGTTGATATGCCATAACCTGGTTAACTGTTTGATGATATATCGCCGCGTCGTGCGCGTTATCAAAGGTGGCAACCTCTGTTACTGGAAATATCTCGTATTGACGATTGCCGGTATTACGACATACAAGAGTATATATAAATGTTAAATTCCGCACAGACTTTACCGCAGTGGCCAAATACAATCTGTCAATATTGTTCAATACCAGTTTTGGTGCACCGGCCACCGGGCTTGTATTCTTGTTTATGATTATCTGTTGCGTTTTATCTGTTGTGCTTTTGCTCATTATTCTTCACCTGTGTATTTTGCTGTAAATTCCCGCTTGAACTGGGCAAATGTCCCCTGGACTATGGCATTACGAATATCACGCATTAAATCCTGATAAAACCATAAATTATGTTGGGTTAACAAAGTCGCCCCAAGGATTTCATTACACTTAATCAGATGATGTATATATGCACGCGATAATTTACACGCCGGGCAACCGCATTTGTCATCCAATGGTGCATCATCATCACGAAAACGCGCATTCTTCATATTCATTGTACCGTGACGGGTAAACGCCTGGGCCGTACGACCGGCACGCGTGGGCATAACACAATCAAACATATCAATGCCACGTTCCACCGCACCCAATATATCCAATGGCGTACCAACACCCATTAAATAGCGTGGTTTATCCGATGGCAATAATGGCGTTGTTGTCGCAA
Organism: uncultured Alphaproteobacteria bacterium; assembly: GCA_944389495.1. Lineage (GTDB taxonomy): Bacteria > Pseudomonadota > Alphaproteobacteria > Rs-D84 > Rs-D84 > Enterousia. Next base: position 52,676 of record CALXMN010000003.1, on the reverse strand, counting down.
TCATATCAAACATAACATCCTGTGGTTCACCCACAGCCAGACCGCCCACCGCATAACCATCGAATCCAATGTCGGTTAATTGTTTTGCGGACTTTTTACGTAAATCCGCAAAGTCAGCCCCCTGGACGATGCCAAATATACCATATCCGGCACGGTCAATAAACGCGTCACGACTGCGTCGCGCCCAACGGGCAACCATATCAACATTACGTTCAACCCGTTCACGTGGGGCGGGTAAATGCAGGCATTCATCCAACGCCATTGTGATATTGGAATCCAATTGATGTTGAATGTGTACAGAATCTTCGGGGCGCAGGAAATGTTTTATTCCGCCGTCAATGTGTGATGTAAACTCTACGCCTTCCTCTTTCATTTTAACCAGATTAGATAATGACATAACCTGGAAACCACCACTGTCGGTCAAAATTGGTCCGTGCCAACCACTGAATTTATGCAGACCGCCCATTTTTTCAACTAAATCGCCACCGGGACGCATCATTAAATGATATGTGTTGCCCAAAATTACTTCGGTTCCTGTGGCGGCAACTTGGTCCATAGTCAAAGCCTTGACCGTGGCGGCCGTGCCCACCGCCATAAAAGCGGGCGTTTGAAATGTGCCGTGTGCGGTTTCCACCACACCACGCCGCGCACCACCATCCGTTGCCAATAATGTAAACTTTAACGACATTATGCATTCCCCTTTTTAAACAACAAACAGCAATCCCCGTACGAGAAAAAGCGATATTTTTCCGCAACGGCGTGCGCGTATGCGGCCTTCATTTCGTCCAGACCCGCAAATGCAGAAACCAACATAAATAATGTTGATTTTGGTAAATGAAAATTCGTCAGCAACACATCAACCGCACGAAACCGATACCCCGGCGTAATAAAAATATCCGTACTGCGACAAATTGGTGCGACGCGTTTGCAACGCGTGGATTCCGGCAAATTACAGTTGTCAATTGCCGCACTTTCCAGTGTGCGCATAGACGTTGTTCCAACCGCAATTACACGTTTTGCATTGTTGATTATGTCGGCCTGTCCAGGCGTGATACAGCACCATTCGCTGTGCATTTTATGTTCATTCAAATTTTCGGTTTTAACCGGCATCCAAGTACCCGCGCCAACGTGCAGGGTTATTTTTACTATTTTCGCACCACGTCGTTCTATTTCGTCCATTAATTCGGGCGTAAAGTGCAAACCGGCCGTCGGCGCCGCCATTGAACCAATGGGGTCCGAATATACCGTTTGATAACGTTCGCGGTCGGCGGTTTCCGCATCGCGTTTCATATATGGCGGCAATGGCATTTTACCCACCGCGTCCAGTACCGCGAAAACATCATCACACATAAATTCCAATTTTAATCCGCTGTCGTCGTTTTTGTCCAGCACCCTGCCCCGAGTGCCGTCGTCCAGTGTCAGAATTTCGTCCAACGGAATTTTATTAAATTTTTTGCACAGCCCCCACCAAACTTTATCATTTACCGCCGTGTGCAATGTGATTTCGTGCGACGTGCCGCGTGAATCAGTCGCATTAAAACGCGCCGGAATTACACGTGAATTATTAAATACCACAACATCACCGGCCTGCAGATAATCCACAAAATCACGAATGTGTTTATCGGACAAAGTCGCCCCATTTACCACCAGCATACGTGATGCGTCGCGGTCGTGTAATGGATGTGATGCAATTAATTCCGATGGCAATTCAAAATCAAAATCCGACGTGTGTAACATTATTTTTTAAATTCCAGCCCCTGGTCTTCATAATTTTCAGCCGTATCTTCCCAATTCGGTTCAACACGCACAAACAAATGCAGGCGCGCATTTACCCCCCACTGGTCTTGAATATCGTGGCGGGCGGCGGTTCCGATTTTCTTTAATTGCGTACCCGCGCGTCCGATTACAATCTTTTTATGCGCATCACTGCGTACAGCGATTTTTTGATATATTTCCAAAACGCCGTCATCCGCAACATCAACACGTTCAGTCACCACATTTATATGATAAGGCAATTCTTGGTGAATATATTTATAAATCTTTTCCCGTGTTAATTCCGATAAATATAAATTATCCGGTACATCCGTTGCGTCGTGCGCTTCAAACAAATACGGGCCGGCTGGCATAACGTCCGCCAAGGCACGCAACATTTCATCCACACCGTCGTTCTTTAACGCAGAAATCATAAATATATCACGCGGATGCGCCAATTCATTTATTTCGGCGGTTATTGGCAATAAATCAGGCTTGGATACAGCATCAACCTTGTTCAATGCAACAAACAAATTTTTATGGTTGCGGATTTTTTCAACCAACACGCGCACTGTATCGGTTATACCCTTTTGCGCATCAATAACCAACAATACGGCGTCTGCGTCACCAGTCGCATCCATTGCCGCCCCAACCATAGCACGATCCAAACGACGCGACGGACGAAAAATTCCGGGGGTATCAACAAATATCAACTGGCGATTGCCAACCATTTTTACCGCGCGCAGATTTGTGCGTGTGGTTTGCACCTTGTGCGATACAATTGATACCTTGCGTCCCATAATTTGGTTAATCAGGGTACTTTTACCCGCATTAGTCGGACCAACGATTGCAATAAATCCAGAATATGTATTTGTCATACCGCAACCATAGCACACCAATTGCAAAAGTGAATAAAAATCTTGCAAACATTAAATGGTATTGTAAAATCCAGCACGGAGAGGCAGCCGTATAAAGGATTTTTTATGCAATTAACTGGTCCTGAAATTTTACGTCGTATGCATACGCCGAATATGTCCAACCCCGAACACAAGCCTGATATTATTATTGAACCATTTGATGAAAAATGTTTGGGCAGCAACAGTTATGACCTGCATCTGGGCAATCAATTAAAGATTTACAAACACACATTGCCGTATGGTATGCGACCGGCAATCGAATACAAACGTGGTCAAAAGTATTCTATGCGTGATTGGTTTACAGATTATGGGGCATACCTGGATTTTTACCGACATCCAGAAAAGTACGACCCACGAAACCCAAAATACTTGTTGGATCCGTGCGATGAAAAATTGCACGAAACACAGGATCTGGAAATTCCAAGTGGCGGATTAATTTTATCGCCTGATGTTGGCTATCTGGGACATACGATGGAATATACAGAAACATATAACCTGTTCCCATATATTGATGGTAAATCATCTGTGGGACGTAACTTTATATTAAATCATCATACGGCCGGCCGTGGTGATGATGGATTCTGTGGTCAATGGACATTGGAAATACGTGTGCTGTATCCGACGGTCGTATATCCCAATATGCGTATAGGCCAGATTTATTACGAACAATTTATTGGCGACAGAATACCATATAATGAAAACCGCGCCAGTCACTATAACGGACAAATGGGTCCAACACCGGCCGCAATAATTCCAATAGAGGATATAAAACAACGATAAATTCCGCCCAAATGGGCGGCGTTTTTATTCCAACGTATATGATTTGTGGGGTGGTTCGGCGGTAATCGTGAACGTCGGGTATAAGTATTAACCCCTTGCATTAATAAACATAACACGATATTATAATAACCGTCAGTGGGTATTCACTGATGGGGTGTAGTAGCCCTTTGTAATTGTCAGAGATGACATAAAAAATCACCTCCACTTTCGGGTTGGAGGGTTGCGAATATATAGAATAAGCACACTATACCTGATATAGCTATGAACCTCCAACCACCTTAAATTTGGTGGTTTTTTCATTCGCAATGAAAACAAGGAGGTTTAGAATGAAAAAATATTTATTAATTGCCGGCCTGCTGTGCGCGGCCACAATCCCACCGGCGTTTGCCGTTACCAAATGCGTAAAATTAACGTCATCAACAACGTGTTCAAACGTTTCCGGCAAAGGGTCAGATTGGTCTATGACTTGTAATGGCGTGTCTGTCAGCGGCGTTTCATTTTGTAGCAACCAAAAAGGCGAAGACCTTGGCGCAACGGCAACTTCATTATCTATGGCTTCTTCAATTGATTCAAATGAGTATTGTTGGTGCAGAATGATTAGTCCCGCAGTATCGCAATGGGTATACTTTGGTGTAATAAATGGCCCTGTTTCCGCTGCTATGACTTGCTCTTCTTGTAGTAATTATTGTGCTAGCATTATCCGTGCCAATGAAACAACACGGTCCGCGTTGTTCAGTAATCTGTCTGACTAAATTGGAGTGGCGAATATGAAACGAATATCGGTTTTAATTATGGCGATTGTGCCGTGTGCATCATTTGCCGCCGCGCCGTCCACTTCGTGTCCATCGGGATATGTCACGGTGGTGGAAGAACATATGGATATTGCGGATGGTTCGTGCCCATCGGGTTACACATCCGCCGGCACTGCAACCAGTTGTCTGATTTCGTCACCCGCGGGTTCGTACATTATGTATGCACCGGCATATACAGAATACACAGACACATACGGCACATATGAATTTGACCAGGCCTGTCCGCTGGAATAATTCCGTCATCCCGTAACGTGACGCACTGGTGGTGCCAGTGTCCCCCACCCTTGTCATCGCGAGGGAGTGTAACGACCGTGGCGATCCAGTTATTATAAACTTATTTGCGGCGGCAAATACCGTATTATGGATTGCCACGCCACTGTGTGGCTCGCAATAACAAGAGGAAAGGCAAAAGTTGTACAACTATAGGAAACAACGGCTGCATAAGTACATTGTCATTGCGAGTAAAACGAAGCAATCCAGTTTTATTATGTCTGCGGGCGATGCCCGCGGTACTTTTTTATTTACAGGATTGCCGCGCCACTAACGTGGCTCGCAATGAATCCGAGTATGTGAAAACAAGCGATAGCGCAGTTTGAACAAATACCGAGGATACGCACAGGACGCAACGCGTCCGAGCGACACACGCATACAAAAAAAACACGAGTAACTATGTGACGATCCAGTAAATAAAAAAACGCACCCACTCGGACGCGGCCAACATTTGTACTCTATACTCTGCCCCCTAACAAAAACGGGGCAAAGCCCCGTTTTTAAATGCTGTCGGCGTTAACCCAACGGCCGTTTCGCAACAGACCGGGTGCCATACCTTCGTTGTTACGAAGCGCATCAATTACACCACGCGCCTGGGCCGCATCCAGATTAACTATGCGTACTTTGTACATATCCCCCTCTTGCACAACAACGGCATTACCATATTTTGCCATACGGGCCGCCAATGAATCCGCGCTGTCCTGGGCATAAAATGCGGCAATCTGGACACTGTAATCACCACCCGCCGTCTGGGCCACCGGGGCGGCGGCATCCGGTGCCGTGGTTGTCGTTACAACAGTTGTTGTTTCAACGGTTTGGGTCGGTGCGGGCTGAACAGCCGGCTGTTGCGCCGGAGCCGTCGCACCAATCGTTGCATTTTTAACCGCAACAGATTCGTTGGCCATAACCTGGACCTGGACCTTGGTTTGACCATTCATACCAATTTTCTGGGCCGCGGCCGGTGACAAATCCATAATGCGGGTATTTACAAATGGACCGCGATTATTTACACGAACAACAACCGATTGACCATTGTCCAGATTTGTTACACGCGCAATTGTTGGTAATGGTAACGTCTTGCTGGTGGCGACCATTTGGTTCATATCAAATACTTCGCCATTACTGGTTTTTGTTCCGTTTAATTCCGCCGGGATAATGCCCGCAATACCGGTTTGATTATATGTTAAATCTTCAACCGGGATGTATTGTACATCTTCGACCTTGTACGCACTGCCCACATAATATTTGGGGGCCGGCGCCAACAAATATGTATTATTTAACGATTCATCCGTTGTGATTAATGTTTCTTCACCGAAACCGTCGGCCGCATAGCCGTTTACGCCACTGGTATCTGTGGTAGTACTAAGATCCGTGCACCCCGCAAACATAGCCGCCAATACAGCCAAAGATATTATTTTTTTCATTATGGGACTCCTTACATTCATTTATGATTAAATTTTATCATATAAAAAGTCCGCTTTCAACTTTATTTTGACTATATTTTTCTGTCAATCAAATATGCAATTGGCATATAAATTACCGCAAAGCCACCAATCGCAACGAACAACATCCAAATATTCGGAACAGGCACAAACCACAGCCCGCACCCCATTATGACGGCCAGTACAGTAAATGCCGCAATTGCGCGACGCGTACGCGATTCAATATGTATCAAACCACGACGATAGCACGCACGATGCAATAAATAGTTCTTTAAATAACCACTGGCCACTATGCCGACCGGTATGGCCAAATATCCGATAAAGTGAAACGCAGAAATATAAATTAATGCCGCCACCCCCAGTGATATAATACTGGTTCTGACCGGCGTGCGAACATCTTGGGATGCGTAAAGTGTTTTACTGTAAATCTGGCTTATCATCATTGCCGGCAGAACCAGAACCTGGATCATCATTGCCATCGCGACCGCGTGCGTTGATTCGGGTGTCCACGCACCGTATTCAAACAAACATCTTATAATCGGTTCCGCAAGAACGAACAACCCAACAACACACGGAATTATCAACATCATAGATTGTCGCATAGACGAATTTTGCTGGATATAAACGCTGCGCATATTTTTTTCAGCCATCGCATTTGAAATCGATGATATTAACACCGTTCCAACCGCCAATCCAATCAAGGCAAATGGTAACTGGATCATTCGGTCAGAATAATACAGCCACGATACCGCACCGTTCTGGAAACTGGCCACCAAGGTGCCAACAATGATTGTTATCTGATAAAAACCGTTACCAATAATACTTATCCCCAGACGACGAAACATACTGCGTATCGCGGGCGTCCATCGCGGCCGCACCAGCCGTAATCCAAAATGATGTCGGCGGATGCGCGACCATAAAATCCATAACTGAACAATCCCAGACAGCACCACCGTAAACGCCATAATGTACAAAACTGTTTCTGGCGCAAACCACGCCGCCATTAATAACGCACCAATAAGCATTATGTTCAACAACACCGGCATAAACGCCACCAACAAAAAACGTGAAAATGCGTTTAATATTGCCGACAAAAATGCAGACGCACATATAAACACGACATACCAAAACATTATTCGCGATATTGTTACGGTTAACTGCATCTTGCCCGGATCGTCGGCAAAACCCGGTGCCAATATCCACACAACGATTGGCATAAACACTTCGAACAGCAGCGTAATGCCAAGCAATATCATCATTAACCACGAAAATACATTCTTGGCAAAATTTTCATCCTTGTTACGATCTGTGTACATAGGGATAAAAATTGATGACAATGCGCCTTCGCCCAATAAATCACGAAACAAATTTGGCAATTTGAATGCCGCCAAAAATATATCCGACAGGCGCCCCGCACCAAACACGTGCGCAATTAACAAGTCACGCAGGAATCCAAAAACACGACTGATTCCTGTCATAACACTGACCCCGAAAATATGTTTGCCTAGTTTCATAGTTTCGATTATACTGCTGATTAAGAAATAAAATCAAGGCAGGAATATGCACATAAAAAAAATATTTGCTTTACTGGGGGTAACGACCGTATTGGGGGCGTGCGCCGGAACCGATAATGATATAACGATTGAACGCAGTTTGGCGGAAATATATAAATCTGCATATGAAGAATTTTATGACGAAGATTATGAATCCGCCGCCACAGAATTTTTACAGGCGGAAAATCAATACCCGTCCAGTGCGTGGGCCGCAGATGCATTGGTTATGGCGGCATATTCACAATATTTGGATGATGACTTTGCCGGTGCAATTATGACCGTTGATCGTTTTATGCGTTTTCATCCGGGACACCGTGATGTGCCGTATATGCTGTATCTGCGCGGAATGTGCTATTATCGCCAGGTCAGCGATGTTCGTCGCGAGCCCGGAATGTCGGCATATGCACTGCAACAGTTCCAACAACTGGTTGACCGTTTTCCAAAGTCCCAGTATGCAAAAAATGCAGAAAACAAAATAAACATCTTGAAAAATTATGTCGCAGGCAAGGCAATGTATTCCGCACGCGCGGATATGGCGCGCAAAAATTGGCCCAGTGCAATTTCACGTCTGCAATCCGTCGTTCAGACGGCCCAAGAAACCGTTATGACGCCCGAGGCTTTATATCGGCTGACCGAATGCTATACCGCGATTGGCCTGCCAGAACAGGCATATGGATATGCAGAAATGTTGCGATTAAATTTCCCGGATAACGAATGGACAAAGAAACTGGATAAAAAACCGGCTGATTTTGAATCCGGTAAAAAATAAAAAACTATGATGCATTATCTTTGCATTACCACGGTATTCAATATGGACACCCGCCCTTATTCATCGGAATCGGCCAATGGGTGGGCGTGTTCGTAAACATTCATTATTTCTGACATATTTACACGCGTATATAATTGGGTCGTGGATATAGACGAATGCCCCAATAATTCCTGGAGGCTACGTAAATCCGCCCCACCCGCCAACAAAGCCGTCGCAAAAGTATGACGCAACGCGTGCGGGGTTACATAATCGGGCAACTGTAAATAATGGCGCAATTTTTCGATAACTTTTTCGGCCATACGCGGCGACATAGGCAAACCACGGATACTGCGAAACAACTTGTCTTCGGGCGCATTGCCAAATGGACGCACAGCAATATATTTTTCAATCGCATCCAATACGGCCGGCAATACGGGAACAATTCGTTCCTTGGCGCCTTTGCCCAAAATACGCAAAGAATCGGGACGTCCGCGAACATCTGTATTTTTTAAAGATAATGCCTCGGATATGCGCAGGCCGCATCCAAACATCAATAAAACCAACGCCCAATCACGCGCGGCAATCCACGGTTCACGTTCGTCAATTTCACGAATGGCATCGTGCATCTGTTTAACATCGGCAACATCGATGGCCTTGGATAATTTACGCGGAACCTTGGGCGAAGAAATTAAACCAATTGCATTATTTTGCACACCGTAACGCTTGGCCAAGAATTTATAAAATCCGCGTAAAGACGATAATGCACGCGCGGTTGACTTATGCGCCAAATTTCGACGCGACCGATCCGCCAACCACGCACGAAAACAAATTGTATCGGCACGCGCAAGGTCCGATAACGAAACATCTGCGCCAATATAATTATTATAAAACTTTATAAAGTCGCAGATGTCCATTTCATACGACGTTGCCGTATGCACAGAATAATTTTTCGTCTGTGTCAAATAATTAACAAAGTCGACAACGTACTCGTTCATCATAACTATTTAATTTCAAATGTTGCGGATACAGTAACAGAAACCTCGGTATCCTTGGCAACAATGCTGCCGGCGGCGGAAAAAGCCTCGGCATCGGCAACGGCCATTTTGGCAGACGCGGTCAAGAAATTCGACGCACGTGGTTGAACCGATGACGAACCGCCCAAACTGTACGATGCACTTAACATCTTGCCGGCGGTACGGCCATCGCCCGCCGCCAGTGCATTTGCACGTTCGCGCGCATTTTCAACCGCCGCCCCAAGGCAATCTTCCAGAATTGGTTTCATTGCCTCGGCACTGGTGTACATACGCAGATTTTCAGAATACACATCTTCTTGCCCGGCGAATTGCGTTAATATCTTTTCAATCGTTTCAATATTGGTGGCTGAAACCTCTATTGCTATGGTTGTTTCCGTACCCAATACAACAGACTTTTCCAGTTCACGATTCCATTCAGACCGTTCATACGAATTAAATTCTGTGGTCTGCATCTGGACATCTTGGGTTTTCAAATAATTTGTGATTTCGTTAATTTTGGCCGTTGCCATCTTCATAGACGTGGCGGCTGATTTATCCAGTGTGGTTACGCGTAATGTTATTGCCGTTCTGTCCTTGGGCGCGGATGTCAAACATTCGCCATTAACAGATATTATGCGCGGCGTATCCGGTCTTTCCAGCCAACCAAACAATAACGCCAATACGGCACCGGCACCAATTACACTGCCCGTCCAAATTAATGCGTTTTTCATTTTTGCTCTCCTTTCCCGTTAATATATTAATCAAAATAATTTAATTTCATTGCGCGCTTTACACGTTTTACCGTTTCGTCCGCGGCATTACGCGCATCAACCGTGCCACGACGCAATATTTCCATAACGGATGCAGTATCACGCGCCAATGCTTCGCGACGTTCACGAATTGGCCGTAACGTTTCCTGCATAACCGAATTTAAAAACTTTTTAACCTTGACATCGCCCAGGCCGCCACGTTCATAATGTGCCGCCAATTCTGCGTAATCCTTGTACTCTGGTAAAAATGCCGTGAAATGTTCCGGCTTTGCGAAAACAGATAAATATATAAATACCGGGTTTTCTGTTGTGTTGCCGGCATCTTCTATGCGTAAATGATTTGGATCGGTGTACATAGACATAACCTTAGCCGCAATTTCATCGGCGGAATCTTTCAGATAAATTCCGTTATTCAATGATTTGCTCATTTTCGCGTTACCATCAATCCCCGGCAGCCGTGCGGCCGATTTCGTCTTGGGCACAACCGCACGTGGCATTGTTAATGTTTCACCATAAATGCTATTAAATTTATGCACAATTTCAGCCGCCTGTTCAAGCATAGGTAACTGGTCATCACCCACGGGCACAACGTTCGCATCAAACGCCGTTATATCCGCCGTTTGCGATATTGGATATGTAAAGAATCCAACCGGAACACCACCGCTAAATTTTTCTTTTTGGGCAATTTCGGTCTTTACCGTCGGGTTACGCTGCAGCCGTGCAACCGTTACCAAATTCATATAATAAAAAGTTAATTCGGTTAATTCCGATACTTCGGACTGAATAAACATTGTTGTCTTTTCCGGATTGTATCCCGTTGCCAACATATCCAGTGCAATTTCCATAACATTTTCACGCACACGTTCGGGATTATCAAAGTTATCGGTTAACCCCTGGGCATCTGCAATCATCGCATACATTTTTTTGTATCCGCCCGCGTTCTGGATTTCAATATTAGGTATCAGTGCGCCAACCATATGGCCAATATGCAGTGGCCCCGTCGGACGAACACCGGTTAAAATAATATCATTTGATTGTGACATTGTAAAAATCCTTTGCGTTGTATGATAAAACGTTTGTTTGGGTTTTACCAGTAAAAAGAAATCCCACCGGAATCGGTGGGATTAAATCTTTCACGTTTATTATTAACGAGAATAGAATTCGACGACCAATTCCGGAAACATCTGGACAGGATATGGAACATCTTCGAACAAAGGTACGCGCGTAAATGTCGCGGTAAAGTTCGCGCTGTCCACATTGATATAGTCCGGCCATTGACGTTCGGCAGATTCCAAAGCCAATACAACCAACGGCATTTGCTTTGCCTTTTCACTGACCGTGATGACATCGCCCGGCTTTACCTGGTAAGATGCGATTTTAACGCGTTTACCGTTAACAAAGATGTGACCGTGGCTGACCAATTGACGGGCCGAAAAAACCGTCGGCGCCAATTTTGCACGATAAACAACCGCATCTAAACGACGTTCCAGCAAGCCAATCAAATTATCCGGTGTGTCGCCACGCATATTAGATGCCTCGAGATAATATGCACGGAATTTCTTTTCGCCGACATTGCCGTAATATCCCTTTAACGTCTGCTTTGCGCGCATCTGTTTTGCGTAATCAGACGAATTACCACCACGGGATGTTGGACCGTGCTGGCCCGGTTTATATTTACGTTTATTAAATGGGGACTTTGCCTGACCCCACAGGTTTACGCCCAAACTGCGGCCGATTTTTAACTTTCTTGTGCTGCGTTTTGCGCCTGCTCTTGCCATAATTAATATCCTTTTGTTTTTGGTTTTTTTGGTGCCAGACATTTCACAGAATCCTTATCGACAATATGACCAAAATACATATTGCTTATTCAGTTCTGGTTATCCAGCGGGCTTCAGTTTATATTGTTTTTTGCAGAAAATCAAGTAAAATTATATACCAAGAACCTGTTTGTACAATTTTAATGTTTTTTGAATCATTCGCCCGGCGGTATATCGCGAAACATATCGCGAATATGATAAAACCGCCATCTTTTTACGTAAACGCGAATTTTCAATAACCGCCATCATCGCATCGGCGTATTGTTCAACATTAATTTCGCCATTCGGCAAGAAATCTATTAACTTGGCAACGCCATCAAACATTTCGGTTAATCCCGTGGCACGTCCCGATATAATTGGCAGATTATATGCCAATGCCTCGATACCGGCAAAAGAACAGGCCTCGGACCGGGATGCAAACAATGCACAATCAGAGTTCGCATAAATATCTGCTAATTTTTGTTTATCGGATATATACCCCATAAACTTTATTGGTAAATCAGATACATCGAAAACCTGGTCTTTTGTACCGCCACCACCCAATACCATTACTTCCAGTTTATGTTTTTGGGCAACCCGACGTATTGCAGGAATGATTTTTGCCAAACCCTTGTTCACAGACAATCCGTTTGCAAATATAAATCTGAAAACACCATCCTGGGGGTTGGCGTTCGAAATTATCGGTTTTGGAATGCCATTGGCAATTATCCTGGACGGCCGTGTATTGTTAACGTATTTAAGCCATTGCGCCCCATTTGGTGCAACCAAAATTATATAATCCATATTGAAAAATGGATTTTTTGTTCTGATATTATTCGACACGGTTGGCATTGGCGGCATACAGTGTACAATTCCAATGGTCTTGCAACAAATACGATTACGAACAAGGTATACAAATGACTCGAGCCCCAAACAATTGCACTTTACAATAATGTTTTGCATATTTCCCAGCATCGGGGCCAGCATTGCAAATACGGGTTCGAACAAAGTATGATGTGGAAAATTTAATGGATGACGTATCGATAATTCTTTACCAGAAAATTTTATTTGCACATCTTGGGTGTTTGCATCACGATAAAAAATTACGCGATATGTATTAACGTATGCCGGCATACATTCATCCAGAACATCCATATAGCGCGCAATACCACTTTGCATATTTGTATCACGCGCATCAATTTCCAGAACATTTATTTTGCACGACATAAATAAACCCTATTCAACATATGTGCAACTTATAGGAATTGTAATTGTTCCGTGCCCCGACGAATCCGAAAATTCAAGTTCCCCGGCGCTATAATTTTGGTCTGCGCGACAGGTTGTTATTCCAACCTGGGAATTTGGATTACTGGTATTCAGTGAATACCAAGAAAAAAAGTTGCTGCTTAACGCGCCACTGGGGTCATATGTAATAAATTGACCATCACGATAATCAAGGCCCGAACACGGGGCGCAATATTGTTCCATCTGGGAAAGATTATAAATTCTTGACGGGATAGATGACGTTGTAATATATGAACCGAATACACACGAATCAAATTCATAATGCGAAAAATTGTTCCACATTCCATATTCCGTATAATGACATCCGTCACTGTTTGAATCAGAAGCATATACCCCCATATCATCTGTATAATCGGCATTGCGATATGCAAAAACCCATTGCGAGTTACAAATTATTCCCGAACCATCACCGCGACATTCATAACCATCAACAGAAAAATCGTTGCAGTATGCGCCGGGGCATAATTCTTGAATTATGCTGCGACACCTTGAACCATATGCCTGGACTTGGTTTACAATTGTTTCATAGTAAGTATTACCTATTTGTCCCGCAGTGGCATTATTAATACGCCCCATCAGCGACGTAATCCCGGCAAAAATATATCCAAAAAATCTTATACAAGAACGGTTCATTTTACACATTCCCCCTTAGTCAAAATCTGTGCAAAACCACCGTTTGTATTCGGCACAATAAAAAAACAAAAAGCCCCAGAAAACAGGGATTTTTAAAACACAAAAAAAGCCACCATAAACCGGTGGTTTGTTTTCGGCATTTATTTCGTAATATATAATACATAAAATATGGCACAAGGTCAAATAAAAAATCCCCATAACAATGGGGATTTTATTAAAATTTAACCCGGGGTGCGGCCTTTTCCGCGGCATCCATTTCAAACATTTTTTCGGGTGTTATATTAAACATACGCGCAACCAGGTTTGATGGAAATTGTTCTATTTGCGTGTTAAGTCCCATTACAACATTATTATAAAACTGGCGCGCGGCCTGGATTTTTGTTTCTGTGTCCGTCAATTCGCGCTGGAGTTCCAAGAAATTTTCATTCGCACGCAAAGTTGGATAATTTTCAGAAATCGCAAATAAATTTTTTAATGTTTCTGTTAATTTATTTTCTGCATCCGCACGATCTGCGCCGTTTGCGGCCATTGCCGCATCACGCGCACGGGTTACGGATTCCAGTGTTTCACGCTCGTGCTTGGCCGCGCCACGCACCGTTTCAATAAGATTCGGAATCAAATCATACCGACGTTTTAACTGCGTGTCGATGGTGGACCACGCCTCGCGTACTTGGTTTCGCCGTGAAACCAGACCGTTATATACCAAAATGAAATACAACAAAACAACGGCAATGACCGCAATTGTAACCCACATAGACAACTCCTTGTTTATTTATGTTTTACATTTTATATGCACCGCGTACTAAAATCAAAGGATTTATTTTTCATATTGCAAATGAATTTTTGTTGTGATTATAATAACTGTTGTCAATGGGTGTTCCATTGATGGGGTGTCATAGCCCGTTTTCAGGCATCAAACCAAGATGTAAAAATGCTCCAACTGTTTCGGGTTGGAGGGCTGCGAATATATAGAATAAGCACACTATACCTGATATAGCTATGAACCTCCAACCACCTTAAATTTGGTGGTTTTTGTTTTACCCAAACACAAGGAGTGTTCACAATGAAATCAAAAATATTAATCGCGGGTCTGATTTGTGCGGCCACAATCCCACCGGCCGCGGCCGTCACAAAATGCGTAAAACTGTCATCATCAACAACGTGTTCGTTTGTTGAGCCTGGGTATAATGTTGTTGACTGGACATCAAATTGTACCACCAGTGGAACAAGTATCGCAATAAGGGGCATAAGTCAATGTTCCAGCACAAGTGGCAGTTCAATTGGCCAGACAGCGACGGCTTTGGAAATTAGTGGCGGTACTGATGACAAATATTGCTGGTGCAAAATGGTATCTCCGGCCGTGTCGTCTTGGGTGTACAACAACGTCCTCGGGACGTCGTATTGTGGCTATCGTTGCGCGTACAGCTGTGCGTACCGCGCAGCGGACAATGCGTCTTTCCGGTCCGCGATGTTCAGTAATCTGTCTGACTAAATTGGGGTGGCGAATATGAAACGAATATCGGTTTTAATTATGGCGATTGTGCCGTGTGCATCATTTGCCGCCGCACCGTCAACATCGTGCCCGTCGGACTATGCAACAATAGAAGAAGAATATTTAATAATATCGGATGGTTCGTGCCCATCCGGATACACATCCGTCGGCACTGCGGACAGTTGTTTGGTGGCGTCACCGTCTGGGGCGTGCATTATGTATGCACCGGCATATACAGAATACACAGACACATACGGCACATATGAATTTGACCAGGCCTGTCCACTGGAATAATTCCGTCATCCCGTAACGTGACGCACTGGTGGCGCCCGTGTCCCCAACCCTTGTCATCGCGAGGGAGTGTAACGACCGTGGCGATCCAGTTATTATAAACTTATTTGCGGTGGCAAATACCGTATTATGGATTGCCACGCCACTGACGTGGCTCGCAATGACAAAAGAAGATTGCCGGGTGCTCCTCCCTTGCAATGACAAATGGGGAGACAAAAGTCGTACAACTATAGGAAACAACGGCTGCATAAGTACATTGTCATTGCGAGTGAAACGAAGCAATTCAGGTTTATTATGTCTGCGGGCGATGCCCGCAGTGCTTTTTTATTTACTGGATTGCCACGCCACTGACGTGGCTCGCAATGACAAGAGAAGATTGCCGGGCGCCCTTCCTTGCAATGACAAGGATTGGGGGTAAACTTGTTGTTACGGGGAATGGCGACCATAAAAAATCCCCTAATTGGGGGATTTTTATTTGAAACAAAATCAAATGATTTTAGTTCAAAGCATCTTTCAAGGCCTTGCCCGGTTTGAACTTAGGCTGGGTCGATGCAGGAATTTTGATTGCAGCACCGGTCTGAGGATTACGGCCAGTTGTTGCTTTGCGCTTAGCAGTTGTGAATGTGCCAAAGCCAACCAAACGAACTTCGCCCTTCTTTTTCAGAACTTTTGTAACTGTGTTGATAAATGCATCCAGGCACGCAGCCGCTGTTGCCTTGGTTACTTCGACTTCATTTGCGATTGCTTCTATCAATTGCTGTTTGTTCATTGTGTTTTCTCCTTTCATATAAATTTATACAAGGTGTCCGGCAGTCCCCAAGCAATGTCAGTGGAATCCGTCCCGGGTTTGTGGCCGTTTGCGTATATTAAATATCGCAACCTGTTGTATTCCACGGACATTGCCTGTGCTGCTTGTACGAATCGTAGAGAATTCGGGGCTTTAAGTCAAGAGTATATTTAATTTCTGCCAAATTTTATAAATATTGACAAAAAACAGTTTTTACTTAATCCGCGTGAACCGCATCAGAACGAACCGCCAAAGCCCCCGGCGTGTCAGATTCACATAATACATATGGTGTTGTCTGGCCATCAATCGTAACCATACGAAAATGGTTTGGCGTCATAACAAGCAATAATACAATGACCACAATCCAAAATATAAACTTAGTCAACTGCCACGGTTTTTTGAAACTGTCACGTTTAAATGAATCGCTTAACAAATTTTGATACAGTGCCCAACCCCAACTGAACATCAGCAGCATTACAACCGCAAAAAATGCAATTACTAAATATCTATAGAATGGTTGCAACGCCGCCGCAAAAGCATCGAAAAAACCGCTGGTCGTGGGACATACATAAAGCGCGTGCGCCGCAGAATCCGCCGCCAATTGAATTGGATCGTTTGGCGCCAATTGCAATCCGAATGACACGACAATCACAATTGCCACCAGAATAACAATCGCAAATAACATTAACGGCTTCATTTATTTGATTCCCTAAAATCTTTGTTTTATATTATAGCATATTTAAGTAACTGATTGCAATTTTATTAACTTTTATTTAGAATTGTTAACTGTGATGCGCAGAAAAAATAATTTGGTTGTTGGTCTGACGACGTTTCATAATGAAATGTTGCGGATTTCTGTGCCCGCATTGGGAAAACTGCGACAAAAATTCACACTGATTATTTATAACGATAATCCGATGACAACGATTTCGCGCAGGCAAATACGACACCTGGGGTATTGCGGCGAACTGCTGATTATAAACACAGACGAAAACCTTGGCGAACTGCGCGCACGTATGACAATCGTTGATGCGGCACGCGCGATTAATCCAGACTGGATTATTTTTTGTGATGACGACGATATTTTGTCTGATATTGAAATTCCAGATGTTGCAAATGATAATTTTGCAATTATACAAAATTCTGTTGTGCTGCGTCATCGGGTCGGCGACCTGTTGTGTGCAATGGAAAGACCATCAGAAATTGATATAGATGGCGAAAATGTGGAACTGGTGCGGCCACATATCGGATTGGCGGGCGTACCCATTCGGGCACGGATATTTAATGAAATGGCACGCATTATGCCGGATATTTATGACGCAATTCAGAAAATTGATGACAAGATTGATTTCTGTCCGCCGGTTGATGCAATGATGTGGAATTTTACAAATACACTGGCCCGACATATAAATCCAAATGCAGTGCCAATATATATGGATAAAATTAACTATATCCAAAACAAAATCGATACGCCACGCATAAAGTACGGACGTTTGGCACGACCCGCAAGAAACGTTGAAGAACACTATCAACGCGTGTTGACCAAATACGATGACGCATTACAAGGCGCATTGACGGCACGCGCCCCACGGGGCTGATTCATATTTATTTTACACTTGATTTACAAAAATTAAAATATCTGATTGAAACGACGGTGTAATACGTATAGAATTGCACCGACAAATAATGGGGAAACATAAAATGAAATATAATGATATTCGTAAAACCTTTTTGGATTTCTTTGAATCACACGGACATAAAATTGTACCGTCTGCGTCACTGATACCGAACGATCCAACATTATTATTTACAGTTGCCGGTATGGTCCCGTGGAAGGGAATTCTGCAGGGAACCGAACCCGCATTTGCCCCACGTGTTGCAGACGTACAAAAATGCATTCGTGCCGGGGGCAAACACAATGACTTGGACGAGGTTGGATTTGACGGGCGTCATCATACTTTTTTTGAAATGCTAGGCAATTGGTCGTTTGGCGACTATTTCAAGGCCGGTGCAATCGAGATGTCTTGGGAACTGTTGACCCAGGTTTTAAAGTTGGATCCCGCGCGTATGCGTGTGACAACACACGTTACCGATGAAGAATCAACCGAAATCTGGCGCAAGGTGGCCGGTAAAGATGCAATCCGCCTGGGCGACAAAGATAACTGGTGGTCGGCGGGTGATACCGGACCGTGCGGACCGTGCACAGAAATATTCTATGATTTCGGTGAAGAATTTGAAAACGAAGATGATCGTTGGGTCGAAATCTGGAACGACGTATTTATGCAATATGATCGTGATGCAAATGGAAATTTAAGCCCGCTGCCGAAACAAAATGTTGATACGGGCGCCGGACTGGAACGCTGGGCGGCACTGTTACAAAACAAAGTTGATAACTATGACACAGATTTGTTTTCCAATATTATTCGCGCAACCGAAGACATCGTTGGCGTAAAAAAAACCGATATAAATACACCTTCGTTCAAGGTTATTGCCGACCATCTGCGCGCGGTTGGGTTCGCCATCGCAGATGGCGTTATCCCCAGCAACACCGATCGCGGTTATGTAATTCGCAGAATTCTGCGCCGTGCAATGCGACACGGACAAATGCTGGGGCATCGTGGCGCATTATTATCAAAACTGTACCCGGTGTTGATTGCCGAAATGGGTGATGCATATCCGGAACTGGCCCGTGAAGAAAAACGAGTTGTCGAAATTATTCAAAATGAAGAAAACGCCTTTGCAGATATGTTGCAAAACGGTATGAAATTATTAGATGCAGAAATCCCCAAGGTACAAAATGGTATATTGCCCGGCACTGTGGCGTTCAAGTTATTTGATACGTATGGATTTCCGCTGGATTTAACACAAATGATTCTGCGCGAAAAAAACATAGATGTTGATGTTGCAGAATTTGAACGCGCAATGGCCGAGCAAAAAGAACGCAGCCGTGCCAACACCAAAGGCACACGTACATTGTGGGAATCGCAAACACAATTGCCAGCAACAGACGATTCTTATAAATATGCGCCGGATGAAAATCTGGAATCAACGGTATTGGCAATTTTGCGCGATGGCGAATTTGTACAAAGCGCCAATGCCGGCGATAATATAGAGGTCGCATTGGATAAAACAAACTTCTATGGTACCCAGGGCGGACAAGTGGGCGATGCCGGCGAATTAATCGCCAACGGCAATGCCGTTATGACCGTAACCGAGGCCGCGCGTGTTGACAATGTTGTTATACACAAAGGCACTTTGACCGCAGATTTATCCGTCGGCGATAAGATTAAAACAAAAATTAATATGGCCACACGCCAACAAACCGCACGCGCACACACCGCAACACATTTATTACAGGCCGCACTGCGCCACGTATTAAACGAAGATGTAGAACAGCGCGGTTCCAAGGTTTCGCCCGATTCCGTTCGATTTGATTTCTCGTTTGGACGCGCAATGACGGCGGATGAAAAACAGGCTGTTGAAGATCTGGTTAATAAATGGATTGCGGCAGATATGCCGGTTGCACACGAAGAAATGTCCATTGATGACGCAAAAAAACGTGGCGCAATGGCTTTGTTTGGCGAAAAATATGGTGACGTAGTCAAAGTTATTACCGCAGGTGACATTTCGTGCGAACTGTGTGGTGGAACACACGTGTATCATACGGGCGAAATTATGCACGCACGTGTGAACAAAGAAAAATCTATCAGCAGCGGTATTCGCCGTATAACAATGTCTGTTGGTACATTGGCAGAGTAAAAAACGGGGCATCGCCCCGTTTTTTATTACGCGGTGTCGAACAAAGTTTGTTGGCCGTACGGCACGGAATGCCGGGGATTATTCCAATGGACAGGCGGCGGTATATTCGTATGTGCCGGCGGCATCTGTGTATTCCGTGTTTACCGGCGCATACATCAGACACGAACTGCCGCGATATGTCAAAAGGCACGTATATGCCGCCCCAACATATGAATACCCCGACGGACACGATGTATTACCAATTATCATATATTGTTTGTTTATGGCCATTGTGCCCGATGGACACGATGTTGACGGCGCGGCCGCAAATGATGCACACGGCACAATTGCCAAAAATAATATTATTTTTTTCATTTTTAATTACCCGTTTTTAATCAGAAAAACCATATAATAACGAAGAACGAAGCGCAGCATTTATTTCTATGTCTGCGGCACAGCCATAGGCACAATCACGCGCACAATCAGCCCCCGAAGTGTAATTATAATCATCGTATGTCCATTGTGATGATACGGCGGGACTGATAATTTTACACCAACAATACTTATTTTAGTCTGTATAGTAATCTATGGTCAGACTGGATGATTTTGAGCCGACAGAACTTCCTTTTTTATCGCTGCAAATACCGATGCCTTTGATTGGTGTTCCACCACAGGTTGCGGTCCATTCTGGACCAGAATTGTTAGCAGTTGTTGATGTACAGGTTGAACTTTGTGTCAATTTTACACACTTTACAACCGCCGCAGCCGGCGCAACGATAACACAGAATACCGCAACGCCCGCAATCAAAATTTTTAATTTCATTTTCAAACTCCTGTTTTTTCTGAATAAGAAAACCACCAAATACATTGTTGGTCAGGAGTTTATTTATCGTCGGAATATTAAAACCGGCGCATTTACACGCGCCGCACGTTTTCTTATTTTCCGACGCTAAGGCAGAGGTCTTCACACCCCATCAATGGAACGCCCATTGACATAAGTATATTAACGCACAATGGCACATTAATGTAATGCTTATTTTTTTATAAAAATTTATAAAATTTATTTTTATAATATTTTTATTATGAAACAACTTAGTGATAACGATATTGAACAAATGAAAGACAAAGATTTTCATCCAGATGATTATGCAATCCGTCGATGTGTGCGTGCCGAATTAAAACTGTCGCAACGTATACCCGATGCGCCCGCACCGGTACCCGAACGCTTTATATTGGACCTGCATCATAAAACCGAAGATCAGGCCTGGGACGAAATTATGCGTTTGGCCACATCTGGTGTACGACGCGCAACCATCATAACCGGCGCCAGCGGTATATTACATCAAAAATTTCCACAATGGGCAACGGAAAGTATTCTTGCACCATATATAATATCATCGACCCCCATAAATAACGGCAGTTTTGATGTAAGATTTCGACGCATACGCGATGCACACAAGACCTAGGGGGCAACCAACCAATCGGTTGGATTTATATATTCACCATTGTATTTAATTCCGTAATGTAAATGCGGCCCCGTTGTTCGACCCGTGTTACCCGTTTCGGCCACAACGCATCCGGCCCCGATGACATCGCCCTGCTTTACTGTTACTTTGTTCAAATGACAATATACCGTTTCGTACCCACCCGTGTGTGAAATCTTTAATCCGTTGCCACAGGTGGAATCGCGCCATACCGAACCAATTGTTCCCGCGGCGGGCGAAAATACACTTGTGCCAATGGGCGCAGAAAAATCAACACCTTTGTGCACAGAACGGTTACCTGTTATCGGATGAATTCTTTCGCCATATGGCGACGTTATGCGTGGATTACCCGTTAATGGCACCCCCAGGGGTATCGACTGGGCCGCGGGAATTTCAGGATGATACGGGGTACACCGTGGCGTATTTTGAACAATTATTTGTTGCGGGGTGGCGGGCTTGGTCGGGACGCCTGGCGATACAGCGGCGTTTGACGACGTATGTGATATATAATTTGACAACGCACGCCGGGCATTATATGTATTGTTTTCCAGATTTTGTAATTCCCGCTGGATCGTTATGCCGTTATATGCACACCCAGATATACAACGCCCCGTCGCGTCATATTCGGATTCCCAGGGTTCGTACCCCGCACTTTGCAGATTTATATTTTGAACAAATGTTAAATCATCGGCGGTCTTGGGAAAAGACGCAGGTTGCAACAAGCCCGCACCGTGTGCAACACCACACATTAACACAGAAAAAAATATATACAATCTGGTATATTTCATAATCATTTTATTATACCAGATTACTTTAAATTTTTAAAACGCTAACTTTATTTTTGCCATAATCGTATGCGATACAAAATCCGAACGCATATCAAAATTATACCCAAGCCCCGCGGTAAAGTACTGGTTAAAAAAATCCAGCCCCAGTCCCGCCACCAACATCGTACGATGCGGTATATCAATTGGTATGTCATATGATTGATTGCCGGGCAATCGAACATTTATTTTATCTGTGCCATTACTTATCACGTCATAGCCACCACCAATACGTAATCTTGGGCGTAACACAAAATCACTGCCGATAAAATCAAACCCCATATCCAACGATGCCATTGCTGTCATCGCATTATACCACCAATCATCAAATTCCTGGGTGGCTGAATCAATATACTTGTCGGCCCCCATTCGTACATACCTGGCCGCGAATCCAGGTGTTAAAGATACCCGTCCGCGCTGCATTCGAATACCAAAATTAGTCTGGGCAGAATAAAAGTCGGTATCATACGTTCCCGGGTCCGCAATTCCCACAATCATTTTGTCTGTATTCCAACTGGTATGGCCCGCATTTATCCCCAAATTCCAAAATATTCCGTGTCGCCCCAGGTATTGCGTAAACATCATTACACTGTTACCAATTGCATCAGAATAAATTCGCGTATCGTGCGTGTCCGTCATAGTACGCGTGTATTCCACACCAAACAACCATCCGTCTGCAAAGTAACTTTTGGCATTTACAACAAAACCTGTATTATTTGTTTTAAAGTCACCATTATTTCCCGCACTGGATTCAGAAAAGGTTCCAAATACGTGGCCATCAATAACCAATGTGCGACGTCCATATTCACACCGCCCCAGGTTTGGGGTGCAATCCCCACGGCGCGCAACCAATGGCGCATCTATTACGTCATATACCCGATTAAGATGTGTTGTAACATCAAATATCGCCATCGACGTATTGTTAAATCCCAATAATGATATTGCATCCAAATACTGGGCAATATTATCCGAACGCGTGCCGTCCAGATATGACGATATTTCTGCACCGGGACCAAAATCAGAATAAACACCGGCCCAGGCACGGGCTGTATCCATCAGATATGACGGCATCCCAGAAAAAATATTGTTCAACGCCCCAGGTGACGCAACCGCATCAAAACAAAACAGAAATATAAATATTCGAAATATATTTTTCATAATGACGCGCCCCGTTTTTTGTTTATAATATGTGGCGAATACTAAAAATTTAACAGGAACCATTTGCTATGAACAAAGTCAAAACTGTATATGATCATATTCGCATCAATAATTTGAAAACAATTATGCTGGTGATATTGTTTCCACTGATATTTATCGCGCTGATATTTTTATTTACTTGGATTGTTGTTCCCGCAGACCAAGCACTGGAAACCACGGTTCGTGTCGCAATACCAACATTTATTGCGTGCGTGGTATGGCTGGTTATATCGTGGGCATTTGGCGATGCAATGATGCTTAGTTCGGCACACGCACACGAAATCTTGGATACCGACCCACAAAATCGAGAGGTTTTTCGCGCCGTTGAAAATGTGGCAATTGCGGCGGGACTGCCGCGGCCGCGCGTGTATATCATAGATGACGATTCTATGAACGCCTTTGCCACCGGACGCAGTCCACGCGATGCGACCGTTGCACTGACCCGCGGAATTATAAAAAAACTGGACCGCCTGGAATTAGAGGGGGTAATCGCACACGAAATGGCACATATCGGGAATCGCGATATACGCTTGGATATGATGTTGATAACCGGCGTTGGTGTTACTGTGTTCGCGGCTGATATGATTTTACGTATGGCAATTGTGGGGTCTGGCGGTGATAACGATAATAAAAACAGCGGCGCGGCGGTATTACTGATGGTATGGTTGGCCTTTATGGTATTTAACTGGATTATTACACCGCTGTTACGTATGGCCGTGTCACGCAATCGCGAATATGCCGCCGATGCAACAGGCGCACAAATTACACATAACCCAATGGCATTGGCAAATGCACTGCGAAAAATTACGACCGATTCACGTGTGGAATGCCTGGACAAGGTTAAATCTATGTCCGCCGTATGTATTGCATACCCAGGCGGCCCACGTGAATTTATCAGTTCACTGATGGCCACGCATCCGCCCGTGGAAAAACGGATCGAGCGTTTGGAATCTATGGCATCATAAGTGGGGTTATAAAGAAATGGCAAATTTACATTTTCATTATGGAACTATGGGGTGTTCCAAGTCTGCGCAACTGGTTATAAACGCATATAACCAAAATAAAAATGGCAATAAAACCGAAATTATAAAGCCCAAAATCGATAATCGTTTCAGCGACAACAAAGTCAATTCCAGAATTGGAATATCAGCGGACGCGATCGTATTGGAATCTTTGCGCAATTGGTCACCGGCCCCAAACACTAAAATGGTTTTAATTGATGAAATCCAGTTCTTTACCCCGGACGACGTGGACAGACTGGTTCACATTGCCGACAGCAAACCGATTATAATTATGTGTTACGGCCTGATGGTGGACAGCAACGAACACATATTTCCCGCCTCGCGCAGATTAATAGAGGTTGGCGCAAAATTACATCGTATGGAATCTACGTGCCAGATACCGGGTTGTATGCGCCTGGCGACGCATCATTTGCGATATGACGCGGCGGGTAATGTGGTGCGGGCGGGCGCACAGATTGCCGTTGGGGACAGTAATTATAAATCTGTGTGTCGCCAACATTTTAATATGCTGTATCACGGGATCGGCCACGATAATAATAACGGCAGATAAAAAAGAGATATTTTTCTTGCAATCTGGATAAAATAATATAAAATATACGAACGTTGCGCCCATGGCTCAATTGGATAGAGCATCTGACTACGGATCAGAAGGTTGAGGGTTCGAATCCTTCTGGGCGCGCCAGAAATTTAACCGCCGGAAACGGCGGTTTAATTTTTGTGCAATCCCAGAGAATTTGAACCCGAACCCAAGGGGGCGGCAACAAGCAAATTTGCCAAACGACGGTGTCGGCAAATCGGCACGCTTGTGGCCACGCCGCAGCCGACACACCGTGCCGTGCAGGGGAATCCGAATATATAAGAACAAGCACAAGCGCCGTTCGAATATCTATCTAGGACACCCGTAGCCGACACCAAGGGAAAACTTCTGGGTGCACCGAAATAAACCCGCAGTTCCACACGTTTTTAGCATATTCACATCCGTATAGTACAAGAATTTTACCAAACAAAATAGAACTTATAAAATTTGCACGACAAAAATGCCCATTCAAACGGGTTCGAACATTTATTCCATCGGGCAATCAACGATAAATTTATACGCACCGACATCATCACTGTATTCTGTATTTGCCGGTGCGTACATTATGCATGAACCGGCGGGTGACGAAATCAGACAACTGTCCGCCGTACCGGCGGATGTATATCCAGATGGGCACGAACCATCCGCAATATCCATATATTCTTCTTCTATTGCGACATAACCCGATGGGCACGATGTTGATGGTTCGGCGGCATATACAGTTGATGGTATTAATAAAAGCAGATAAACATAAAAATATTTCATAATTTAACCCCCTGTTGTTGTGTTAAGAGAAAGAGTAATATCGGTCTATTTTTACAATTGTTCCACGAAAAGGTATGTTATCTTTGGCCGATTGAATTTGGTCTGATAAAACAGCACTGCCAGTAAAAGCAACACAGACATTACCATCAATAATAAATTGCAATCGCAGACAATCTGTTCCATCACGTTTTTTAGATTTAGTAATTCTGAAATCAGTCACGATGATTTCGCGGTTTAATATCTCGTCAAGGCGTTTTTTCTTGCCGGGCATTGGCAATTTATCCCTAGCAAACGTTGAAAATCTCGGGCACATATTGCCATTCAGGTTATTTATTTCATCCAATGTCATATTCCCCCCGATATTCCATTGGACGCCCCGGGCGTTCTGTCACAACAGACATAATATTCATATCATATACGACTACTAACCCAGACGTCCCCTGCGCATTGTATTTTTAAGGCCGCGTTTTACGCGTCCAAAAAGGTCGCACCACCCCGCCTTGGATAACAGGCAAAACAGATGAATATCATCTGAAAGGTGCTGTTGCACCCGTCCCGCAGGTTGGCCAAACTGTATATTCCTGTCAAAGGAGCCGAGACCCGAGAACAACGCGGACCGGAAAGACGCATTGTTCTGAACGTTGTTCGCGCAAGAACCGGCCGACGTGTTCGCGTTGTTGAAAACCCAGCGCGACACCGCAGAGAAAGACGTGCGACGACTGCATACGGCGATGCAACCTGTTCCCAGTTGTGGCTGGGAACCTGATGTAAAAAACTTACGTTATTTTATATAAATCCCCTTTATCATATCTGTTTTCCACGGGGGCGGAGAATCCGCCCCCATACCCCCACCTGTTACCGGCGTATGCATTCGCATACGCATTTACGTATATATCAATCGCCGAGACCCGAGAACAACGCAGACCGGAAAGTCTCAGTGGCCGGAGCGAAGCCCGCACAGGCGTCCGCGCAACGGTACGCGCAATGATCATCCGCGCCGGCGAAAACCCAGCGCGACACCGCAGGTGATACCATTTTACACCAACAATATTTATTGGTTGAACTGGTCGTAACGGCGTCGGTTGTTGCACCAACTGAACCGCCGTTTTGCGAACCACAAAATGTAACACCCTGTATTGATATGCCACCGCATGTCGCGGACCAATTTGATTGACCGAATGCGCCCGAATAATCGGAACACGTTGTTGATGAATTTAATTTTACGCATTTGGTAACGGCAGACGCCGGTTGGCAGAATGTAATTGCGATTACAAGCAAAAACAAAGTCTTTAAAACACCCATTATTTTTCCCCTGATTTTTGGCCGAATCCAAACGTCCGTTTTTTTTCGGCATATACATAAAAGCAAAAAGTGCGGAAAATCGGATTTTTTTATAAAATAAAAACGCCCGATAAAACGGACGTTTAAATTCGGCATAAAAAACTGCTTATCAATGCAATATTTTATGTGATTTTATAATTCAAGTCAAGCGACGATTTTTGTCCATATGTTAACTATGACCGCGCATACTTTTTATAACTGGATGAACCAATTCGGATGTTGGGCTAAATGTTCTATGCCCGCATCCAGTGTTTTACGGTATTCCAAGAATTTTTCTTTGTCCGCCGCATCCAGATTACTGATTGCCGGTAATTTTACCGTCATCGGATTAACGTGTTTGCCGTCCTTGATTATTTCATAATGCAAATGCGGTCCCGTCGACAATCCCGTTGAACCAACATAACCAATTGTTTGACCCTGCTTTACCGTGGTACCAACAACGACCCCCTTGGCAAAGCGTGACATATGAGCGTACAAGGTTTCGTATGACGAATTATGGCGCAATTTTATATAATTACCGTGTCCGTTGTTATACCCACGTGCAACAACACGCCCCGCCCCGGCGGCCGGTATCGGTGTGCCGGTTGACGCACGGAAATCAACACCCTTGTGCGCACGCGTGTAACCCAAAACAGGATGCTTGCGCCGGTTGGAAAAACTGCTGGTTACCTTGGCATTATTAATTGGGGTACGTTTTAATGATTTAATTGCCCCATTTCCATTTTCATCATAGTAGCCCGTTTTACCGTCCGACTTTTTAAAACGATACATTTTTACATTACCACGTAAGGCCTCGAACTGGATGGCAAGAACACGGCCATTATCAATCTTTTTGCCGTCGGCAAAGTTTTCTTCGTATAAAACAGAAAATTTCTGGCCCGCGCGCACGTCACGTTCAAAGTCCATTTCAAAGGCCAATAAATCATAAACCTCGGCCAGGATGCCATCCGGAATGCCCGCACGCGCCCCCGCCAAATAAAAACTGTCACCGTCCAAAATTTCACCCGCACGATAAACCGCACGCTTGTCCGGTTGAATATCAATTGTATTACACTGCCACACGCCGTCGGGTGTACAAGTTATCTCTACACGACGCCAGGGGGACGGAATAATCACAACCTTGGATACAGGCGAATCCGCATCAGGACGAACAAATTCCAATTTGTCGCGGGTGGCACGCAAACTGGTTATGTCGGCGTCCGACTTTAATACCTTGGCAATTTCAAGAACCTGGGCATTGGTAAACCCCTGGTCCGTCAATAACTTTGATAATGTATCGCCAGACGCAACAACCACGACCGATGTATGCACGCCATCCGCGGTTATGCCAGGGACATCCCCGTCACGTCGCACAAATAACAATATTAATACAACCAGTACCAATACCAGTGCCACCCCAATCACAACACGTGACAAGTTATTTATATTCATAATATCTTTTGCTTTTTTCATATCGGCGATTATAATTGCTTTATGACAATAAATCAAGCGTTTGAAATCTTGGCCCGGGTGGGAAACGTACACGATGCCCGGGTAATTACTGAAAATACGCAAAAATTTTCCCGAATAAAAGTTTGGTATATCGCACGTGCATTAAAGCACGGGGTGCCTGTTGCGAAAATAATCCATCATAAATGGTTTTATGGATTGAAATTTTATACAAATCGGCATACCTTGGATCCGCGCCCAGATACAGAAACATTGGTTGCCGCCGTAATTGCCGACTGTGGTAAAGATGCAAAACCGTATATATTGGACCTGGGGACCGGCACAGGCTGTATAATTGCCGCGCTGGTAAAAAACATACCCGGCACGTCGGGTGTGGCGGCGGATGTATCACGCGGCGCGTTGCGGGTGGCACGCCGAAATATACGCAACCTGAATCTTGACAACGTGGTACGTGTTATGCACAGAAATTTTAATAATCCACGGGCATTTACAGAAAAATTTGACGTAATCGTTTCAAATCCACCATATATCGCACGTGGTGATTTACGTGTGAATACGGGCGCACGACACGACCCAAAACGGGCACTGTATGCAAAAAACAACGGATATGCGGCATATGAATCAATCGCAAAAAACGCACACAAATGGATTCGCAGTGGCGGAAAAATATATCTGGAAATTGGCGATGGTATGTCAAAAATGGTGCAAAAAATCTTTACAGATGCGGGATGGAAATTTAATCGCGTGGAACACGATTTATCCGGCATACAACGCGTATTAATATTTGAAAAATAACATTATTTAAAATACGGGTTTTCGCGCTTTAATATCGCAATAGTAGAATCCACACCGTGACCGTGCACAACATATGTTTCATCCGGTAAATTCATTTCATACAACTTGGAAATCGATTGCCACAACGCATTCGCATCGCCACCCGGCAAATCGTATCGGCCAAAACTGTCCCGAAATAATGTATCGCCCGTAATTAAGATGCCCCAATGTGGAAAATAATACATAAGTCCACCGGGTGTATGTCCGGGCGATTCAATAACATCCATTTCCAGCCCCGGCAATATATTAACCGTGCCGGCATCAAGATCCGTTGGGCGTCTGGAATTATTTTCAATTTGCGGCAACCCGAAATAGTTTAGTAAATTATTAGACCAAGAAATTAAATCATTATCTTCGCTGTTTAAAAACCAAGGAACATTATATTTTTCCGCCAAAATCGGTGCGGCCGAAATATGATCACCGTGTCCGTGCGTTGAATATATTGCACGCAAACGCAGCCCACGCGATTCCAATAATTTTTCCCAATCAATGGCGTTACCCCACGCGTCAAAAATTACCGCATCGCCGCCACGCGTTACCAACACAGAATTTGTGTTTTGTGGCGGCATATGCAGTACTTCGAAATTGGGCACATCATTATTTTGTGGCATCTTTTTTTATCTTTTTCTTGGGTTCTTTTTTGGTTGTTTTCTTGGTCGCATTATGCCCCAGGACGATTTGCTTAATTTCATCGCCCGTTAAGGTTTCACGCGCCAATAATTCTTCGGCCAATTTGCGAACTGTGTCTTTGTTTTTGGACAACAATTTTGTTGCATCCGCGTGCGCGGCGTCCAACCAGGCACGAACCTCGGCATCAACAAGTTCGGCCGTTTTTTCAGACGCATTTTCCAATGCGCTGCGCGTGCCAAACACATTTACCTGGTTAATGGCGGCCAAACCAAGTTTATCCGACAGACCCGCCGTGGTTATCGAATATCGTGCCAGACGCGTTGCCATTGCAATATCACTCTCGGCACCGGTGGTAATTTTGTCGGGCCCAAAGAAAACTTCTTCGGCACTGCGCCCGGCCAATGCAATGGCCAGATTGGCGCGAACCTCGGCAATGGTCATAGAAACCTTGTCATCTATGGGTAAATGTTGGACCATCCCCAGTGCACGACCACGCGGTATAATTGTTGCCTTGTGTATTGGGTCGGTAATGTCGGCGTACATAATGCTGACAAATGCGTGGCCGGCCTCGTGATAAGCGGTAAGTTTTATATCTTCGGGACGCATTTTGCGAACCTTGCGCGGGCCCATAATAATTTTATCTCGGGCCTCTTCTACATCCACGGACGATATTTCTTTGCGCCCATTACGCACGGCGTGTAAAGCCGCCTCGTTCAATAAATTTTCTAAATCCGCACCGGAAAAACCTGTGGTACCACGCGCCAAATCCTGGAGATTTACATCAGAACCAATGTGCACCTTTTTGGCGTATAAATCTAATATTTCACGTCGCCCAGATAAATCGGGCAATTCTATGTAAACCTGGCGATCAAAACGCCCCGGACGCAACAATGCCGGATCCAACATATCTGCGCGGTTTGTTGCACCAATAACTATGATTCCCGTATCGTTTGCAAAACCATCCATTTCTATTAATAACTGGTTTAACGTTTGTTCACGGTCTTGGTCATTATATGAACTGGTGCTGCGACGCTGACCAATTGCATCAATTTCATCGATAAACAATATACACGGTGCATTACGCTTTGCCATTTCAAAAATTTCTTTGATTTTGGCAACACCAAGACCAACGATTATGCCAGAAAAATCACTGCCTGATGCGGCAAAGAATGGAACGTTTGCCTCGCCTGCGATGGCACGCGCAAGCAATGTTTTTCCCGTTCCCGGTTCGCCCGACAACAATATTCCACGTGGCACGCGCGCCCCAACATCGCGAAACTTTTTACCATCTTTTAAGAAATCTACAATTTCCATCAACTCTTGTTTTTCAGAATCTATGCCGGCAACATCCTTGAATGTTGTCTTGGTTTTTCCGGTTGTAATTTTTGTTGGATTTTGTTGGGCCAAACTGCGCCCCAGGCCGGCGGCACCGCCCTTGAATCCACGAAATATCCACCAAATGAAAAACAGCCCCATCAAGATTGGAACCCACGTTCCCAAATAATCAACCCACGTCTTAGACGTATCAATCGAAATTGTTGCGCCGTTTTCGGCAATCTGGCTTAATAATTCGGGATCGTATGTAATTGTTGCCGTGTACGGGGTACCATCTTGTAACACGCCGGACGCATCATTGCCACGCACATCCATCGTCTTGATTTCAGACGCACGACGCAAAACATCCGAAAAAGTTAATTCTATTGGCTGGGGCGCAGGGGTGCCATCCGGCAAGAACTTTGGTGCAACGCCGCCGGTAAATGTACGCGCAATCATCGCAATAAATAATGCGACAAATATTATCAAAAATATATTACCGCCATCGCCACGACGAAAAAATTTATTTTTCTTGTTCTGATTTTTTTGAATTTGATTTTGATTTTCCATATCTTGTCCTGAAACTTGTTTTTGACCCTTCGGGCACGATTAAAATTCTGGGGCCCAGACGTCGAATTGTACAATGTCCCAATGTAAATTTACAATCGTGTTGCAATTTACTTAGTGCACTTGATAAAGAATTCAAGCGTGGTTGATATTCATTCCCCCCAATTTTTTGAATCAATGTCCCAAGCAACTTTAACCCAACATCGGGTGCCGGGTCAAATAGAAAAGAATCTGAAAACATCGCACGATTATTACTTATAACCGATGATACCATTTCACCAATTTCAGAATCCAGCGCATCTCGTACACGTCCCAGATTTTTAATTGCCAACAAAATACGTGCATCACTGATGCCCAATTCTGTTGATAACAAATGACGATTTTGACGAATGCGAACACGGGTATAGTGTGGATCACTGTTCATTTCATCCATAAAATACCTGATACCATTATCATCGCAATAACGCCTTAGTTCGGCACGCGAAACATCCAATAATGGACGAACAATTTGAACGCCATCGCGATATGAAACGCGCCGCATCGCGGCCAAACCATACAAACCACTGCCCCGCCCCAGATTCATTAAAAATGTTTCAATCTGATCATCGGCCTGGTGCGCGACAAGCAATGCATCCATTTTATTTTCGCGACAAAAATTCGTCATAAATTTATATCGTGCGGTGCGGGCGGCGGCCTCGATACCGGTGGCGGGTTTGGTATCCGTCCAATAAAAGATTTTGCACGGCACGTTTAATTTTTTACATAAATCGCGCACATATTGGGTTTCTGTTTCTGCATTTGCGCGCAACCCGTGGTTCACGTGCAGGCACGTTATATCCATTCCCATACGCGCCAACCAACACAACAGACATACAGAATCCACCCCGCCACTGACCGCCACGGCAAGACGCATTCCTTTATACCTGTGCATAAAATCCAAAAACTTTTGATTCATAACACCGTCATTTTATGATATAATTCGCAAAAATAAAGGAAAAAGAAGTTATGACGGGTAAGTTAAAATCTATTGCTGTATATTGTGGACATCAATTCGGCACACACCCCCAGTTTGCAGTTGATGCGGCATCAATTGGCGAATTTTTGGGAAAAAATGATATTCGTATGGTATTTGGTGGTGGCGATGTTGGTCTGATGGGAACGGTGGCAACGGCGGCATTGGATGCCGGGGGCAAGGTTATCGGCGTTTCCACAAACAATGTTATTGAAAAACAGGAGCCTGTTCATACCGGGGTCCAGGTGGAAATTGTCACAGGCGTCAATGACCGTAAACAAAAAATGTTCGAATTATCGGACGCATTTATTATACTGCCGGGCGGGATAGGCACACTGAACGAATTAACGGACATTATGACAATGCAGCAAATTGGTGAATCAAAAAAACCCCTGTTCTTTTTGAATACGGCCGGTTTTTGGATTCCGTTTGTACGCCTGTTTATTCATATGCAAAAGTGCGGTTTTATAGAAAGCATTCACGACTATAACATTCTTGGCGCAAATACAGTAGCGGATTTAATAAAAAGGATAAAAGATTATTAAACACAAATTACTTTGTCCCGCGAAGCAGAACCGCGAATAATTTCTATGCTGGTTTTCGGTACATCAAAGTATTCGGCCAGCATTTTTATTACCGCCGCATTTGCCGCCCCATCAACCGGGGCGGCCGTTGTATGTACGCGCAACGTACCGTTTTGGTCAACAGTTATCTTGTTATGACGCGCACGCGGCATAACACGAATTTTAAAAGTCCGTTTTGAATCGTTCATCACTCATAATATGTACGTGAAAATGAAAAACGCTTTGACCCGCACCGGGGCCGGTATTCGCAACCATACGAAAATTTTGCGACAACCCCAATGTATCAACCGTCTTGCGAACCGCAGACCAAAAACCAACCTGGGCCGCAACGGGCGCATTTGCCGTGAAATCATAAACATCGGTATATTCACCCTTGGGAATGACCAAAACGTGCGTCTTGGCACGTGGTGCAATATTCTGGAATGCCAAGGCATAGTCATCTTCATAAATTTTGTTTGACGGCAATTCGCCACGAATTATTTTCGCAAAAACGTTATTCTTGTCATACATATATCGCCCCTTTGATTCCCATTGTGTCGTTGGGGTAAGCATAGTACACTGGTGATATAAAATCAAGCACTTGAAATCAAATACCCGTGCACTATATTCATACCCAGAAGCATTTAGACATAAGGAGAAATAAATATGTTTAAACCATTGCATAACTATGTTCTGTTGGAACGTATCGAAGAAGAAAATAAAACGGCCGGCGGAATAATCATCCCCGATAATGCAAAAGAAAAACCTTCGCACGGGCGGGTAATTGCCGTTGGCGATGGCGCATTTGATGGCGACGACCGGGTTCCTATGACGGTCAAGGTCGGTGATGTCGTTCTGTTCGCAAAATGGGCCGCATCTGCAAATGAAGTAAAAATCGATGGCAAAGATTATGTACTGGTCAAAGAATCAGACATTTTGGGTATCTTGGAATAATCAAGGGGGATTTAAACTATGGCAAAAGAAATCGTATTTGATACAGATAAATTGGCGGCCGGCGTTGATAAATTGGCCAATGCCGTCAAAATTACTATGGGCCCCAAGGGTCGAACGGTCGTAATTGACAAATCATACGGCGCACCGGTTGCCACCAAGGATGGTGTTACCGTTGCCAAGGCCGTATCACTGAAAGACCCCCAGGAAAATATCGGCGCCCGTATGGTACAAGAAGTTGCAAAAAAGGCCGGTGATGACGCCGGTGACGGCACAACAACCGCAACCGTTTTGGCACAGAAAATTATTCGCGAAGGACGACGTGTTATTGCCGCAGGAATGAATCCTATGGACGTTAAACGCGGAATTGATTTAGCAACCGCCGCCGTTGTTAAAGACATTGAAAAACACGCGCGCCCGGTCAAGGACAGCGCAGAAATCGCCCAGGTCGCAACAATTTCTGCAAACAGTGATGCCGATATCGGACAAAAAATCGCGGATGCAATGGAAAAAGTCGGAAAAGAAGGCGTTATTACCGTTGAAGAGGCAAAAGGTCTGGAAACAGAAATTGATGTCGTTGAAGGTATGCAATTCGACCAAGGCTTTATGTCGCCATACTTTGTAACCAACAGCGAAAAAATGCTGGCTGAATTAGATGGGGCCCAAATCTTGGTTTCTGAAAAGAAAATTACCGGGCTTCAGGCACTGTTGCCGATTTTGGAACCGATTGCACAATCGGGACGTCCATTGCTGATTATCGCCGAAGACGTCGAATCCGAGGCGTTGGCAACACTGGTTCTGAACAAACTGCGCGGTGGGTTAAAGGTTTGTGCGGTCAAGGCCCCGGGCTTTGGCGACAGACGCAAAGAAATGTTAAAGGATATTGCCGCCGTTACCGGTGCAACAGTTATATCAGATGATATGGGTATGACATTTGAAAACATTACACCCGACGTACTGGGCAGCGCAAAGAAAGTAGTCGTTACCAAAGATTCCACTTTGGTGGCCCAGGGCGGCGGCGACAAGACCGCAATCGATGCACGCGCCGATGAAATACGTAAACTGATGTCAACATCAACCAGTGATTATGATCGCGAAAAATTGGCCGAACGTTTGGCAAAGTTGGTTGGTGGCGTCGCGGTTATCAAGGTCGGCGGTATGACCGAGGTCGAAGTTAAAGAAAAGAAAGATCGCGTTGATGATGCGTTGGCGGCAACCCGCGCGGCCGTGGCCGAAGGAATCGTTGCAGGTGGTGGTATCGCACTGGTTCGTGCGACAACGGCATTGGAAAAACTTACCGGCACAAACGCCGACCAAAACGTTGGTATTGATATTGTGCGACGTGCACTGGTTGCGCCGTGCGCACAAATTGCCGAAAATGCGGGCGTATCCGGTGAAATTGTTGTTGGCAAAGTAACCGAGGCCAAAGATTATAACTTTGGTTATAATGCACAAACCGGCGAATATGTCGATATGATGAAGTCCGGAATTATTGACCCGGCCAAGGTCGTTAAAACCGCAATTCAGGCGGCGGCCAGTACCGCGGGCGTATTGTTAACGACGGGCGCGGTTATGTCTGAAATTCCCGAAGAAAAACCCGCACCACAAATGGGTGGCGGTATGCCGGGAATGATGTAAAAAAACGGGGCCCTGCCCCGTTTTTTTTGTATGTTTTCAAATTTCTTTGCAAACACATAATAAGCATATCAAGAACTATGACTTTTTCATCTT
The DNA here is from genome assembly GCA_944389495.1 of uncultured Alphaproteobacteria bacterium. Classification (GTDB taxonomy): domain Bacteria; phylum Pseudomonadota; class Alphaproteobacteria; order Rs-D84; family Rs-D84; genus Enterousia. The sequence continues at coordinate 16,316 of CALXMN010000003.1, read as the reverse complement.
GCATTAAATTGTGCAATGCGATAGTATAATTATTGTCAATGGGTGTTCCATTGATGGGGTGTCGAAACCCGAATACCAGCGTCGATATTTGAACGGCGCGTGTGCGTTGTTTTTTATTACGACGATAAATAAACTCCTGATTTTTTGGTCAGGAGGGTCACGAATATCAAATAAGTGACACAATTCTGGTAATTGTTTCGAATCTCCTGGCCACCAATGTATTTGGTGGTTTTTTATAAGGAAACTCAGGAGATAAGAAAAATGAAATCCAAGATACTAATCGCGACCGCCGCAATATGTATTCTGCATATAATACCATCCAACGAGGGCGTTACCCAATGCATTTAAATTCCACAAACACCCTGTCTGATAGATGACGGAAGCCTCGGTGGTTATAATTGGGCAAACTCGTGCCGTGGCCGCAATGTTTCCGGTATTGCCGTATGTTCATCCCAAAATGGCGGCACCATCGGCGAAACCGCACATATGTTGGAACTTAGCGGCACATTAAATAACAATAAATATTGTTGGTGCAGAGTGATTGGGCCAGCCGTATCATATTACTGGTTATACAATGGTTCATACGGATCGGCCAGCACCTGTTCAAGTGACTGTGCATATGATTGCGCGTATTCATTCGCCAGCTCAGAATCTTTTCGGACAGCAGCGTTTTCAAGTTTAATGTAAAAGGCATCCGTGATGAAATTGGTATTTATTTTAATTATGATATGTATGCCGGTGGGCGCATTTGCCGCCGCGCCGTCTACATCGTGTCCTACGGGCTTTATTGCCAAATACAATTACAGCCTGACTATCTTTGATGGATCGTGTCCCACCGGGTATGTGTCACTGGGAACGGCAACCAGTTGCCTGGTATCCGCCCCCAGTGGGGTGTGCATTATGTACGCACCGGCAAACACACCGTATACAGACAACGCCGGGACATATGAATTTACCAACGCGTGTGCAATGCAGTAAAATATATTATCTGCTTAAAAACAAACTGCGGTCATTATCCAGAAAATAGCGCTTGCCCGGCATAGCACCCAAAAATTTATGCAAATAACGTAATGAATTTTGAATCATTCGTGTTTCCAATGTTTGGGTGTTTTCCACCGACAGGCGCAGTTTCTGCAAACGTTTTAAATCAAATACGTTTTTACCCGCCGTTTCCGCGTTGTTATTATACTTTATTTCAACCAAGAAATTTGCAAAATGGCTGTTTATAAACTTTAAATTCGCAACCTGGTCATCCAACGAAATATATGGTAATACACCCATCGCAACGATCGTATTTAGGTCTTTGGATAACGCCATAGACTTTGCCTCTTCCCACGAGATACTGCACGGGGCACGACCAGAAACTTTTTCGGATGCCCGACTGTACACATCTATTATTTCGGGATGAATATCAATACAGTATGCATAGGAAACATCATATTCCGCCTGGATAATCGGGGCCAATGGCGATAAACCACACCCAAAATCAACAAACTTTATATTAGGATTTGCACGAATTTTCTTGACCAAAAATCCAACACTTTCGGAAAATCGTATTGCATAATGCAATGAATGCAATGGTACATTTTGCGCCGTTTCAACACACTTGGTCGGGAAATTATCAGATTTGATGGTACGGGATAAAATTTTTCGCCCAAGTTCGCCCAATGCCCCAGAATATCGCGATGTTTTTAATATATCAACCAATGCCAGATTCCATTCGTGTACAAAATGTTTGGTTTCACGCGATAATGGTTCTATGTTGCGAACATACTTGTTCAGCGCAGGTTCTAGAAACATACTGCACGACAACGGTATGTCCATAAGGCCACGATTTGTTTCTTTTATTTTTGGCATATTAATCCCGATTATTTTATCTTGTTTTTTGTATACTGTTTAATGCGACAAATTCATTCATTAATTTGTTTGAAATATATTGCGTCATATAGTTTGGTGTTAATTCCATTCGAACAATATCAGAATTATTTTTGTCCGCACCACCAATGACATAGCCACGAACATTTGACATACCATCCAAGTATACAAACATAGGAACGTGTTCTTGGTTTATCAATTTTGGCGAAATTGCGGCATTGCCATTTTTATTTGCAATGTCATTACAGGCACGCGCAACCGCATCTGTTAAACGGAACACCGGTAAAACGCACGCACTGGAAACTTTATCAGGCAACTTTTTAGTGTAACGGTTGCTGCCCCGGCTGATTGGAATGTACCAGTGGCGTTCATAAAAAGGTTGGGCACGAACAAGCGCAACCAATTCCACCCACTTTGCACTGAACGTGACGGCGCGTTCCACACGCGACAACAGATCCCAACCAATGCCCTGGCCCATAAAATCAGGATGCAAATACAAATTTTCTATAACTGCCGTTTGACTTGAACCATAGCCCTGGATAAAACCAATCATACGGCCAGCTTGGTATGCACCAAAAGCAAAGTTTAAACGACGACGATGCCACATATTGCGCATCTCGTCAAATGCAAGCATATATTCCGATGATGACATCTTGTAATCATATATGTAACGCATCGCCGATGCGCGTATTTGTAAAAAATCGTTCCACACTTTGGGGGCCGATTGATCAAAAATAGGTATTATCTTTATCGTATTCATAGCACATATATTTATAGTACAAAATATACCGTTTGTCAATATGTAAAATCAAGTTCTATCTGTTCAAATTTACTGTGGGTGGAATTTGGCACAATTATCATATTTTTCCCGCCCGTCCACTTTTTGGTCAATTCAATTGGTACCGTTTTGTCATCTTGGGCAACATAATGCACCTGGGGCAGATGTGGCAATTCGTCCAAGTTCATTGAAGAAACCAGCGGACTGTCGCCGAAATATTCGGTCCAATCAGAATGATTTAAAACACCCGCAATTGTAATCCACTTTGCCACGTTTATTTCCGGATGATTTTTTATAACCAATCCCGACAACATTGCGCCACCCGAATATCCAATTAAAATTATTGGCCGATTATTCGCAACCGCCTTGATTGCCGACGATACAGAATCAACAATATCAGACGAAAAACGCCCATCGGTCCAATCGGATTGGCTGCACGTGGGGGGCATTATATACTGGCACGGACGCGCCATATAAACAACGTTTAACGCATTATCTGATGTCGCCAAATTACGTAAAAATGTCCCGCGTGGCGTTGGATCATCCGTTGGAACGCCACGTCCGTTAAATGCATAACCGTCACCCTCAAGATAAATGTGTATGGGCGATTTGGAATCGTTAATTTTCTGCCACGTGGCAATTTCATAGCGCCCCGCCAATATCGAACGATATACAAAATCATCCGGTGCACGCCAATCAGACACACACCCGATCAATACTAAAACAAATACCCAAACGCCACGCGCCATAATATAAAAGACTATACCCCAATGCATAACACCAGTCAAACATATTGACCGCCAATATATTTATAGACAAAAAAATTGACAAAATGCTTGACAAATACATTTTTAGGGTCATAATAAGTACAGATAAAACAAAAAAAAGGGGACCGATATGTTCAAGGCATTGAAAATGAAAATTGCAGCACGCCGTATGGAACGTAAAAGCAATCGTCGCAAACAAAATACCAAGACAAACCGTTCCATATTTTGGAAACGCGTTTGGAATATTATATGCGCACCATTTCGCACAATATGGCGCGGCTTATGCGCTGTGTGGCGTTGGATTCGCGGACTTGATTTAATTGGATTGGTAAATATTACATTATTATCCGCAATAATTGTTTTATTTTCTATGCTGATTATGGATATTGTTGGGTGCAATAAAAAGCCCGTTGTAATCATCGCAAAAAACAATGCTGAACAAATGGCGCAACCACAGGTTACAATATCAGATCAAAACGCGCCCCGCATTGTACGCGAACGCGCAGTATCTTTACCGCTGAAAAAGAATCATTACCGCGAAACAATTAACGCCCCCGTAAATGTGGCCCAGACAAAACCAGATATGGTCGCAATTCGTCAAACCGCACGTTGTGGACGTACGATGTATGGCGATGTTATTATTGACAGCCGCGGCGCAGCAACTATGTTAAAGGCCGGCGACGTGGTTCGTGGCAATCTGTTCATTCAAAATATGCGCAAATACGTTTTGCCGCGTGGCATTCGTATCGAAGGAAATTTGTTCCTGCGCGATATGGGAATGTTGCAATTTGCCGGCGAATTTACGGTTACAGGCAATATCTATGTCACACCGACTTCTTCGTTTGGCCCAATTCCGGGCAACGCACGTATCGGTGGCCAGATTATTTTATAATACCTGTATTTATAACAGTTTCCCCTGTTGAACGGTCACGGCTTTCGCGACCGTTTTTTGTGGATTTTTACCGCAAAATATGATATAATGCGCACATCCAAACAAAAGGATATAAATATGAAAACCTTTGACAGAATTATGAATGTTTTCGGCAAGAATCTGGGGTACACAATCGTGCTGGTTGTGGCGGTTATTTTCTTTGCATATTTTTCTGATGGACTGATTCCGGGACTGTTGACGGCGGCAAGTGCGTTAATTGCATATATTTGTGGTGCGGGATTATATCGTGCATTTCGCGACGAATTTTCTGGTAAAAAAACCGTTTCTGCCACGGTAAAAGAACCGGCCACGAAAACAACCACAAAAAAGAAAACATCAAAAAAATAAATTAAATTTATTTATAAAAAAATCCCGCGACTGCGGGATTTTTTTATAGAAACATTTTCTATTTTTCCACTGTTGCATCAGATGGATTTTGTGCCACATCCGCATCGGTGGCGGCACCCGGTATTGCCGATTGCGTCGGGGCATTTGCCTGGTACTCTATTTCATTGCGCAAATCACTCTGTTGTGTGGCCATATCAGACTTGGCCGAAACCAACGCCAGCAATGCACACAGTATAAAAAATATTGTTGCCAACCACGCCGTCGCACGCGTTAAAAAATTGCCCGCCGCCGCACCGGTCAAAGCACCGCCGAACATAGATGCCGCAGATGAACCGGACATACCACTGCCCTCGGACTTTTGTAACAAAATGATTCCGGTCATTAAAATTGCAACAATTATCAATAAAACCAATAATATTGTAAACATACGCATTAATCCTTTACTTTGCGCTAATTCTATATACCAAAACCCTAAAATGCAAGAATTTTCAACAACTCTTCGGCGGCAGCAACACTGGCGGCCTTTTTTGATGCACCGCAACCCGTTGCCGTATGCCCCATCGCCGTCACACGAACATTAAACACAGGTTTGTGTGCGGCGCCCGTTGCCGGTAAATATTCGTAAACCGGCAATGCCCCATCGTCATTCTTTTGAACATATTCTTGCAGTGATGTTTTGGCGTCCTTGGGGGCGGTTAAATCCGCGGCGGCCAGGTCACGCCATATATCAACAATTATTTTCCGCGCCGCTTCGAATCCACCGTCCAAAAAGATGGCACCGAATACAGCCTCCATCGCGTCGGCATAAATATGCTGGCTGCGGCCGGCGGTCATATGACCGTGACGCACGCGATGGTCCAGACCCAACTTGGTCGCGACGCAGGCCAATGTTTCTGTTGAAACCAACATTGCGTGACGACGCGCCAATTCACCTTCGTGTTCCGACGGAAACATTTCGTACAACAACGCCGCCACAGACAACCCCAACACGCGGTCACCAATGAATTCCAGACGCTCGTTATTATATTCTGAATTGGCGCCACTTTGTGTAAGCGCCAAATCCAACAATTCTGGATTTTTAAATGTATAATTCAATTTTGACACGTTAATCTATCCCCATACCAAATCTGTCCCAGCGCATTTTATCGCCCCAATTCCATATCGCCCACATAGACGAATAATAATTATGCGAATACCATATAAACCACACCGGCCCCAATACATTATCACGTGGGACATAACCTATGTCGGCACGACTGTCACCACTGTTATCCCGATTATCACCCATAAAGAAATAATGATTTTCAGGAACCGTGAACATCATCGTGTTATCCAACGGTGCATCATCCGTCATTTCAACAATGCTGTGTCTGACCCCGTTTGGTAATATTTCTGTATATTCGATTCCTTCGAACACACCACAGGCCCATTGATTACGGGCACAGAAATCATTATCTTTATATTCTATGGTATAATTAAAATCTGCGGGCTTGTTATTAACCCAAATTTTATTTCCACGTATCATCATATTCTTTTCCGGATTATGCCAACCCGCACGACGCAACGCGCGCGGCAAAGTCGCAATAACGTACGGACGTGGATTTTCACGCGGAACAATTTCGCCATTAATATATAACCGCCCATCGGTCATCTGGATTGTGTCACCCGGTTTACCAATCAAACGCTTAACATAATCCTGGGATTCATTAATTGGATTACGAAATACTATGACGTCACCAATTTCAGGTTCGTGCCCCCAAAAACGCCCGTTCCACAAATGCCACGACCCAAACGGGAAAGAATAACGTGAATATCCATACGGCCACTTTTCCACAAAAATATGGTCGCCAACGTGCAATGTTGGTATCATAGAACCCGACGGTATATTAAACGGTTCCAATAAAAAACTGCGAAATAAAATCGCAATTAACACGCCGTAAAAGATAGTATTAAACCAATCACGTGCAACATTAGAATTCTTTTTGGCTGACATTATTTTAATCCTTTTCGCGCATCATTTTATAACTTGAATTGATGTTGCGCAAGTTTTAATATGCGAATATGATTTCTTTGAATTCAATCATATTTAATGGGATGGACGCAACGCCAATTGATGTCCAGGTACAATTGTCAACCGGATTGGCAAAACCGGAATTTAATATCATAGGTTTGGCCGATCGTGCCGTCAAAGAATCCGCAGAGCGAATACGAAATGTTTTGTCCGCAATGAACCTGTCTTTGCCGCCAAAACGATTAACTGTGAACCTGTCGCCGGCCGACGTGGAAAAAACGGGCTCACATTTTGATTTGCCGATACTATGCGGCATTCTGTGTGCAATCGGGGTATTACCCGAACAAGAATTATCAAAATACATTATAATTGGCGAAGTCGGATTAAACGGCGCCATTGTCAAAACAGACGGCGTTTTACCGGCCAGCGTGTGGGCCAACCAACACAACCTGGGGATAATATGTCCGGGCGCCCAAGGGCCCGAGGCACGATGGGCCGGCCACACAAATATATTGGCACCATATCACGTTCTTGAATTAATAAATCACTTCAAAGGAACCCAGATTTTACCCGTGCCGGCAACAACGGCCTTTGACACGAACGACGCATCGCAAATCGATATGTCCGATGTTCGCGGCCAAAGCGCGGCAAAGCGCGCACTGGAAATCGCGGCCGCGGGCGGACACGCAATGCTGATGATTGGGCCGCCGGGGGCGGGAAAAACGATGTTGGCATCGCGACTGTCTACGATATTGCCTGAAATGACACCGGCGGAAATACTGGAAACATCCATCATATACTCTATTGCGGGCCAACTGGATGGAAAATCTTTGATAACAAAACGACCATTTCGCAGTGTACACCATACATCCAGTGCCGTTTCTTTGGCCGGTGGCGGCGCAGATGCACGACCGGGTGAAATATCATTGGCACATAATGGGGTTTTGTTTTTAGATGAATTGCCGGAATTTAATCGTGCAACATTGGAAATATTGCGCCAACCGATCGAGGCCGGAAAAATAATGATTGCGCGTGCACGCCGTACCGCAACATACCCTGCACGATTTCAATTAATTGCGGCAATGAATCCGTGTCCGTGCGGACACCTGGGGAACGCAGCATTGTCGTGCTCGCGCGCGCCACGCTGTGCCGAGGCATATCAAAATAAAATATCTGGACCGTTGCTGGACAGGATTGATTTACACGTGGACGTAGATGCGGTAAATCCGTGGGAAATGAATAAAGTTGATACATCGCCGGCCGAAACATCTGCACAAATACGCGAACGCGTTGTTGCCGCACGTAATCGACAAATCAAACGCCAAGGAATGCCAAACGCATACCTGGATGGCGGCGCATTGGATACTGTGGCATCATTGGACGCAACATTAACCGAATTTTTAAACGACGCCGCAGAAAAGATGGGAATGTCTGCACGCGGATATAATCGTATACGCCGAATTGCACGAACCATTGCCGATTTACGCGGTACGACAAATATAGAAATGCCCGATCTGGCCGAGGCATTATCATACCGCCCAATCAATCGGGGTAAATATGGTGCACGATAAAAAAACACGCCGATACGGCGCGTTTTTATAAAATTATATTCAATTAAAATTCGAACCGAATGCCCAGCATTACATTTGCATAGATTGCATTTTCGGCACTGAACCAATCGCGATGCAAACTGCCATCTTCATTGGATAAAGCCCAACGTATACGCGGGATGTATGCAACACGCGCGCCAAAATCAAAAAACATATTTTCCGTTACACCATACGATATTCCAACAGATAAAAGCCCGGCAATATTCGCGGAACTTAACTCTGAACGATAAAATTGGATAACATCGTCAGACTGCTCTTTAACGCCATAGGGCAACAAATCATATAACCCCGACAAATCACCATACGGGTCGGATAAATTTAATGTCGTTGTAACATCTGCATAGCCAACGCCAAAACCAACATACGGAACAACCTTGCGCGTCGGTTTTTGCACGCCTTCAAAGAAATCGTAAAATGCCATTACACTGATAATATCGGTTACAACCGATGACTGGACGGCACCACTGGCAATTGTTGCAACGGCGTTTGTAACGCTGCCCCCGAACAGTTCTGCGTCCCCCTCTATAAACGGGGATGCGTTATACTCGCTCTCGCTTATATGGTCCCAACCCAATTCAATGCGCCACTGGGACGCGTTGGGGATGGTCCACCCAACACTGGCACCGGCCGCAAAGCCAAAAGAATCAAAATCCTGGGTTGCGGGCAAATCCCCGATATTGACATAGCCCGCCGGGATAAAATCTGCACACTGGCCACGATCTGTACATTGGTAATACCCCAACTCGGACATAATGGTGCCGCCATCGGGACTCATATAATACAAAGGGGTTAATTCACCGATTTCATTCTTGATGCCGCCCATACCGATGGATGCGCCGCCACGAACAGAAACAGTAAAACGGCCACCATCATCGGTGTATGCGCCATCGCCAACATAATACCCGGGATATTCCCAATTTGCACGAGCCGCACCCGTAACCAATGCGCACAAAATAATTGGTAAAACCAGCAGATTCCTACTTCTCATATCATACATTATATCACAAAATCCGACGCAATAAAAACAGATTTTATATACTATATTTGTTCCTGTAAAAATCCGCCAGATTGCATTTTCCACAATCGCGCGTATTCGCCACCACGGCGCAATAATTGATTATGCGTACTATATTCAACGATATTACCGGCATTTAACACCACAATTCTATCCATATTACGCAACGTTGACAATCGGCGCGCAATGGCCAACGTTGTACGACCGCGCGCCAATTCATCAAAAGATTTTTGAATTGCAATTTCCGTTTCACTGTCCAGTGCAGATGTGGCCTCGCCCAAGACCAAAATGGATGCATCTTTTAAAAACGCGCAGGCAATCGCGATACGCTGTTTCTGCCCACCAGACAATTTTATACCGCGGTCATCGACCATAGAATCATATTTCTGTTCCGTTCCCATAATAAAATTATGCGCGGCCGCACGACGCGACGCATCACGCATTTGTCGGATGACTGCCCCGCTTTACCATATTCAATATTTCCACGAATTGTACGATTAAACAGAGTCGGTTCTTGGGGGGATAAATGCGATACTGCGACGCAATGAATCTTGGGCCACATTTTTAATGTTTTGCCCATCAATTAAAATTCACCACGCCTTGGGTCGTAAAATCGCATCAATAAATGCACCAGTGTAGATTTATCAGCACCAGACGCCCCAACCAATCCAACACGTTCGCCAGACTTTATAACCAAATTAAAATCGCGCAGAATCCATCAAAGATTTTGGTAATTTTTTATTATAATCATATGCCATTATGGGCAAACTATGTAAAAAACACAGAATTCATTCAAGTGGTTTATTTCACAATTTCGTGGAATATGGTTGCGGGGATTGTGCCACCGGTTATTTTTGATGACATTGATGTAAAATCGTCATTTCCCATCCAAACACCTATTACTAAATCGTGCCACGCACCAACAAACCACGCATCACGATTATCGTTACTGGTTCCGGTTTTCCCGCCCAGAACCCCCGGCGCCATTGCACGATGCCCCGTTCCACCAACGGCCACAACGTCGGCCAACAAATCAGTCATATAATCCACCGTTTGTGGCATTAAAATCTGTAACGCATCTGATGGATTTCTTTGATAAATAATATTGCCACGAACATCTGTTATTTTTGTAATTGAATACGGGCGCACGGATTTTCCGTTATTCCAAATAACCGCATATATCGTCGTCAAATCCAACAAAGACATTTCTGATGCCCCAAGAACCGTCGAATATTCACGACGTAATTTATTTCCAACCCCCAAACGCCCCGCCATATCCAGCACAGAATCAATTCCAAATTCTTGGGTTAACTTTAACGGCACAGAATTAACCGACTTTGCAAATGCCGTTGCCAATGTTATATCACCATAATAACGCTTGTTATAATTATGCGGTGAATAATCACCAATGGAAAAAGGGGAATCATTTACATAAGAATCCGGCGTCATACCATTTTCCAACGCAACCAGATATACAACGGGTTTAAACGAACTGCCGGGTTGTCGCAGGGCCAAGACACGATTAAATTGACTTTCTTGATAATTGGTGCCGCCGGCCATTGCGCGCACCGCGCCATCGGTATTCATCGCGATAACCGCCCCTTGGTATTCCCCAACGTGCCCGGGCAAAATATTGGCAATACGATCCTGTAATCCCATATCCAATGTGGTATACACGTATAAATCGGTTTCAAATGTCCCGATGGTGGACCGAACCTCGTCCAATACAAAATCGGTCCAATAACGATATATATTTGTATTTGGCGCAGGGGTTGCCGGCTTTAACTGGCGCGCAGCGATGCGTGCCTGGTTTAATGTAATATATCCCTGGCGCACCATTTCTTGCAAAATTATACGGGCACGTGCAATATTCTTGTCGGGATTAATTAATGGACTGTATGTTGTTGGTGCCTTGAGCATAGCGGCAATTTGTGCAGCCTGGGCAATGCTAAGATTATTTGCAGACGTTTGAAACATTACGCGGGCCGCCGCATCAATTCCACGCATCCCACCGACCAACGATACACGATTCATATATAAATCCAGAATCTGATTCTTGTCAAAACGGTTTTCCAACCAATACGACAAAATCAGTTCTTGAACTTTGCGCGAAATCTTTTTTTCACGTGACAAAAATATGTTTTTTGCAGTTTGTTGCGTAATAGACGATCCACCCGCCGCAATACGACCGTGCATCAGATTCGACAGCATCGCACGCGTTATTCCACGAATGTCAATCGGCCCGTGTTCAAAAAAACGCTTGTCTTCAATTGCAACAATAGATTGCCATACGTGTGGCGGCAATGTTTCAACCGACACAGGTGTCCCCATTATACGATTAGAGGCGCGAATCTCGTTTCCATTGCGATCCAAAAATATAACCGCGGCCGGACGCGTTTCGTGTAATATTGCATCCAACGACGGCATCTGGAGAAAAATAATCACAACATATATCGCAACGCCAACCAATGCCAACATAAATAAATCAACACACCACACAAATATACGCAGGCCACGTGATGGGCCCGATGCATCCCCGACGCCTTTGGTGCGTGTATCGTTTTTTTTATTAAGCAACTGTCTTTTCCCCATTGTTTTATGGAATTATATCACAAACAACTTGCCTTTTTCCATAAATTAAAACTATAATTGCCAATGTACACAAAATTAAGGACAGAGAGATATGAAAAAAATCATCGCATTTATGGGACTGTGTCTGATGGCCGTGCCGGCGTTGGCCGATGAATACGGATACGGTTATGATAACTATGGATACGGATATGATACGACACCACGACGTGACACGTATGTTGGTATGCGGATACACAAAAATGAAAACATCGCATTTCGCGTGGAATCAGACGGCTGGGACGGAACAACCATACGTGATGACAGATTTGGTTTCGGAATTGTTGTCGGGAATCGGTTAACCGACCATATTAAAATCGAATTTGAATCAGAATATACATATGGTGGCGGTGAAAAATATGGAACCGAATATGACTTTGATATATGGTCGAATATGTTGAATGTTTACCTGTACCAGCAATTTGGCGGCGCGGTCGAACCGTATGCAGGACTGGGGATTGGTATGTCCGGATTATGGGGCGATATGGGCGGCGTAATGAATATGTCTGATGCAACCGCAGATATGTCCTGGGGGGCAATGATTGGTGTAAACTTTGCTTTAAATACACGCATCGACCTGAATTTGGGGATAAAGTATCAAAACTATGGCGACCTTGATATGCAAGACGATAATGGTAATACCGCATCCATAGAGGTTGATGGTACGGAATTTTATATTGGTGCAGTATATAAATTCGGGCTTTAAAAAACACCCCGCCATTGTGCGGGGATTTGCTTATAATCAAATTAATTATTAATTTTTATTTTCAGATATCGCACGTTCAAAATCAGATTCATTCCAAATTGCGATACCTAATTGTTCGGCCTTGGTTAATTTTGAACCCGCATCGGCCCCCGCCAAAACTATATCCGTCTTGGTCGATACGCTGCCCTGGACACGCGCCCCCATATTTTCTAGGATTTCGCGTGCGGCATCCCGTGTATAGTTTGTCAATGTGCCCGTTAAAACTATCTTTTTTCCCGCCAATGGCCCACCAGACACATTGGAACCCGGTGCATTTTGTAAAATGTGCACCTGGGCCAATAACTGGTCTAGAACAGCGTTATTATGGGTGTCCGCAAAAAACGATACTATTTCATCCGCCATAACATCGCCTATGCCATCAATCTGTTTCAACCGCCATACCGGCGCGACGCGTAAATCATCCAGATTTCCAAATGCACGCGATAAGATTTTGGCCGTAACCTCGCCCACCTCTGGGATGCCGATGGCAAATAAGAATCTATGCAATTCTATGTTACGCGCGCGCTCGATCGCTGTGTTTAAATTGAAAATTGAACGTTCGCCAAAACCATCCATTTTTTTTATGTCCGCCCCGTGGCGCGCAATTAATGTAAATATATCCGCCGCATTGCTTATCCAACCACGCGAAATAAACAGTTCCAGTTGCTTGGTACCAAGCCCTTCTATATCAAACCCCTTGCGCGAAACAAAATGTTCCAATTCACCAATACGCTGGGCTGGACACCCCAGGGTGTTAACACAACGGCGTGCAACCTGGCCAGATTCCTGGACAACATTGCCACCACATACGGGACATTTTTCTGGGAACACAAATGGTACAGTATTCGGCGAATCTTCGGCAACCCCGACAATCTGAGGAATGACATCGCCTGCACGCTGGACAATGACACGATCGCCCACATTCAGCCCCAGTCGCGCAATTTCATCCGCATTATGCAACGTTGCGCGCGAAACCAATACACCGCCAATATTTATCGGTTCCAGTTCCGCCACCGGGGTTAATACCCCCGTGCGTCCAACCTGGACTGTAATGTCACGCAACGTCGTTATCGCACGCGCCGCAGGGAATTTATATGCAACCTCCCACCGGGGGCTGTTGGCACGGGAACCCATTTTCTCCTGCAGCGCGACACTGTTTACCTTTAATACCAAACCATCTATGTCAAATGGTATATCCGCACGTTGTATCATTATATCATTATAAACACGCTGGATTTCTTCGACAGTGCCGGCGCGATGCGCCCACGCACGCGTTGTTTTAAAACCCCAAGATTCCAATTTATCAAAATATTCAGATTGGGTTGCCCAAGTACGTGCAGACAGCGCACCATACGTATATGCAAAGGCCGATAAATGACGCGATGCAGTAACCGCTGGATTTAACTGACGCAAAGAACCCGCCGCCGCATTACGCGGATTGGCAAAAACCTTGTCCCCAGAATCTGTGGCAAACGCGTTCAATGCCAAAAAATCTGCGCGCGACATATAAACCTCGCCCCGAACCTCTATAATATCGGGAAAATCGCCGTGCAATTGCTGAGGTATGTCGGAAACAGTACGTAAATTTGCGGTAATATCTTCGCCGGCAACCCCACTGCCCCGGGTCAAGCCACGAACCAAACGCCCGTGTTCGTACCGCGCGGCATAAGATACCCCATCAACCTTTAGTTCTATAAAAATATCTTTATCCGCCAGTTTGTTAAACCAATCGGCAACCTCGCCCTCGTTAAAAACGTCGGAAATAGACAACATCGGGACACTGTGCGGATACGATTTAAACTTGGCCGCAATCGGCGCACCAACACGCGAAGACGCGCCATTTTTGGCCAATTCTGGATATTCAGATTCTATTTCCAGTGCACGCCGACGCGCCGCATCATATGTCGCATCGTCAACAATCGGCGCATCGTTTTGATGATACGCAATATCCCACGCGGTCAATTTTTTTATCAAATCGGCGTGTTCCGCCAGTATCAATAAATCAGGTGTTTTACTCATACCCCGATTATAAAAAATTCCCGCGTTTAATACAATTGAAATATCTTTATTTACCACGACCGCGTTCAGTTGGAAAATAATTCGCAAACTCCGCCCAACTGGTGTTCGTTGCGTTCATTATCTTGACCAAACTGCCGACCGACATCCAATGCGGCTTGCCGTCGGCGCCCGTGCGTTTACTTTTATTCAATGCCGTTATATCCATTCCACTGATTTGTGCCAATCTTGAACAAGAAATATTGTGCGCAGCGGCCAAATTATCTATGGCACGCCAAAACATAGAGTTGGTCAGCATTTTGCCCTCCCGTTTGCCAGCCCTTTGTATATAAGATTATATTCTAATTATGATTGTATTCTTATATAAAATCAATTGTTTTTTACAGGAAAATATTCCAAAATAAAAACCCCACCGAAATGGTGGGATTTTATACCAGATAAACAAAAACAATTATTGATTTTGCTCATCAAGCCCCTTTAATAATACCTCTTTTAATTCATTCGGAATCATACCCGTTGTGGAATAGCCACAGTCAACGTGATGAACCTCGCCGGTAACGGCACTGGACAAATCACTGAACAAATAAATTGCGGCACCGGACACATCATCCAATGTCATATTGCGGCGCAACGGCGTCTGTTCCGCGTTCAGACGCAACATAGATTTCATACCGCCAACACCAGATGACGCCAATGTCATAATCGGCCCCGCACTGATTGCATTAATGCGAATTTTGTCACGCCCCAAATCAGACGCCAGATAGCGAACGCTGCTGTCCAGGGCAGATTTCGCAACACCCATTACATTATAGTTCGGAACAGATTTTTCCCCGCCATAGTATGTCAGGGTTACAATGCTGCCGCCATCGGTCATTAACTTGGATGCACGGCGTGTTAAATCAACCAACGAATATACGGATACATCCATAGTGTTCTTGAAGTTCGCGCGGGTTGTATCGGCATAGCGCCCCGTCAATTCATTTTTGTCCGAAAACGCGATTGCGTGCAGCATACCGTCCAGACGTCCCCATTCACGCTCAATCTTGTTAAACAGATCGTCCATCTGTTCGTCGTTTTGAACATTGCATTCCTGGACAAACTTGGCATCAATCGATTCCGCCAATGGACGAACACGCTTTTCCAAATTTGGCATAGCATATGGCATTGCGATTTCTGCGCCCTCTTCGTGTGCACGACGCGCAATGGCCCAGGCCATAGACCAATCATTGGCCACGCCTGTAATCAGAATCTTTTTTCCTTTTAATAACATTTTGCTTCCTCTATGTTTTTGTATTGGACGGGGGAAAATATAGCACCAAAAATGTAAAATCGCAATGAATAAAAAAAGTACTTGAAATGGGATAAAAAAGATTATATTATATGCGGGCTGTTCGGGCATAGTTCAGTCGGTAGAACAACGGACTGTTAATCCGTATGTCACTGGTTCGAGTCCAGTTGCCCGAGCCAAGATAGACAACCCTTTGTTTCAAGTATTTGAGCAAAGGGCTTTTTTATTGTTATTACTACATTTTTTTTATCAACTAAACAGTTCGAGGTCAACAGTTTTATTATTTGCCGTTTTTGAGAAAACC
>CALXMN010000002.1 GCA_944389495.1 uncultured Alphaproteobacteria bacterium | reverse complement strand
GGCGAACGGTTCACAGTAAATTTCTTAATCAATGTCGGCAAGCGAACGGGTCCAACTACATCTGCGCCTGTGCGCTTAGCAGTTTTGACTATTTCATCCACAGATTCCATCAAGACCCTGTGGTCAAACGCCGTCAATTTGATGCGAATTTTAGATGCTGGTACCATTTGTTCGTTTTCCTTATCGTTATTCCGGGCCGGTAATCACTGGCACTTTTTCATCCAGTTACACCGACCCGCGACATTATGTTTATTATTTAATTATTTTTGATACAACGCCTGCGCCAACTGTGCGTCCGCCTTCACGGATAGCAAAGCGACGACCTTCGTCCATAGCAATTGGTGCAATCAATTGCACTGTGATACGAACGTTATCCCCCGGCAGAACCATTTCTTTATCAGCCGGCAGAGTGATTGTACCTGTTACGTCTGTTGTGCTGA
Source organism: uncultured Alphaproteobacteria bacterium (assembly GCA_944389495.1). Lineage (GTDB taxonomy): Bacteria > Pseudomonadota > Alphaproteobacteria > Rs-D84 > Rs-D84 > Enterousia. Next base: position 151,261 of record CALXMN010000002.1, on the reverse strand, counting down.
AGTAGAACTGCGGACGATAGTTGCTAAAGAATGCAGTATGACGTCCACCTTCTTCTTTGGTCAAAATATAAACTTCGGCTTCGAAATCTGTGTGCGGGGTAATAGAACCCGGTTTGCAGATAATTTGACCACGTTCAACATCTTCTTTTTTGGTTCCACGCAACAGCAATCCAACGTTATCACCGGCCTCACCTTGATCCAATAATTTACGGAACATTTCAACACCGGTAACTGTTGTTTTCTGTGTCGGACGCAAACCAACGATTTCACATTCATCGCCAACCTTGACTGTACCGGCCTCGATACGACCTGTAACCACGGTACCACGACCAGTAATCGAAAATACGTCTTCAATCGGCATCAAGAACGGTTTATCAACCGGACGTTCCGGCAATGGGATGTATTCATCGCACGCCTTTAACAAAGCATCAATGGATTCTTTACCCAAACCGTCATTTTTACCTTCCAATGCGGAAACCGCAGAACCACGAATGATTGGCACATTTTCGCCGTCAAAATCGTTCGCAGACAGCAGTTCACGAATTTCCATTTCAACCAATTCCAACAATTCAGGATCATTCGCCAAATCGCACTTGTTCAAATAAACGACGATTTTTGGAATACCAACCTGACGTGCCAACAGAATGTGTTCACGTGTCTGTGGCATCGGACCATCTGTTGCGGCAACGACCAATATCGCACCATCCATCTGGGCCGCACCGGTAATCATATTTTTAACATAGTCCGCGTGCCCCGGGCAGTCAACGTGCGCATAATGACGATGTTCTGTTTCATATTCAACGTGTGCGGTATTAATTGTTATACCACGTGCACGTTCTTCGGGCGCATTATCGATTTGATCAACACCCTTTGATTGGTCTGCACCAACGCCATAGTAATGAACAATTGCGGCTGTCAATGTTGTTTTACCGTGGTCAACGTGACCAATGGTACCAATATTGACGTGTGGCTTGGTTCTTACATATTTTTCTTTTGCCATAGTTTTTTCTCCTTGGGCTTTGTTAAGTTTGATTTCTGAAATCTGATTTCCGATTCATTACAACAAATCATAAACCAGAAATCAAAAATCACAATCTTTTTTTATATTTTTATTTTGTCAGTTTTTTTATAACCTCGTCTGCAACATTTTTCGGCACTTCGGCATAGTGGGACAATTCCATATACGGATTTGCACGCCCCTGTGACAAAGAACGCAATGTCTTGACATATCCGAACAAGTTCGCCAATGGAACGAATGCCGAAATCAATTGGTTACCGAATTGTGTTTCGATACCATTAATTTGTCCACGACGACTGTTCAGGTCCCCAATAATATCACCGACATATTCCTCCGGTGTGTTAACCGAAAGTTTCATAATCGGTTCCAGCAGTTTTGGCGCGGCTTTTTTCATTGCCTCGCGGAAGCACGCACGCGCCGCTATTTCAAAGCATAACACATTGGAATCGACTTCGTGGTATTTACCATCAACCAATGTCGCCTTGAAATCCACAGTGGGATAGCCAATCAGAACACCGGTCTGTTGCGCTATCTTCAAACCTTTTTCAACGCCGGGGATGTATTCTTTTGGAATCGCACCACCAACAATCTTGTTTTCAAATTCATATCCGGCACCTGGTTCCAACGGTTCAAATTCAATTTTCACCTGGGCATATTGACCCGAACCACCAGACTGCTTTTTATGTGTATATTCTTCGGTAACCGGTTTACCAAACGCTTCGCGATATGCGATACGTGGTTCACCAACATTAACGTCAACCTTAAATTCACGCGACAAACGATCGACCAAAATTTCCAGATGCAATTCACCAACACCCGCCAAAATTGTCTGACCTGATTCTTCATCCACAGACACACGGAACGACGGATCTTCTTTGGCCAACGCCTGTAACCCCAGTGACATTTTTTCAATATCAGCCTTGGTTTTCGGTTCGACCGCTATACTCATAACCGGATCTGGAACGTGAATATTTTCCAAGATAATCGGATTTGCTTCATCACACAATGTATCACCGGTAATCGTTTCCTTCATACCAACCAGGGTAATAATATCACCTGCGGATGCCTCTTTAATTTCTTCGCGCTGGTTGGAATGCATTAACAACATACGACCAACACGTTCACGTTTATCGCGATTAGAATTGTAAATATAAGACCCAGATGTCAATTTACCCGAATAGATACGAATAAACATCAGATTACCCACGAACGGATCATTTGCAACCTTAAATGCCAATGCACTGAACGGTTCCTTGGGATCAGCGTGACGTTCCACAACGGTTTTACCGTCCATTGCGGTACCCTTGATGGCCGGAATATCCAACGGGCTTGGCAAATAATCAACAATTGCATCCAACAGCGGTTGAACCCCCTTGTTTTTAAATGCGGTACCACATAACACGGGGTTAAAGTTCTGGGCAATTGTACCCTTGCGAATTAATTTTTTAATTGTTGCGACATCCGGAGTTTTGCCTTCCATATAGGCCTCCATAATATCGTCATCCAAGGTTACAACTTCTTCTATTAACTTATTATGCAGTTCTTCTGCTTTTTCCTTTAAATCATCTGGAATATCGACAATATGCGGTTCTTTTCCCAAATCATCTTCCCAAACAATACCGCGCATTTCAATAACATCAACAACACCACGGAAATCAGATTCTGCACCAATTGGGAAATTCACAACCAGCGGATTCGCCCCCAAACGTTCACGAATCATATCAACACAGCGGAAAAAGTTTCCCCCAATACGATCCATTTTGTTTACGAAACAAATACGCGGCACATTGTAACGATCGGCCTGGCGCCAAACAGTTTCTGTCTGGGGCTGAACACCGGACACCGATTCAAACACGGCAACGGCGCCGTCCAACACGCGCAAACTGCGTTCCACTTCCATTGTAAAGTCCACGTGCCCCGGCGTATCAATCAAATTGATACGATGATCGCGCCAAAAACAGGTTGTTGCCGCGGACGTAATGGTAATACCACGTTCTTGCTCCTGCTCCATCCAGTCCATTGTTGCGCCGCCATCGTGCACTTCGCCGATTTTGTATGTCTTACCGGTATAGAACAAAATACGTTCCGACGTAGTGGTTTTACCGGCGTCGATGTGCGCCATAATACCGATATTACGGTACATATTCAAAGGTGCTGTTTTTCCGACTGACATAAATTTTTCCCCTTTTTATTTGTTGCCTGTATACGTTTGCATAATTACCAACGGAAATGTGCAAACGCCTTGTTGGCCTCGGCCATCTTATGCGTATCAACCTTCTTTTTAAAGGCCCCACCCTGACCATTTAATGCATCACGCAGTTCACCAAACAATCTGTCTTCCATAGAACGTTCACCACGTTTACGCGCAAACATAACCAACCAACGCAAGGCCAATGTCTGTTGACGCGCAGGTCTTACTTCGACCGGAACCTGATATGTTGCACCGCCAACACGACGACCCTTTACCTCTACGGATGGTTTCAAGACATCAACGGCCTCTAAAAACGCGGCCAATTCATCACCGTCTTTTGCAACTTTTTTCAGTTTATCCAATGCACCATAAACGATATTTTCGGCAACTTCTTTTTTGCCGTCCCACATAACAACATTGATACATTTCGCAACGACCAGATTATTATATTTAGAATCTGGTAAAATTTCACGTTTTGTTGCACTTTTACGTCTTGACATTTTTATTCCTTTTATTGCTTCATCTGGGCACAACCCAAATTACTCACCCGGGTTTCCCCGTGTGTACAAATTATTATTTTGCCACCTTGGCACCATACAGGGACCGCCCCTGCTTTCTGCTCTCGACACCCTTGGTATCAAGCACACCACGAATGATATGATACTTCACACCGGGCAAGTCCTTTACACGTCCGCCACGGATCATAACAACACTGTGCTCCTGCAGATTATGCCCTTCGCCCGGGATATAGGCCGTAACTTCACGACCATTGGCCAATTTTACACGGGCCACCTTACGCTGGGCCGAATTAGGCTTTTTTGGTGTGGTTGTATACACACGCGTGCAAACGCCGCGTTTCTGCGGGGCCTGCATCATATCGGGCGCCGTCGACTTAACAACAACCTTTTTACGCGGCTTCCGAATCAGTTGATTTACTGTTGGCATTCAAAATCTCTTTGTTTTTTGTACCTTTTTATCTGCACAAAACATCTGTTCAGAATTATTTCAACGGCGTGGCCGCGATTATAAATCTGTCAGAATATGCAGAATTCTGTGTTTTTTCTTTCCTTGTTTACACGGAAAGCGAATATACTATAACCACGAACCCACATATTGTCAAGCAGAATCTGGGGATTTTTACCAAAAAAACGGCTGGAAAATCCCAAAAATCCGGGACGTATAAAAATCACACAAATGACAATTTTTTTATTGGTACGAACCAGCCGTTATTCTGACCACCTTCGTAAGTTTAACCACCTGTCGACAAAATGCTTTTTACCTTGCTTTACTGCTACCAACACGATAATATAAAAAGCGTTGGCGGGTATTCCGCCAACGGGGTGTAGTAACCTCTCTAAACTGTCCGAGATGACAAAAAACATCGCCTCCACATTTGGGTTGGAGGGTCGTGATATACTTGAATAAACGACACTATGTTTAGATAGTTACTAACCTCCAGCCACCTAAAATTTTGGTGGTTTTCTTTTAAGAAAAATCCAAGGAGGTTTATAATGAAAAAACATTTAATCATTGCCGGCATAATTTGTACAGGCATAATTCAAACGACAAACGCCGCATACAAATGCATAGGATTAAACAATCAATCACGTGATGCCTGCACATCGGTAAGTTCCACCGGCGAATCCTGGTCCGCAACCTGCAGTGGCATTCCAATTCGCGGCATCGCAATGTGCGATCATCACACAGATAACCCAGAAATGGGTTCCACCACCGAAAACCTTACCTTAATAAACACAAGTGCCCCAACACCCATATGTTGGTGCAAAATGATAAGCCCCGCAATATCGCAATGGGTTAGTCCAATCACAACAGTCTCAAGCGGTTCGAACTGTCCCTATTTTTGCGCACAAAACTGCATAAAGACACTAGAAAACAGAAGTGCCGAACTTTTTCGTATAAGATTATTTTCCAATCTTTCTGATTAATTTATGGGGGACAATATGAAAAAAATATTCATTTTATTTTTACTGGCCACACCCACATATACGCACGCCTCTATACCCACAACCAGTTGTCCACACGGGTACACAATGGTTAACAATCCTGGTATGACAATATCCGCAACCGGTTGTTCCATACATCAAACCAATCTTGGCACAACAACCACCTGTCTTATCAATTCGCCGGACAAAGTGTGTACAATGTACGCCCCAGCAAACACACCCTATTCCGATAACAGCGGCACATATGAATTTAACACAATCTGTCCATTGGAATAAAAAACGGGGCGGCGCCCCGTTTTTTTCATTCTGTTGGGTATTAAAATTCAACACCAAACTTTACACCATATGCAAAGCCGTCTGCAATATCCCATTCGCCCTTGGCTATATGACGCATTTCTTTACCAACATATGCACCGATGTATTTGGCGTCATCAATGTTATAGTTTACACCCAATTTTCCGGTCCAGAATCCATTATTGTTTTCCCAATAATCTAAATCTGCATTATATTCTGCACCCAATACCAACGACCATTGCATATTCATTGCAAAGAACGCGTCAACACCGGCACGCAGTGAATGGAATCCTTCTTCGTCCCAGTTAAACGATTCAGAGTTATAATAATCAAACGCAACGTGTCCGGCAACGGCCCAAGATGCAGTTTCATATCCGATCTTTGCACCAACGGTCCATACATAATTAGTATTTTCTTCGCCCAGGAATGTTTCGCCATATGGCCAAACACCACCAAATCCATATGAACCAAATACATCAGCCTTCCAGTTTACACCATCAAATACGCGGTAATTCAAACCAATACCAAATGTATCCCAAGAATTTTCGTCAAACCAATCCGCTGTTGATGCGGTTGTTTCCAAACCGATTGCCAATCTGTCTGTGACACCATAACCAAATGCCTCGCTCAAAGCAAACGCACTTGACCCTTTCTGATTAGCCACTGTTGGACGCGAAGATGATTCCAACGCCGTCACACTGTAAAAGCGACCTTGATCCGGACGATACAGCGGGTTATCATTAATCGCCGCATTTGCGCCCGTTGCCGCAAAAACTGCCAACAAAGATGTTAAAATTAATTTCTTCATAATATATCCTTATGGTTCAGTTAAAAAACTAGATTTATATACCTAGTACAGGAATATTTTACCGCGTGTTTCAACCACCCTGCAAGACAAAAGATTTTTGCATTTTATCTAAAAATATGATATGCTGGCGCGGTATACGAATCGGTTTTTATTCGCAACACAAATCTCAAAACGCCCGGAATTCCGGGCGTTTTATATATCAAAAGAAAAATTTATTCAAAGACAAAATCATTAAACAATTTAATAAATTACGTATTTTTAGTTTCCATTTTTAATTTTTTTTATCACGCGCCAGTCGGCGTGATTTTTCAAATGCTCGTCATACGTATGTGCAAATCTGTGTCCACCTTTACCATCTGCAACAAAAAACAAATAATTTGTATCTGCCGGCGACAAAACCGCGTGTATGGCATCCAATCCGACATTTGCAATTGGTGCCGGTGGCAAACCATAATTTGTATATGTATTATATGGACTTTCTATTTTCAGATGATTTCGTAACAAGGCCCGTCCCCGCATATCACCCAATCCGTCTGTCAATGCATATACCACCGTGGGATCGGCCTGTAACCGCATTCCATCACGCAAACGATTTAAATAAACACTGGCCACAATTGGCATTTCCGACTTTTTGGACGTTTCCTTTTGCACAATAGACGCCAACGTTACAACATCGTCCCAGGTCTTCAAAGGCCTTGGTGCAACCGCACCGGCGCGTTTCCAATTATCTTCCATCTCGACCATTTTTTTTCGCATTAAATCCAACAGTGCCAACCGCGATGTACCACGTGCGACCCGATATGTATCCGGAAACAAATCCCCATCGTGCAGATTACAAACCGGTAAATCTGTATCTGGCCCACATTCAACACCACCGGTTAAATTTACATCCGCCAATAATAATTCTTTAATTTGTTTAACGGTTAACCCTTCGGGTATAACGACCGTTGTGGCGGCAACCTCGCCACGTGCAAACATATCTGCGATGCGCCAAATACTGGTACCACGTGGAATATCATACTGGCCCGATTGAATTTCACCACCATTGGCCCGCACGGCAACCTTGAACAAAGATTCCGAATCGATTAATCCGCGCGATTCCAACCGCGATGCCACATCGGAAACCGTATCTCCACGTGAAATAACCATTGTTGCATCACGTTCCACCACCGAACGAATTCCAAACACATATACAAACAATGCGATGACAAGAATCAGCGCAAAACAAAGAATATTAACAAACTTACTGGATGGGATAATTTTTCGTTTTTTCATAGCAACACAATTATACAGATAAAAATCGAACTTGCAAAAATAAAATAAACAGACGGACTGTTGGAATGTAATATTCTGACATATTGGTGTTGCCTTGTATAACGTCCCCATTTACGCCATATCTGTCCCAACACCATAATAATTCGCCACCAAATTGATTCCACATTCATCGCAAATTCAACCGTAACCATATAAAAAAATAACAAAATAAAGACCGCGGAAAATCCGCGGTCTTTATTATTTTTCTTTGTCATCATCTTTACCCAAACCAATAACACTTTTTACCGGTTCAATAATTGTATCTTTGGCGCTGTCCAGTGTACGAATCAACGCACGCCGAATTTTACCAGATATGGTCATTGGCAAACTGTCGACAAATTCAATTACACGTGGATATTTATAGGATGCGGTACGTGCCCGCACGTGATCTTGCAATTGTCGAACCAATACATCGGTACCCTGGAAATATTTATTCAGAACGATTGTTGCCTTGACCGCCATACCACGTGATGGATCTGGGATTCCGGTAACTGCAACCTCGCGTACGGCGGGATGTTCCAACAATACACTTTCAACCTCGAACGGACTGACCCGATATCCGGATGTTTTAATTAAATCATCATTACGCCCCACGAACCAGTAATACCCGTCGTTATCACGATACGCGACATCACCCGTATGATAAAACCCATCACGAAAAACTTTGGCCGTTAATTTTTCATTTTTATGATATCCCTGAAACAAACCAACCGGCCGTCCATTTTTTAAAGACACACAAATTTCACCGACTGTACCGGCGGGCACGGGTCGCCCCCCTTCGTCCAACAATTGGACATCCCATCCGGCGGCGGGCATCCCCATACTGCCTGGTTTGGGCTCAATCCACTGATTGGTAAACATCATAACACAGGTTTCTGTTTGTCCGAACCCTTCGTGCAATTTTATTCCCGTTCCATTTTGAAAACGTTCAAAAACCTCTGGATTCAGTGCCTCGCCGGCGACATCTGCCTTGACCAGCGCAGACAAATCATACTTGTTGAAATCCGCGTGTATTAACATTTTATAAACCGTCGGCGGCGCACAGAACGAAGTCACGTGATTATCCGCCATCGCGCTTAACAAATCGTGCGCGGTTGCAATTCCGTTAAAATCAAATACAAAAACCGTTGCCCCGGCCAACCACTGTCCGTACATCTTGCCCCACGAACACTTGGCCCATCCCGATTCGGACAAAGTAAAATGAATATCACCCTCGTGCAGCCGCTGCCAGAATACAGCCGTATTAATATGCCCCAACGGATATGCAAAGTTGTGCGCAACCATTTTCGGCAAATCTGTTGTTCCACTGGTAAAATAAATTACCATCGTATCAGTGTTTTCATTTGGCACACGTTCAAATTCCGACGGCAAAGAATTAATTGCGGCGGCAACCATATCATTCGAGATCAATTGAATATCACGATTACCGATGGCATTTTTTATCTCGCCCACGATATGTCCATCATCAAATGCGATTATCGCCTTGGCTTCGGCCTGATCTATACGATATTCAATATCTTCGGCCTTTAAATGATTGGTCGAAGGAATTGGGATTATACCCGCCTTGTGCATAGCCAACATTAAAATCCAATACTCCCAACGGCGACGCATAAACAGCAACACGGTATCCCCACGCTGCAAACCACGTGCCGTCAAAAAGTTTGCAACCGACCCCGACATTTTTGACAAGTCACGAAAAGTGAACGTCTTTTTTTCGCCGGCATCATTTACCCACAACAAAGCAATCGCATCGGGCGTCTGTTTTGCCAACACATCAATAACATCGTATGAAAAATTAAAATTATCTGGAACAATCGGCGCACCATTTTGCACATAATCATCATATCCATCAAATTCATCTTTTTTTAAAAAGTTCAGTGCAAACATTTTATACCCTTTTTATTGCCGAAAAATAGTATTACAGATAATTTTCACATAGTAAAAGAAAAAATAACAAATAAAAAATGTTGATTTTTTATACAAAAGGTTGCATAATCGCCCTGCTTATTTCAGTTATCGGAGTGTAGCTCAGCCTGGTAGAGCGCTACGTTCGGGACGTAGAGGTCGCTGGTTCGAACCCAGTCACTCCGACCACAAAATAAAAACCACCCAACGGGTGGCTTTTTGTTTTGTGCCTGTAGTGGGTTCGAACCAGCGAAGGAAGCTGTTCGAACCGCCGGCAAGAGGCGGACGGAAGTACGCCGGTGCAGCGCGCCACGCGCGCAAACGCGCCCAGGTGACGAAGTAGCCCAGTCACTCCGACCACAAAATAAAAACCACCCAACGGGTGGATTTTTCATACCCTTTCCCATAATAAAAAACGGGGCCTGTGGCCCCATTTTTTATTTTTCAAAGCGTTTTATTACCAATGACGCATTCGTACCACCAAAACCGAACGAATTGCTTAACGCAACATTAACGGTCTTTTTCTGGGCCTTGTTCGGCACCAGATTAAAGTCCCCAACCTCTTCTTCTGGATTTTCCAGATTAATGGTTGGCGGCACAATTCCGTCACGAATGGCCAGAACACAGAATATCGCCTCGACTGCACCGGCGGCACCCAACAGATGCCCCGTCATAGATTTGGTTGAAGACATACACACATCCGTTCCCGCAAACAGGGTCTTTACAGCCCCCAATTCGCCCAAATCACCCAATCCTGTTGACGTACCGTGTGCATTAATATAATCAACATCCGCCGGTTGCATATCGGCATCCTTTAATGCGGCCTGCATTGCGCGCAATCCCCCTTCGCCGCCGGGTGCCGGCGCAGTAATATGATATGCATCACCCGACAAACCATATCCCGCCACCTCGGCATAAATTTTTGCGCCGCGCGCAACCGCGTGTTCGTATTCTTCCAACACCAATATTCCCGCACCTTCGGCCATAACAAATCCGTCACGATCTTTGTCCCACGGCCGTGAAGCCTTTTCCGGCGCATCATTACGTGTGGACAACGCCTTCATTGCACAGAAACCTGCAACACCAATTTTACCAACAGCCCCTTCGGCACCACCGGCAACCATAACATCTGCATCACCGTGTTGAATCAGACGTACCGCCTCGCCAATGGAATGTGCGGCCGACGCGCACGCGGTCACGACGGACAAATTCGGCCCCTTTAAACCATATTTAATAGAAACGTGACCCGCGGTCATATTAATAATAACCTTGGGGATAAAGAACGGACTGATATGCCGTGGTCCATTTGCATACAATTCCACACAATTATCATAAATGGTATTCAGCCCCCCAATACCGGCGCCAATCGAAACCCCCATACGGGTTTTATCACCATTATAATCAATCAATCCCGCATCACGTATTGCTTGGTCTGCGGCAACAACACCATATACGATACACTTGTCCATTTTTCGTTGTTCACGTACATCAACAACCGCATCTGGATTATACTGGCCCGGTTCGGTACCAATAACCGGCAACCCCGCAATCTGCGAGGTTAAATCAGATGCATCAAACGTATCAATTTTACGAACACCTGAAACACCATTTACAATATTTTTCCAGGCATATTCAATTCCCGTTCCAACCGGCGACACAATTCCCATACCGGTAATAACAACTCTTTTCATACTTTTTATCCTTTATCTAAGACACACCAATAATAACCTGTTTATTACCACACGTACAGAAAAAAATCCGTCAACGATAAAAAACACCGCGACGGATTTTTTGGTATGTGATAATAATCACCCCAGAATTATTTTTTGTGTGCTTCGATATACTTAACGGCATCACCAACCGTTGTCAACTTTGCGGCTTCTTCATCCGGGATGGTAATATCGAATTCTTTTTCAACTTCCATAACGAATTCAACAACGTCCAATGAATCGGCACCCAAATCATTTACAAATGCGGATGTTTCTTCAATCTTAGCTTCCTGAACACCCAATTTGTCCGCTACGATTTTTCTTACTTTTTCAAAAGTTGTCATTTTTTATCCTTTGTTTTTGTTAAATTTGTGGCCCAACTTTGGGCGTCATTATGTAAAACTATCATTTTATGCCCCAAGTGTCAAGGAATTATAACAAACGATAACAAAAACTTGACAAAGGCAAAAATATATGTTTATGCCAAAACCTCGTTCAACAATGCATTCATATTATCACGAAAAACTTCTTTATCCGAAGTCCAAACCAATTGCCGCATCAAGAACTTATTAACATCATCCATTGTCAAATTTGGTATTCCTGAATTTTTGGCCACACGCCGCCACGCCACACGCGGATCGGTAAGATGGCCGCGCCCACGTCCCGGGAAAACCCAACGCCCATTTTGTGGTAAATCCTGTAACAATACAACCGCCCTGTCCGACAGCGGCCGTTCACACCACGTATAATGATTAAAATCCAAATCGCGCCACTGCATAGAAAACACCTGGGACTTTGGCGCGAATCCATAAACCAACATTAAAAACGCGGCACGCATATTTATATCATCTTCACGCTCTATGGCGTTCATAAGTCTGTGAAAACCGGCTTTATTCAACGGTCGCACACGACGATTTTGTTTTATCTTGGCCAATCCCACAACTGGATTTTGTTTGGCATATCCTGAATCAATTGCATATCTAAAAACGCTTTGCAAAAATTCTTGCATACGTCCCGCAATGGCGGGGCCATTAATTTCCGCGATTGTTTCCGCAATATCATCGGCCGTAATATCAGAAATATTTTTATCAAGAATCGGCCCCAAATGATTTGCAATTGCGCGTTCCAATTTATCACGTGACACACTGTTACGACGCACCCGTTTTTCCAAATAAATTTCCAAGAATTTTTTCAAACTTATTTTTTTTCTGTGCGTACGCGGTTTTTCTTGGGCGGCGGCCAATATTTCGGGCACCGCACCACGTGCGGTTTCTATATCAATATCCGGATAGTTACCGATAATAATACGTTTATCGCGCCCGTGAACCCGCTTGCGCACAAAAAAGGTCTTGACCCCCCGACTTGTCACATACATTCTAAGCCGTGGTTCGGACACATCTTGGACAACATCAAATCCGACACTGGGTGCCGGCAAATTATCCAATATGAACGGATTAAAAAAGAACTGGTGCGCCATCCATCGCCCCTTTGGTTAAAAGTTATTCAACACGCATTGTTTTATTTTTCCAAAAATTCTTTTTCACTTTTTCTAATCTGTCGCGTTCTTTTACTAAATCGAAATATTCCTGATTATTCATATAACATACACAGTTTACATTTTTGCACGGCATTTTATCATCATAGTCATCACAAATCTTAGAATAAAAATTATGTGTCAAACCGCCATTTTCTGCATCAATTTTTAAATCAATCCATCGTACGATACAGGCATTCAATTTACCTGCAAATTTTAAATTGGGCGCATTTTTTACCAACATCCTATATGCATTTTCACAAACAAATCGTGCCACCCGACATTTCATACGCACTTCATCATATTCGTGAATATCCGCCATAATTTGCTTCAACGGCGTTTTCAATACATACTTAAAACTTTCAACAATCATTATAATACCTTTTTATTTTAGTCACCCACCTTAAGCGCATTGATAAATGCCGATTGTGGTATTTCAACATTACCAAATGTACGCATACGTTTTTTTCCCTCCTTCTGCTTCTCCAACAATTTTCTTTTGCGCGTAATATCCCCGCCATAGCATTTTGCGGTAACATCTTTACGATATGCGGCAATTGTTTCACGCGCGATAATTTTTCCACCGATGGCCGCCTGTAATGGAATTTTAAATTGATGCCGCGGGATTAAATTTTTTAATCGTTCAACAATCTGACGCCCGCGTTTTTCTGCGAAACTGCGATGACACATAAAAGATAACGGTTCCACATTTTCATCATTAACCAGAATTGATACCTTAACCAAATCGGACGGTCTGTATCCCTGCACGACATAATCAAACGAAGCATACCCCGACGACAAAGATTTCACCCGATCATAAAAATCAAACACGATTTCCGCCAAAGGCAATTGATAAACCAACACGGCCCGATTACCCACATATGATATATTTTCCTGGACACCGCGTCGTTCCGAACACAACGACATAATTCCACCCATATATTTATCAGGCATCATAATTGTTGCCCGCACCCAGGGTTCTTCGATTGATGCGATACGCGTTTGATCGGGCATATCTGCGGGATTTTCCAAATCAATAACGGAACCGTCACGCAAATAAACCTTGTACAACACACTGGGAACAGTATTTATCAAATTCAAACCAAATTCACGACGCAGCCGTTCACTGATAATTTCCATATGCAGCAAACCCAAAAAACCGCACCGCAACCCAAACCCCAGCGCAGATGATTTTTCAACCGTAAACACAAAAGATGCATCGTTTAACGCCAACTTTTCCGCCCCATCCCGCAATGCCGGATAATCATCGGCCACCACCGGAAAGAACGACGCGAACACCACCGGCACAGACGGCTTAAAACCCGGCAACGGCTCACACTTTTCACCCGTACGGGCGTCAACAATTGTATCACCGACCTTACAGTCGTGAATTGTTTTCATTCCTGTGATAATAAAACCAATTTCCCCGGTTGCGATCGAATCGGCATCGACCATCTTCGGTGTAAAGTAACCGATTTTTTCGATAACATATTCCGCCCCGGTTGCAATAAAGCGAATTTTTTGTCCACGCGACAACGTACCATCAACAACCCGCACCAGAATCACGACCCCCAAATAAGAATCATACCAAGAATCAACCAACAATGCGCGCGCGGGTGCATTTTCGTTTCCGCGTGGCGCGGGCAGTTTATGAACAATTTCTTCCAACAATTCCGGCACCCCGGCGCCTGTTTTGCCGGAAACACATATCGCGTCGGACGCATCCAATCCGATAACATCTGCAATTTGTTCCCGCGTTGCATCAACATCACTGGACGGCAAATCAATTTTATTCAAGACAGGCAACATTTCCAAATCGTTATCCAATGCCAAATACGCATTTGCCAAAGTTTGCGCCTGGACACCCTGGGTTGCATCAACCAGAATTAATGCCCCCTCGCACGCGGCCAACGAACGCGACACCTCGTACGAGAAATCAACGTGTCCTGGCGTATCCATCAAGTTCAATTGATAAACCTGGCCATCTTTTGCGGTATAGTTCAATCGCACCGTCTGCGCCTTGATTGTAATTCCGCGTTCCCGTTCAATATCCATAGAATCCAGCACCTGGGCCTTCATCTCGCGCGATTGCAATCCACCGGTATATTCAATCAACCTGTCTGACAAAGTTGATTTTCCGTGATCGATATGCGCGACAATTGCAAAGTTCCTGATATTTTGTTGTTTCATAGAAAATCCTGGTGCTGACCGTGAAACTATGCGGCAATGATACACCAGTATAACAAGATTTTCAATCTGTTTTTATCGCCCGTGTAAATTTAAATTTCGCCGCATCAAATAGTTATTATTCACACACTCGTAACCATTTTTTGCATAGAAACGTAACGCCTGTTGCGTTGGCGCACTGTACAGAACGATTTGCCCCACCCCATTTTGCGCACAGTAATCTTCATACGCGCGCAACAAAGATTGTCCAATACCATTATTTTGATATTTTTTATCAACATATAACATATCTGCCTTGGCCTGGATTAAACTTTGCGCATCATTTTTAAAATCAGGCCTGCGTAAAATTTGCCCTTTGATAAAGCCCAACGGGAATACCGCCCCATTAAAGACAAACATAATATGCCCACGTTTTTCAACATCATCGCGCAAAGTGGCATACAGTGCCATCGCATCACCCGGGCGCGTCTGATCCACTATATAATAACAATCGCGCAACAAGTTCATATTAACACTTATAACACGTTCAATACCCGGTTTCATTTCAGTCATCCAATTTGTCCAACAGTTTATCGATACGTTCGGCCCGATCCAACGTATCGTCATATTCGAATTTAATATCCGGCACATACTTTTGATTCATCCGCGCGGCCAGTTCATATCGCACCGTTTTTGTAACATCGTCCAGTTTTTTTTGCACCGCATTAACATCCATATTACGCGAATAGTAAAACAGTCGCACAAACTGCAGTCCACCGTGCGCCACGGCCCCAACCAATGACACCCCCGAAATCAATTTATCATCACCAAATTCATCGCGCAAAATTTCCGCGACCAGTGTTTGTACTTTACTGGCCACCCGCTGGGCCCGATTAGAATTATTATTTTGTCGTTTCATTTTAAATCTCGCATATATAATGATTGTAAATTATAAAATAATAAATTACAATCAAGTAAATTTTTTGTCAAAACCGGGGAAACATCTATGAAATTCGCAGAATATATACTAAGTAAATCAGAAAGCAAAACATATTCCTGGCTGGTATTTATTTTAACAATTTGCGAATCGATATTTTTATTTATCCCCCCCGAAGTATTTATGACCCCACCTATCATAGCCAACAAAAAACGCGCATTACCGATTACGATTGCTGCATCATTGGGATCAATAGTTGGTGGGATATTGGCATATATGATTGGTGCGTGGCTGTGGGATTCTTTGGGTCAATGGATAATAAACACGTTTACCAATCCGGAATTAATTGAAACGGCGATCAAGCCGATGTTCGGCAAATACGGCATACTAATAATCGTACTGACGGCGGTAACCCCAATACCGTACAAATTATT
Source organism: uncultured Alphaproteobacteria bacterium (assembly GCA_944389495.1). Lineage (GTDB taxonomy): Bacteria > Pseudomonadota > Alphaproteobacteria > Rs-D84 > Rs-D84 > Enterousia. Next base: position 134,987 of record CALXMN010000002.1, on the reverse strand, counting down.
GGCATTGTGGCTTGGATTTATTGGCTATCCGTTATGGATATTTGTTGCGATTTCTGCGATATTCCGTACGGGCCGTTTTGCAATAATTGCAACATTGCTGTATTTTTTCCAAGAACGCGCAAATGCGATCGTAAAAAAATATTTCTGGCCATTAACAATTGGGGCGATTATCGCGGCATTTTTCGGCATTGGATTAATATCGCTGTTTTAAATTCGACGATCCCCCACACATTGTGTCCGATGTTGAAAATCCAGTAAAAAAACTGAATCAGCAACCCAAATTTATTCCAACGGACAGGCGGCTGTAAAATTATATATACCCAACAAGTCCGTATATTGCGTGTTTGCCGGTGCATACATTATGCACGAACCCGACGGGCTTGACACCAGACAACTGTCCGCCACCCCACCACTTGTCATTGCGAGCGAAGCGTGGCAATCCAGTAATTATATGCGCGCACATTCGCGCGACCTCCCTATGTTTCCTTGAACTCTCCGCCCCCTTGTCATTGCCCCCCACCCTTTGTCATTGCGAGCGAAGCGTGGCAATCCACATCACCAACCACTCGTCATTGCCCCACTTTTTGTCATTGCGAGCGAAGCGTGGCAATCCATAAAAAATCCGCGCATTCGCACGGACAACATCTGCACTATATATTCTTCACTTTGCACACTAATAAAAAATCCCGCCGGATGGCGGGGATTTTTTATTCTATCCAAATTGTCGCATACGACGTTGCACTTTCACCACCAACCGGAATCTTAACATTCCCCTTGGTCACGGAAACCTTGCCATCCTTCTGGGATACACCCGTCACCACGGCACCGGTGCCGGTCGATGTGCTGTCCAGTGCGGTTATTTGCGACTTGGTCGCATAGGTGTTTACAATATTATTCCCACTGGCGTCGGCCGTGGCCCGTGCCGCGGTGCCACCCGTGGATAATTTGCCCGCCAACGCATCGGTCAGCCCCGAAATCTTGCTCTGTGCGATTGCGGCCGAACTGGAAATATTCGCATTCGTAATCAACGCAGGCGCCACATTCCCGGACGCATTCACCACCATAACGTCATTCGCATTATCCGTTCCCTGGGCGGTTGCGACACGCGCGTTCACCTGGGTGGTTGTGGCAAAATTGCTGTCATTGGTCAGTTCACTGGTCTTGGTCGGCACAGTAATATTCGCGGTCGCCGCACTGGCCGAATTCGCCGTAAACGTCGCAACATTCGTACCATTTTTCTGGATGGTCAACTTGGCATTATTCACGGTCGGAATGCTTGGTTTATTCGCCAAATCATTATAAGACCCAGATGTTGCGACCGTCGCCAAGCCGTCGATTTTGGCGGCATCTATGGCGGCATCATCAGAAATATCGGCATTTGTAATTGTGCCATCTGCAATTTTCGCAGACGTCACCGCATTATTCGCCAAATTACCATTTCCAACCGCACCTGTACCAATCTTGGCAGACGACACCGCTCCATTGGCAATCATACCCGACGCAATTTGTCCCGTTGTAATATTACCGGACGCATTTGTAATCACGGCCTTGTTCGCATTACCAGAACCCTGTGCGGTAGTAACCTTGGCATTGGCGGTGCTTTGCGCTGCACTGGCCGCAGATTGCGCTGCTTCGGCCTTGTCTTCGACTGCACCCAACGCTGTTGTTGTTGCATACCCGGACAGTGCGGACGTATTCGCCTTGGTCGCCAAAGCGGTGGCAACGGCCTTTTCAGACGGATACGCAGTATCAGTCGCGCTGGCTGCGGCACGCACAGAGGTCACTTTATTTTTTGTTTCTTCCGCGGTTATACCCTTGGTTGCGGAAACGGTTGACCCCGATGCCGAAACACTGGTCACCACATTCCCCGTTCCACCGGTTGACCCCGATATGCTGGATAACTTGCCACTGGCCGTGCTTTGTGCGGCGGCGGCGGCGGCGACGGCGTCATCGGCGGTATCCTGCGCGGCGGTTATTTTCGCATTATATCCGTCATAGGTTGATACCTTGGTCGACGTAATCCCAGAATTCACCGCATTCAATTGCGCACTCGACAAAGTCGCCTGTTTTCCGGACAAACCGGACGTTAATTCAGATTTTGTCGCGTATGTTTCGGTAATCTCGTTCCCATCTGCGTCATTTGTCGCATTGGTTGCATTTGTCGCATTGGTTGCGGTCGTGGCCCTTGTTGCACTTGTCGCAGTATCGGCCTTGGCTGCGGCGGCAACCTTGTCTATTTTTGTTGCAACACCACTGGCATTAACATACACCGGGTGCGTAGAATCCCCAACCGCGGTTCCGGCGGTGGCAACCTCTACGGCGGTGCTGGCATTTTGCTTCGCGTTTAATTCAGTTTTCGTTGCATACGTTGATGTAATCACATTCCCGGACGCATCCTGTGTCGCCTTGGTGGCACTTGCGGCGGTTGTTGCTCTGTCGGCCTGGGTCGCACTATTCACAGTCACGGCGCCACTGGTCGCCACAGTAATATCACCACCAGATTTCACACCACCCAACGCATTGGCGGTTGCAACCGGCAAAGTATAACCATCTGGCAAATCGTCCGCGGTAATAAAACCACTATTGTTGGTCAATTGACTGGTTTGGGTCGGCACAGTGATATTAATCGTCTTGTTCGCAGACGCATTCGCAGTAAACGTATCGACGGTGGCGCCATTTTTCTGGATGGTCAACGTGGCGTTATTCACCGTCGGAATGGTCGGACGACCCGACAAATCACCATACGCACCCGTTTTCGCAACAGTGGCCAACCCGTCGATTTTTTCATCGACATAACCACTGGACGCGACATTGGCATACGCCCCCCCAACGACCATTATGGCGATAAGTGAAACTGCGAAAATACCTTTAACTTTCATCATATCTGTGTCTCAAAAACTTAATAAATGTTTATTTAGTTTCGCTACTCTGCTCTGCTTTGTTTTTTGGGTTGTATATGTGCGGTGCGCGTTTCACACCGCACATATATATCGGCACAATTATTCCTCCGCGCCGCGTTCAATCACTTCCCACGCATATGCTGAATTGTTCCATGTCAACACACACTTGTTGGCCGGATTTGAACATTCACCATCTGGTTTCGGGATGGCTGCATTGGCGGTTGCCTGTGCTGCTTCGGCTGCATCTTGGGCTGCGTCTGCTGCTGATTTTGCAGTTGCCGCATCAGAAACGCCCTTGTCAGCCTGTGTCTTTACTTCCTTGATAGCGGTAACAACCGTTGATGCCGTTGTTCCCATATTGCCAGCACTTACAGTACCGACCTGAGAATCATAAGTGGCTTTATCCAACTTACTTGTCTTTAAACCATCAACGTCTGTTTTCAAGCCTGCAACAGTTTCAGATGTTGCCATCTTTTCCATTTCTGACTGGATGGAATCAATTTCACCCTCGGCTGTGGTCACCCGACCTTCTACGGCATCAATTGCGGTATGCGCGGCGGCCAAACCGGTTGTTTCATTGTTCACAACCGCTTCCAACGCGTCAACATCGCCCTGGGCGGTGGCGGCGTCTGATTGCGCCTGGCCGGCCTTGGTATCTGCTGCGGACGCTGCACTGGCGGCGGCGGCGGCCTCGCTTGCTACTTCATTGATTGCCGCAACAGTGTTGCCCTTGGCTTCTGTTGTCAATTCAGACAATGTACCAATGTTTGTTAATGCCTTTTGTGCATTTGTGCTGGCTGTACTGGCAACGCCCTCGGTTGATTTAACAGCATATTTTTCATCTGCTGTTGCAGTGTCTAACTTGCCAGAAATCTGTGCGGCATAACCATCATATGCCCCTACCTTGTCCGCGGTAATTCCTGAATTCAATGCCTCTAACTGTGCACCGGCAATTGTATCTTGCTTTCCAGCCAATTCCGTTTTGGTTGCATACGTTGTTGCTGCGGTTTGCAACGCGTCAATTTCGCCCTCGGCCGCATCAACACGTCCATCCAACGCGGTAACGGTTGAAGAGTCCGCCTTGTCGGCAACAGTGGTTTTTAAATCTTCCACCTGTTTACCCAAACCGGTTTCCGCGTTATTAATTGTATCACCCAATTCGGTCACAGTTTCATTGATGGTTGAAACCGTTGATTCAACTGCACCAACCTGGTCATCAACGTATCCCTTGGATGCGATTGCTGCGTATGCCCCATCGGCCGAAACCACGGCCAATAATGTTGCAAAAATGCCTGCTGTTAATTTTTTCATTTTTCCTTCCTTTCTTTCTTTTTTTTAGTTTTTTCAATTACTTTTGGGTCGTTTATTCTGAATCACCGGCCGGTTCTGTAACATTAACCCACGCCAAATCGCCCCCGGTTGTTACCGACAATACGCACAATCCAGATGCCGCCTGACAATCCGCGGTCGGTCTGGGGATTGCAATTTCCACAATCTTGCCATCTGTTTCCAATTTCGTATAAACATCCGCAGCATTTGCCTTGCCATCAATTTCAGCATTTAATTCATCAGACAACTTCTCATCTGTCACGGCTTTATCCGCAATCTTTTCCGTGGTCACCGCGCCATTACCCAAATTAACCGTCTGAACCGCGCCCTCGCCAATATTATCGGTTCCGATGTCGATTCCTTCGTCACGGATTTTTTGAATTTCCGTGTTGGTCCACTGGGTAATTGCACCAATTGTCGGGAACAAAGTCTCGGATGATTTATTTTCCTCGGTAATCGCCTTGGTCTTGTTCGCGGCATCTTCCTTTTGCGCCAGCAAACCGGTATCGGCGGCGGTGATGCTGTTGACGTTTTGTTCAATCGTTTCAATTGTTTCATTAATTGTGGTCAAATCGCCCGCGTCGGCCTTGTCCGCCAGGGCGGTTTCCAAACCATCAACCGCACTTTGGGCAATTGTGGCAGATGTCGTGATATTGCCATCCGCACCCACGGTCAGGATTTTACCGCTGTTATCCGCGCCAACATTTTTGTCCTGTTTGCCATTAATCTTGCTGGCCAGATCGGTGTTCAAATCAGCCTCGGTCACACTGCCGTCGGCAATCGCCGCGGAATCAACCGCGTCATCGGCAATCTTGTCACCGGTAATTGTGCCATCGGTAATTTTATCGCCACTTAAACCACCATCGGCAATATCGGTCGACGGATCAAATTCAACATTTGCAATCTGTTGCGTGGTCCAATCATATACAGCCTTGACAGACGGATATGCGTCTGTGGATGCCTGGTTGGTTGAATCAATGGCGGTGGCTTTGTTTATTTTATCTTCTTTGCCATCGATTTCTGCATTCAACGCCGTATCCAAATTATCCGCGGAAATGGTACCATCGGCAATATCTGTGCCAGTCACACTGCCATCGGCAATCGCGTCGGATCCAACCGCGCCATCTTTGATATGTTCGGCACCAATAGAATCATCGGCAATTTTGTCGCCATTAACAGCATCCGCCCCAATTTTATCGGTCGTCACGGCACCATTTTCCAATTTACTGCCAGCAATAGTTCCGTCTTCGATATTACCCGGATTTACCGGCAATCCGGTATCGGATAAATCAGCAATCTTTTGATTGGTCCACTGAACGATTGCGCCCACTGACGGATATGCTGTTGGCGATGTTTGATTACCTTCGTTGATTGCAGCCGCCTTGTTTGATAAAACTTCATATGTTGTTGCAGCGGTTGCAGAATCCAATTTAGAATCCAGTTCTGTATCCAACTGACCAACCGTTGTTTCCAAATCATTTACATCTTTGACCAAGCCGGCCGCCTCGTCCCCAACGGTTGTTTCCAACGCGTCAACCTTGATCCCCAGTTGGTCAACCGCAGTGCTCGCGGCGTCGGCGGCATCAACCGCATCCTGAACCTGGGCCGACAACCCCGTCTCTGCGTTATTAATCGCGTCGTCCAAACTATCAACCTTGCCCGCAAGGCCATTTTCCGGATCATTAATCGCGGTGTTCAACGCACCTACATCTGTTTGAATTTCCTGTACAACTGTTTTTGTGGCGTAATTGTCATCAACGTACTGTTTGCTGGCAATCTGCGTTGCTGCATTGGCCGCACCGGCACTGAACAAAATTGCCGCCATAAATCCAGAAAATGCGATATTTGTCTTTCTCATTCTTTCTTTCCTTTACATTGCGATTTCATACCACACTGGATCGCCTTTGCCATCCGTGCCCAATACGCTGTTAGATGGCTTTTCGCCCGCCGGCGCGACCACTGCATTCGCAGCATTATTCAACGCCGTTTGAACATCCAACGCCAATTTAGATTTTGCAATTGCCGCATCGTCCGCAACATCGGCATCCTTGATTTGATCCTTGTATGCCAACGCTTTCAGATTAGCCTTGTCTTCTTTACCATCGATTTCGGCATTTAATTCATCAGACAATTTTTCTTCTGTCACGGCCCCATTACCAATCTGATCCGTTTTAACCGCACCGGCCGCAATTTGATCTGTGTTAATTTCAACCCCTTCGGCAACCTGACTGGCAACATATGCCTCGACTGCGTGAACCGTCGGATATTTGGTCGTGGATCCGGTATCCGTCGCCATATCGTCGGTCTTGTTCGCGGCATTTTCGGCGGTGTATCCCAACGCATCTTGCTTGCCCGCGATATCATCGGCATAGCCGTCGTATACAGAAACCTTTTCCGCAGTAATGCCCGAATTCACGGCGTTCAATTGTTCAGCGGTCAACGCATCTTGTTTACCGGCCACATCTTGGCTTGCCTTATCAGCCGCCGCCTTTGCATCGGCAACATCTTTTACCAAACCGGATTCGCCGTCACCAACCGTTGTTTCCAATGCACCAACAGCCGTTTCCAATTCTGCAACATCAGATGCATCGGCCTTGCCCGCCAATTCTTCATCAGTGGCATAGCCATCCAATTTTTCGGCCAAATTTTCATCCGTCACAACGCCGGCCGTATCCAACACACCATCAACCGCCGTTGCCAGGCCATCGTTCGTGACATAGTTATCCAGATCGGACGCATTGGCCTTGGTTTCCAATTCTTTATACACGGCCGCGCCAGATGGGTATTTTGTTGTATCAGCCTCGGACACAACCTGAACCAAGTTCGACACATCTTGCTTTCCGTTCAACTGGCTTTCCATTTCGGTAATCTTGTTATTCATTTCTTCAAAATTACCATCCGTCGCCATTCCATCTGTTTTAGATTTCAATTCATTAATTGCACCCAAAACGGTTTTATCTGTTGTGGCCAACTCGCCCGAACCAATTGTAGTGTTTATATCTTCAATATTTGTTTCGGCCGCATCAACACGCTGCCCCAGTGCTTCGACATCCGACGCATCGGCTTTGGCCGCCAAATCTTCATCGGTGGCATAACCAGACAACTTTTCAGAAATATTTTCATCGGTCACCGCACCGGCATTTTCCAATGCCGCACCAATTTCACCCGGCAAGACATCTGTTTTTACATAATCCGCCAACGCCGCCGTTACCGCGGACGTAGACGGATAATCTGTATCACTATTGGTCAGTGTTGTTTTTTTGTTTGCCTTGTCTTCTTTATCCGCCAGGCCCGACAACGCCTGGGCCGCGCTTTCCGCCGCCCCGGTCGCTGTGGATGCCGCACTGCCCGCCAATTGGGAAACCGTATCCATTTCACCATCCAACGCGGTCACAGCACCCGACAAATCATTAACATCTTTGACCAGTCCGGAATTTTCATCACCAACCGTCGTTTTTAACCCCGCAACATCGCCCTTGAATTGTTCAATCTCTTCACTGCCCACAATATCCTTGGTCGCATCTTCAATGGCTCTGTTAATTTCTTCCTCGGTCATTGCGTCCCTAATACCATACCCCGCCAGGGTTGTGGCCTTGTCCGCCTTGGCAGACAATTTTGTATCCACATATTCCGTTGTCGCATAAACACCCGCCAAATCCGCAATCGCTTTTTCAATCGCAGCATTCATTTGTTCGGTCGTGGAATACGCGTCTAAATTCGCGGCCTCGCCCGGTTCGCCCTTTTCACCCTGGGGACCTTGGGGTCCGGTAATTTCAGATTTAGGTATTAAAACACTCCAAGAACTCTCATCGTCATAGCGCCACAACAGGTTATTGTCATCATAACCCAACACAACCTCGCGCCCATCTTGACCTGCAACCTCGCCAATTTCTTGGGCCAAGGCATCAACATCAACAAAAATCTCGTTATTGCTGTCTATGATAATATAACCATCCACCACCGGAACCAACGTATCTTGCTTTCCCTGGCTTAAATCATCGATTGCATCATTGATATTATCATTCACCGACCCCAGTTCGTCCACATCACGACGCAACTGATCAACCTCTTGCCGCAGACCGGCCGCAACATCCGGATCCATAGAACCACCACCGGACGAGGTTCCACCCGTGGACGCCCCCGGCGTTTGCGGACGCAGCGAACTGCCCCCACTGATCGACGTACCACCACCCAAATAATGCCCAATGGACAAACGTGGCGTTGTTGCAACACGCCCACTGGTCGTGGTGCCCGCACTTACCGTCGCACTTGTCCCCGACACGCCAGATGTCGGATTAACGCGCACAGACCCACCTCGTACAGACGCCGCCCCAGAATCATTAGAGGCCGCCGCACTGGACGCACTGGACGCACTGGTATACGTACCACTGCCACCCAAAGATCGAACCGAAGCGGCACCGTATGCACCAGATACCGCCGCCGTACATAATACGCAAATTATTGCCAGTGTTGAAGTTTTCAGATCTTTTTTCACGATATTCTCTCTACCTACTCAATAATATCATATTTTTGCGAATCGGGTCAATACCTAATTGTGTTAAAATTCATATCTGATACCAATTGATATTGAATTATCCAAAATAAAGTCAATATCATTCTGGAACCAATGCACACCACCGTGATTATCATATATATTATCTATACGCTGATCCAGACCGGTCATCGCAGACAAACGATAACGGAAATCCAACACCAGATTATAATCTAAATCATACGAATACCCAAGCATTATTCCCGCCATTGGCGCAACGCCATATTCTGTACGATCGGCACCATCGGCCCACACCATATCAACGGTTGTTATTGGCACAGCAACACCAACACCCGCCCCCAAATACAGACCATTTGTAAAATCATAATAACCATTTAACATTACATACGGAATCTGCATAGAAAATTCTGCGGCCGCATCTTTATCTTCGAAATACCCAAGGTAACCGGCCTCTAACTCAGCCCGCCAAAAATAAGCAAAACGTTTACCGCCAAATATACTGCCGCCGAACGCAGGCTCGAACGAATACTTATCACTGCTGTAATCGCCATTTACAATGCCCAGGTCGACCATTGCATCATCAACGCTGTACTTATTTTTCCAATTCCAGAAATTTAAATCCGCCCGACCACCGACATACCAACCGGTTTTGGCTTTATCTGTATAATCATATGTAACACGATAACCACCATCAGATGTACGTGTTAAATAACTGGGCGCGGCCACCGCCGGCGTTGCAAACGCCAATAAAACCGCCAAAGAAACTAATTTTTTCATACCTTCCTTCCTTTTTATTTGTTGTAAGTATAACACAAATGCCCCATATAAAAAAAGAAGAAAAACACATACTTGACATTTTTTTAAAAAATTTGCTAAATTTCTTATGTAAATAGAAGAAAGGAAGAGATATGAAAAAAATTTTGTTGTGTTCTGCGGTATTGGGCTTGGCGGCGTGCGGCGGCGCCCCCAGCAACATAAATGATGACAAAGTATTTTTTGCGTTTGATTCCGCGGTTATTTCTGATGACGCGCGCGAGAATCTGGAATCCCAGTCATTATATATGAAGAACAACCCGGATGTTAATGTCATACTCGAAGGTCACTGTGACGAACGCGGTTCAACGGAATACAATCTGGCCCTGGGTGCATTACGTGCGGGCAACGCGGCACACGTTTTAATTGCAGACGGAATTGAACCGGAAAGAATTAAAACAATTTCCTATGGCAAAGAACGCCCACAATATCCCGGCACCGGCGAAGAGGTATGGGCCCTTAATCGTAACTCTACAACCAAGGTTGTTGATGCCGAATAAAAAAATGCGCCATTGGCGCATTTTTTATTTTTATGTACGCTTGACCATATAACCTTTTTTTAATATTATTTTTAATATGTCAGATAATACCGCAATTTCTTTTGCAAATGTTGGCGCACGATACGATGATAACGCGCGCGAAGTCCTGTCTGATGTTTCTTTTAATATCAGTTCGGGCGCATTTTACTTTCTGTCCGGTGCATCGGGCGCGGGAAAAACAACATTATTGCGATTAATATATCAGTTACACAAACCGTGTCGGGGACAAATCAAGTTATTTGGTCACATTACCAACGATATGACCCGCGATCAAATCGCGACATTACGCCATAAAATGGCCATAGTATTCCAGGAATATTCCCTGTTATCACATATGTCTGTATTTGATAATGTGGCATTACCGCTGCGCGTGCGCGGCCTGTCGGAATCCAAGATAAAAAAATTAGTTATCAAGGTTTTGGAATGGGTCGGTCTGGCCAAATACGCGGACGCAAATCCCAAAACACTTTCTGGGGGGCAACAACAACGTGTATCCGTTGCCCGCGCTATTATTATCCAGCCGGCAATCCTGCTGGCCGACGAACCAACGGGTAATCTGGATGATGAAAACGCATCACGATTAATGGAACTGTTTGTACAAATGAACAAAACGTTTGGCACAACAATTATACTTGCCACACACAGTACAAAATTAATGGAAACATACAAATTTCCGGTAATACGCGTTGAAAATCATCGTGTTGGCTTTATTACAGACACCACCAAAAACACAAATACTGTCGCATCACATCTCCAACCACAAAAAATATGGAAGGGTCCAAAACCCCAAAACTATTTTTCAGAACTGTCCAAACAATTTGATGATATTGGGAACGCATAGATGACTAAAAGGCCAATTGTATTTTCACTGGTACGTGAACAGTCAATATTTATGACGGCAATAATGTCCTTGTTGACATTTTTGGCGGTATTGGCGTTTGGAATTGCCCTGGCGATTGGGACGGGCGTTATCCGTTGGAATGCCCAGTGGGATTTAACCGCCACGGTCCAGATTATGGATACAAAAAATACAGATACTGTAAAAAAAATCTTTGATGAAAATGCCACGAAAATAGAATCTGTAACCGAAATTACCACGGAAAAAATGCACGATTTATTACGTCCGTGGATGTCAAATGGTGGTGGCGCACTGGAAAATTACCTGCCAAAAATGTATGAATTACAGTTTAATTCAACGGATGATTTGGAATCTGTACAATCACAAATTGGCGATAGGGCCCGCTTTTTAACCCACGCCGCGGCATTAAAAAGTTCCACATCTGCGGGTTGGAAAATGATTTTAATTTCATCATTTGTATTATTACTGACCCTGGGGGCGATTGGAATTTGTATATCATATATTGCCCAGAACACTGCATTATTGCACCGGCGCGAACTGGAAATATTAAATCAAATCGGCGCAACTGATTCCTATGTTGCCCACCAAATGCAAATTATAATTACAAAAATATGCATTATGGCGGGCGCGGCGGGTTTTGCGGTTGCGGCCCCTGTATTACTGTTAATTCTGGGAACGGCACACAGTGCGCGTGTTGGATTAATGGCGATGTTGGGGATTTCTGGGTGGGGATGGCTGGCATTACTGATGTTACCAGTTGTAATAATAATATTTGCAATATGGATAACACGTCGCACGACAATAAAAATTTTAAAGAATGATTAATGAAATTATTAACCCCATCTTTATTATTAATAACTTGCTTTATTATTGGTGGTGCGGTTTTCAAATCGATTGCCCCGCGTCAATGTGCAACAATATTACCAGATGACACAATATTTGTTTTAACGGGCGATATGCGCAGAATACCCTTTGCAATGCGCCTGTTACGCAAACATCCCGACGCAGATTTATACATAATTGGTGCGGGCACAAATGGTTCATTTGAAATGGCGCGCCGCGTCACAATCGAGGCTGATTCAAAATCAACATATCAAAATGCCCGCGCGATACGTAAAATTGCTGCCCGCGCGGGACTGGACAGAATTGTAATAATCACAACCGAAGATCATATGAACCGTGCCAAATATTTAATAGAGCACGAATTACCCCAAACCGAAATTGTGGCCTGTCCTGTACCATTAACTGATATGCCCGTTACAAAAAGACTTGAACGATGGGCCATAGAATATATAAAATATATCGCTACTTTATTTGGAATAAAAGAGGGATAAAAACACAAAAGGAAAATAAAATATGATAAGAACTGTTATTTTTAAAATTGTACTTGCGATACACTTTATACTATGGGCCCCAATATTGTTAATTGGATTAATATCCGATCGCATCAACAGATTTTTTGTACTGACGTGTGCACGTGGCGTTTTATTTTGGGCGCGTATTGTTGCGGGCATAAAATACGAAATACATTATCCACCGCACGAAGAAAACGGTGTTCCTGTTGCCCCGAATGACAATATACGCTTTGACGGTAAATCAATTATTGCCGCCAAGCATATGTCGATTCTGGAAATTGCGGTTTTATCAAACCACGTTCCAAATTCATTTTTTATTATCAAGCGCGAATTATTGTGGATTCCGATATATGGATGGGCATTTTGGCGTATGGGGTTGCAGCCGGTTAATCGTGCCCGTGGTGCGACAAATATGAAAAAATTAACACACGCGGTTGCAAAAAAGATAATGAATGGAAAAACATTAATTATTTTTCCCGAAGGAACCCGCACAAAACCGGGCCAACACATTCAACTGCGACGTGGTCTTCTGTTTTTGGCCCACGAATTAAAGTTGCCAATTTTACCGGTTGGCACCGATGCGGGTTTATACTGGCCCAAACACGGCCGTATGCACAGTGGCACCGCCAATATATGGTTTGAGCCGATGTTACCGTGCAATGCATCATTGGATGAAATTGCGGCGGCAATAAATCGCCACAGTGCATAAAAATCCCGCAAATTGCGGGATTTTTTTTATTTTACACGGTTTGTTATTTATATTATACTAATTAATGTTTGGGGGTGTTCCCCGAACGAGGACTTGAAACCTCTCTTATAACGCGGTGCATCGCGACAGTATGCAAAAAACTCCAGCTGATAATCAGGTTGGAGGGTGGCGAAATATAAAAATAAGCCCGCTATTTTATAAGATAGTTTCAAGCCTCCAACCGCCAAACAATTCGGCGGTTTTTTGATTTCGAATCAAAAACCTAAGGAGTGCTTGAATGAAACGAACCATTATAATAATCGGTGCAATATTTGCCGTGCACAATGCATTTGCTGCCCTCGGATATTGCAGCAACAATCCAGGTATTGTATGTATGGATCCTGCCGACTGTGGCGGCGCCACCTGCCTTTTCGCTGCCGGCGGCCATGGCAGTCCGTGCATTAGAAACAACCAATGTATGGACGGCTTTTATTGCCAAATGCTCAGCAGTAACCAAGGCATTTGCACCCCATATCCAGACTGTTCCAATGGCTGTACAGATTGTGAATCGACATCCTGGTCGGCGCATTCAACCGGATATGAAAAACGCACCACCGCAACGTGCAACACAACGACGTGCGTTTGCAGTAAAAAAACAGAATACAGATGTGCGGCCGGATATTACGGCACCAGTACAAATGGCACATCAGGCTGTACAAAATGTCCATCTTCGGACGGCATTTCCAGCACAACAACCGCGGGTGCAACAAATATAACATCGTGCAATCTGCCGGCGGGCGCGATTGGCTCAGACACCACCGGAACCATTACATATACCAAGGATTGTTACTATTCAAACTAAGATTCAAACGCCGATTAAATCGGTGTTTTTATTTACACCACGGTAATCGTCGCCCACCATCATATGGCCGCCCAAGTTTTTCATCTATCAGTATTTTGGAAACATCACGTCCATCTGCGGTAAAGACCCGTGCATCAATTCGTCCCAAATATTTATCATCGCGTACATCGCGCAAATCCACAATATCACCGACGCGTAATAATTGTGACAATCTGTCACGTGCCTGTACCGCCATTGCGATTTCATCGGCACATTTACCGTTCAGTTCGGGCGTATCAACATCGGCCAATCGCACCCGCACAGTTATTTTTATATTATCCGCCAACGCCACCCGTGCGGCAAAGGTATCACCATCCAAGACATAATCAACAACCGCAGGCACGGCCCCGGCCGATTTCACAAGCACGCACGCACAACAAATAACAACACCCCATCGCATAGAAATACAAACTTATGGTAAGCGTGGCGACCAGGTTGGTTCCACCCCATTTACCCCATCGGGCAATTCGATTTCATAGACATTTTGTCCGGTAATATCCACACTGCGAATATGACTAATACGTTCAATATCATCCAGTGCCTTTTCTGTTTCATAATATACCACACGCCGCGATCCCGGGGCCCAGGATGGGGCCTCCATATACCAACCGCCGGCCAATATTTTTTCATTACGTCCGCGCGGATCCATAATTCCGATATAGAACGTATCATCTGCAATTTTGGTAAATGCAATGAACTTGCCATCCGGCGACCAGGCGGGCGTAGCATACCGCCCCGCCCCATACGTTATCCGTTCAACATCACCCGATTCCAAATCCAAAACATATATTTGTTGATTTCCGCTACGATCGGAATTAAAGGCCATTTTTTTACCATCTGGCGAATATGACGGACTGGTATTCAACGAATATCCAAACGTCAATTGGCGCAGTTTTTTTGACTCTATATCATATTCATATATATGCGTAATACCGTCCTTAACCAACGACAGCGCAATTTTTGTTCCATCCGGCGAAAACCGCGGTGCAAAGTTCATTCCACCAAATTGTCCCAAACGTCGTTGTTCCCCGGTATCCAAATCCAGCGTCCAAACCATTGGGTCATCATCACGAAACGACAGGAACACAATCGTCTGCATATTTGGCGAAAAGTGCGGCGACATAACAAAAGTATCTTCATCGGACAGATAACGTAATCCATATCCATCCTGGTCCATAATTGCCATACGCTTAATACGCTTATCCACGGGTCCTGTTTCGGCAATAAATACGATTTGCGTATCAAAATATCCCACCTCGCCGGTCAGACGTTCATATATTGCATCGGCCATAATATGCGCCAAACGTCGCACAGATTTTTTTGACGCAACCAAACTTTGTGCCTCTATTTGCTCTTTACCATTCACATCCCATACATAGAATTCCAAATTATACCGACCGCCCGATTCCGCAGATAATTTTGCCTGAACCAAAACCTGGGCCCGTACGGCATTCCACAAAACGAAATCCGGCATTTTACCCATTTCGACAAATTCGGGCAATGCGTCACGTAAAACGATACGAAACAAACCGGTTGATTTTAAGTCGGCATCAACAACATCGCGTATCATTTCGGCATCGCGTGCCGAAACATTTCCGACGGTTTCAATTTTTTGTACTGCGATTGAAATCGGCTCTGTTGCGCCGGCAATAATATCAACCTTTAACTCGGCCCGTGCCGCCCCAACCAGCCCCAGCGAAAAAACCAGTACAAGCATAAACTTTTTAAGCATAGTTAAAATCCTTTCCAATATATACGCCATAATTCTATATGCATATTATATAAAAAGCAAGAAATCGCACCAACAAATCCCAACAACACAAAACACAATACACCTGCCATCACACCAATCATTACAAGCGTGTTGACGACCGCAATTACAAATGTATTGACAAATGTCAATACGATGATATAGTCGATTGTAAACACGGGGGTATTGTCGCCTGTATAGGAGTTAGTGTATGCCAAACGTAATGCAACAATTATTCATTATGAATATCGAGGCCCTGCTAAAAGAATACGCGGCCTATCGTGCATTTAACAAATCAGACAGTGTTATAAATATGCGTATTCCCCACCAGATATTAGAGCGCATCAAGAAAATGGCGGAACAACAACACGTCCCATACCAATTATTAATTTCATCTGTATTATACTCGTTGGTCAGTGCTGACGACACCAACCCACAATAAACACAAAAAAAACATCGCCACAAAAAGACGATGCGTTTAATAAAAAATGGCGACCAACCGGCCGCCAAAAATTTTACCAATTTGTAATCAGGTTCGAGCAACCAATAATGCCCAACCCCGTACTCGAAAACAAAAAGAACTGTAACACAACACCGATACCGAACAACAGCACAAACCCAACCAACATTCCGGTACCCTTCTTTTGCAAATCATCCAGTTTTACTTCGCCCTTGGATATATAACCCCAGGCCCAACCGGCAATAATAAACGCGGCCCCCACAAATGCCAACGTACGTAAAATCTTGAACACACCGTACATTTGCCCAATCAATGCGCACAACCCGGCTTCATTCACACCAATACCCCCGGCCGGTGCCGCGACCGCGGCGGCCCCGCCCGCCAAAACAGCAATTCCGGCAAAACCAAATAATTTCAACAAACCTTTCATAATAAATCCCCTTTCTTTTCCATTAATTTTATCATAAAAATTATATACATTCAAGCAAACATAAAAAACAACGGCGTCTGTTTGACGCCGTTGACAATTCAACATCTTTCCACAAATTACATAGCAGGAACGATGATATATCTGCGTTTCAGAACCGGCTGGGCCTGGGCACAGGAATTACAAGAAACCTTTTCCACCCGGGCACAAGAATCACAGGGCGTAACCTGGGCGGCCGGCGCCAAGATTTGACGATCGTGACGTGGTTCTTGACCAAAGTTATCAATCGCATACAAATCTTCACAGCGGGTATTACGATAAACAATCTTTTTACCTGTATCCAACCCACCGACATAGTGCGAATAATTACGTCCGTGTTCACCGGCATAGTAAATACAATCCGGACCATCTTGGGTATATCTTACCCCGCCCTTGTAATAATCATAATATGCGCCACAACCGGCCAGCGATGTCAGCGCGATTACAGAAACCAGAACTTTCTTCATTTGTCAATCCTTTGACTTTTATTCTGTTATCCTCTGACCCGCTCCCCGATTCGTATTTTAATTGTTGCACAAAATTTACAGTTGTCAAGTTTTATATAAAATCATACATATAAAATTGATCTGTTTTAATCCGGCTCATAATTTATATTTCCGGTCCCCGGCAGTGTGAAACACCGACCCTTGCCATCACAAAACTGGGTTCCATCCGTTCCACGTGTCATAAAGCACTGTGATTCCGCCCCCGCGCCGATATTACTGGTTGTTCCCATGGGACAAGGTATTTGTTCACCACCAACACAATAATAGCCGACCGCACACGCCCCAAACACAGGTGTAAAGGTTATATTGGTTCCAACCAATGGAATTTCTTCACCCGGCCTCCATACAGTTTGTGTACTGCTGCAGGGACGCACAATGTCTTGTTCCCCGACACGCTCGGTATATGTACAGGTATAATGTTGAAAAACCATTCCCTCGCCACCTGGTTCGCCACCATATTCCATAATTGGGAAACTTTGTCCCTCGCTGTTATCATCTATGGTAATATTTTGCGTATACCAAGTTACACTCCCAGAACCAGTGGGATTTTTATATCCGACGGCAATGGTATAATTTTCCCAGCAAGAAAACAAAGTTATCTCGCCATTCGAATTCATTGAATCAAACAACCCCGACCAATTTCCATTAAACTTCCCATCGGCATCAAAAAACATTGTTCCATCACAATTTTCACCGGTCCAATATCCTTTGAATGTTTTTATCGGTCTGTCACCCTGCACCGCCTTATCCGGCAACACGCCATTCGACCACCCACCTGTGGGATTTTCGTCCATTGCAAAACCAACATTATATTTTGCATACGCTTCTTTATCATCCCAGAACCCCACCCAGGTATTTCTGTCCAATATCAATTTTGCAACGCGTCCATCACCACATCTCGTAACCGAATAATCAGTAATATCCGGAATAACCTCGTTATTTTCATCAACCAACGTCATATCAAACTTTAAAAAAAATTCGAACCCGTCGGCACTTTCCCCTGAATCATAATACGCCCCACATTTAGCACAGTTAAAAGCAATTTTTGTTCCTTGCACCGTTGTCATATCAATCGTATCAAGATATTCACCCGCATCACAAAATATCTTTACTTTACATTCGTCAACATTTTCTGCACCATCACCCACATATTCCCAATTGTCAAGATAAAGCGGAAAACCAACGACATCTTTACAACTTACGCACACACCATCTTCATTGCTGTACGTTCCGGGCGTGCACAATTTACACATACCCTTGGTTTCATCAAATTCGCACCCCGGCGAACATTCACCATTTTCCAAAACAGAACAAACTTCTGTATATGCGAACACATTTGACACATCAAATGCAAATAAACCAAACGCAATAAATATAATCTTTTTCATATTCCGTCCCACTTGCACAAAAAATACTTACAATTTGATTTTTGCACAATCAACCATCCGACACAACACAAAAAACCGGCATAACGCCGGTTTTTTTAACGCTGATAGTCTGTTAATGGACGATACTTGTTTATTGTAAATCCCTTGCTTACATACCACAAACTATCCTCTGGCACCTGGGATGCGGCCCCGGGATAAAAGTTAAAATCACCCCGACCCCGTAATTTTGACGAATAGTCAAACAATATTTCAAGATTATATTTACGAAATCCATTAATAGAACTTGCAACATAAATATGCCAATCGCCCTCAGGAATCAAGTACACTGTTTTAATATACGGATCTTTTTCACACGTTTTTATTATTTCGCTGATAAAAAATCTACCTTCTCTATCCCTATAAAACAGATTGGAACAATCGTCATCAGAAAAACGCAGTTCTATATCGCGCATTGGGATGGGATCTTCCTTATCACACCCGGGCATAACCAACGACGCCCCGACCAATCCCAACATCGGGATTAATCTTTTTATTTTATACGGTACTATTTTTTTCATTTGCATTTTTGCCCCCTTTGGTTTGGCATTACGTATTTACGGAAAAAAATCCCAATAAATACAAAAAAGCCCGGAAAACCCCGGACTTTTAACCCACATTTAACACAAAACCATCATCGGCGATTAATACATATTGCGAAATTTCATCCCCCGCAATCCCCCGCAATCCCCCGACGCCCCCAACGGCGCACGGCGGCCAATCAGGGTTACCCCCAAAATATAAACGGCCAAGATGCTTATCACAAAACATTTTCACACCATCTGATTGATTTTGCATCGTTTTGTTCGCTCATTTATAAATATATGACGAATTTACAAAATTGTCAAGTCCTAATAACACAGTCAAAGATTCCCACAAATTATTGGGGCGCCATTAAAATGATTATGATATAATTTGCATAAAAATGGGGGATAAAATGGACTATAAAGATTTTGGATTGGTCAACACACGTGAAATGTTTGCGTCGGCATTGGCGCATCATTACGCAATTCCGGCATTTAATTTTTATAATATGGAAACACTGGCCGCGATCATATCCGCCGCCCGCGACACACACAGTCCCGTTATTTTGGCGGTATCTGAATCGGCACTTAAATATATGGGCGACGATTTATTGCGCGGTATGATTTGGGGACTGAACCTTAAAAAGTATGACAATGTTGCACTGCATCTGGACCACGGGTCATCACTGGAATCGTGCGCCCGTGCAATTAAGTTGGGTTTTTCATCCGTAATGATTGACGGTTCTAAATTACCATTTGACGCCAATATCGAACTGGCGCGCACGGTTGCCGATTTGGCCCACAAATACGACGTAACGACCGAGGCCGAACTGGGCACCTTGGCGGGAATAGAAGACGAAAACACCCACGCCACCACATCCAGTTATACAAACCCCAACGACGTTGTAAATTTTGTAAACGCAACAAATATCGATTCATTGGCCATTGCCATCGGCACCAGTCACGGCGCATACAAACGTAAATCCGACGACGAAGAATTACGCTTTGATATATTGGACGCAATTGCAGAACAATTACCAAACTTTCCATTGGTGCTGCACGGTGCATCCAGCATTCCACAGCACTTTGTCCAAACAATAAATGAATATGGCGGCAAAATGTCAAACGCACGCGGAATTGCGCCCGAACAACTGCGTCGCGCAACACAAAAAAACATTTGCAAAATAAATGTGGACAGTGATTCCAGACTGGCATTCACCGCCGGCGTACGCGAAACATTGGCAACCAAGCCCGAAAACTTTAATCCACGCGATTATCTGGGATTGGGGCGAAAAAATATTTATGATAATTGCGTTGATGAAATAAGAAATATTATGGGTTCAGATAATAAAATTAAATAATTATTCATTACAAATTAATCATAACAACCAATGCGCACCACCGATGCGCATTGGTTGTTTATTGAATTCGCCGACGATTGCCAACACCCAAATTACAAATAACCCGTGTAACTATTCCTGATAATAACAATCTTTTGTGTACATAAAATCGCCTAAATCATCACTGCCCATTGTGCCAGACGGCAAATAGCAATCCGTAATGCTGTAAGAATTTTCTTTTGATATTCCACCCTGTGGACACGGGGTACAGTCTGCGCGATCTATTAATCCGGTTGCACTCTTAACTATGTAAGCATAATAGCCCGCCGTACAAGCACACAAAGAATGTTCAAAACATATTGTTGCATCCTTTTTTTCGCGACAAATCGCTTGACCTAATTGATCCAAATAAGTATCCAAAAACACCCCGGCCTCTGGTACATCATACGCATATGCATCAGTCATAGCATTCTGTTTAAATCTTTCCTTCATTGCTATATAATCCGGATAATTTTCTATCTGTTCACACGTAGAAGAATGTTCATACGCGGTAATAAGTTGTTGCATCGCAATTGCCGCCGACAAGCAATGTGTACAAACAACCATATCATATGCATCACCGTATGGCTTCCACGGTTCTGACGCAGTATTCGCATTCACTGTA
The DNA here is from genome assembly GCA_944389495.1 of uncultured Alphaproteobacteria bacterium. GTDB lineage: Bacteria > Pseudomonadota > Alphaproteobacteria > Rs-D84 > Rs-D84 > Enterousia. The sequence goes on along the minus strand of CALXMN010000002.1, from coordinate 113,956 downwards.
ACAGGCAACACCAAGCCCAGCAATAATGCCGGCACAAATATTTTTTTCATTTTCAAACCCCTGTTTTGTTTTTGTTAAACAAAAACCACCAAAATTTGGTGGCCAGGAGGTTGGAAACAATCTTTTGAATTGTGTCGCTTATTCAATATATTCACGACCCCCCTGACCAAAAATCAGGGATTAACTTATCATCGCCAAAATGCGACGCAAAAGAAGGGTTTCCACACCCCGCCCGCGGAACACCCGCCGGCAAAAAATATATTACCGCACACACAAATACTATGCAAGATTAAAAAACACCCACACAAACGGCGGGATAAAAATTTGCAAAAAAACACTGCAAAATAAATTAGAATGGTATAGATGTAAATGTGGCTTTTATAAAAACAAATTAGAACACCATAGATGTGTGCAGTGGCAACCACGAAGTGTACAAAAACGCTACACGAGGAGTTGGTTGCCACCGTGCAAAAAATAGCATTATATAAAATAAATTAGAATGATATAGATGACGGCAAAAAATTTGCGTAGTGTACAAACATTACACGAGTTGGTAAAAAATAGCATTATATAAAATAAATTAGAATGATATAGATGTAAACGATGACGATTGCGTAGTGTACAAGCGTTACATGAGCAATCGCCATCGTTTACAGATATGTTATTATAATTTATTTTGCGCGTTCAACGTATTCCAAGGTTTCAGTATTTACCACGATTTTTTCGCCTTGTTCGATAAACAACGGCACTTGAACACGTACACCATTATCCAAGATTGCCGGCTTACCACCACTGTTGGAAACAGTTTGTCCCTTTAAGGCCGGTTCGGTTTCCTCGACGGTGGCAATCACTGTTTTGGGCAGTGAAACGGATACGGGCTGGCCCTCGACAAAATTAACCTTGACCAACATTTCAGGTGCCAAAAATTTCATTTGTTCACCCAATGATTCAACAGATACGGTAAACTGTTCATAACTGGTCAAATTCATAAAGTATGCGTCCGTACCATCAGAATACAGATATTGGCATTCAATATCCTCTACCATTAATTTTTCAACTTTATCCTCGGCACGCCAACGATTGTTATCTTTGTTTCCAGAATCAATATCGCGCAAATCCGCCTGGACAAAAGCACCACCTTTGCCGGGCTTTACCTTGGTAATCGACATAACAGAATAACGTTTACCATTATAAGAAATTACCCAACCAACGCGCATATCATTTGCAATATAAGATGCCATATAAATACCCCCTTGAATTTTCTGACTTTATTATACGGTTATGCCACCACAACGCAAGCGTTTATTGTGCGGCCCGCTTATGCGCCCAATAACGATCAATGCTGTCCAAAATCAATTTATCGGCGGTTGCACGATCGGCCCAGCCCTTGACCTTGGACCAAGCATTTGGTTGCAAATCCTTGTAATGATGAAAAAAGTATTCTATTTTTGAACGCAAAATTGCCGGTAATTGCTCTACGAATTCGGTATTGGTATAGTACGGATCAATATTATCACGCGGCACACAGATAATTTTTTCATCACCACCGGCCTGGTCCTCCATCAACAGCGCACCGATTGGTCGCACCTCGATCAATACCCCCGGCCTCAACGGCGAATTACACACAACCACACAATCCAAGGGGTCACCGTCATCACCCAACGTTCCCGGGAAATACCCATAATTTGCCGGATACGCCATTGGCGTATGCAATATACGATCTACACGTGGCAAACCAGTCGCCTTGTCAATTTCATATTTAACGTGCCCGTTTTCTGGGACCTCTATTATCGCATTCATCTTTTTTGGCGGTTCTTTACCCGGTGCGATTTCTTCTATACTCATATTCAATAATCCTTTATTTAACGGCGCAATATTATCATAAAAAATCAAATTTGCAATTTTTATAATAACAAAAAAACCAAGGGGGCCGGAACAAACATTCCGCCCCCCTTTATGAACACCCCGAAAAACATTCTACATACGCATTGGCATCAAAACAAACAACGCATCTGTATTTTTATCGGTGGATTTAATAATTGTCGGCGACAAAGGATCCTGCATTTCCATTTGGAACTTTTCACCTTCTACCTGGCCGGCAACATCCATCAAGAACTTTACATTAAACACGACGGTAAATGCACTGTCGCCATTGTATTCAATATCTAATTCTTGGGTTGCAGTTCCGGCATCCGGACTGGACGCGTTAACAACCAACTTATTCATAGAAAAAGTTAATTGCACAGATTTTGTTTTATCCACACTGGCAACAGAAACCAAATCCACCGCGTTTAAGAACTGTTTTCTGTCCAGAATCGCAATTTTGTCATTTCCCTTGGGGATAACAACACGATAGTTTGGATATTGCGCATCAACCAATTTACTGGTCAATGTTGCGGCACCAACGGTAAAACGCGCCTTGGTATCAGACAATTCAACTGTCACATCATCAACGGTCGCATCTTCCAATAACTTGGACAATTCACCGATAACACGACGCGGCAAAATAACGGCCGGCATTTCTACACTGCCCGCCGGGGCCGGCATCGCACAAAGTGCCATACGCTGGGCATCGGTTGCAACCGCGGTCAACATTTTTTCCTTGCCCTCGTCAGAAATATGGAAATAAATCCCCCCAAGATGATAACGCACATCATCGGTTGGTATCGCGAACTTTGTCTGGTTAATCAAATGAGCCAAATCACCGGTTGTCATCTGGAACTTGGTTGTCAAATTACTGCCCGCCATTGCCGGGAAATTTTCCGCCGGCAATGTTGGTAAATGAAACACCGCGCGCCCACTGGACACGACCAGTTGATCACCGGACTGTTTAAAAGAAATTTCCGCATCATCAGGCAACTTACGAACAATATCATACAGCATCTGAACCGGTACGGTTGTCTTGCCACCCAATGTAATATCCGCCGCCACGTGTTCAACCAACTCTAGATCCACATTCGTTGCAGACAGAATCAAATCATCCGCAACCTCTATTTTAACATTAACCAATATCGGCAGCGTCGCACGCTTTTCCACAATTGACTGCATATGCCCCAGCGCACGGATTAAAACCTGACGAAATACTGAAAATTCCATTATACGCTCCTGTTAAATCTATTTTCGTCCTACATCCTTTTCGATTCAGTTTATCAAAAAATGCCGATTCGGTGCAAGGGTTATTGACAGCGCAATTTATGGACAAATATCAACCACAGTCAAACAAAAATAAAAAATGCCGCTAATACGGCATTTTATTATTTTATCATAACACGTTCCAACTTGGCCCGCAGTTTTTTCATATCATCATATTTTGTAAACTTGCCCTTTTCTGCGATTGAAATATCGCCACTTTCTTCTGACACAACCAAAACAGTTGCACCGGACACTTCACTTAACCCCAATGCGGCCCGATGTCGTGTTCCATATTTCCAATTTAAATTATTTTTTGACAGTGGCAATATCCCCCCCGCATATGCGATACGATTTTTTTCTATGATAACCGCCCCATCGTGCAGCGGTGTTTTATTAAAGAATATGGTTAACAACAACTCGCTTGAAATAACAGCATCAACAACAACGCCGGGTTTATCAATTGCGCTTTCGTCCAACGACCCCGTAAAAACAATCAAAGCCCCCGTATGTTTTGCCGACATATATTCAACCGCAGACACAATTGCATCCAATGACTTTGTATCACGTCTTGCGTCGGCGGGCACACGAAAGATTCGGCGCCACTCATCAATATTTCCCATCAATGCCATAAACTTGCGCAATTCCGGTTGAAACACAACAACCAAACTGATGGATAAAAACAACGCCGTCCAGTGCAAAAATGTACCCAACAATTCCAAATGTAACTGGGGCAAAACAAAACTTAATACCCACAACAGTGCCAACCCCAACAAGCCCCGCACCAGTCTTTCAGACGATGTATTTTTTATAAATGCGCGGTAAAACAAAAATAAAACAATCGCGATTACCAGAATTTGAATTAAATCAACCCAATATGTCATTATAAATTTTCCCCTTTATTTATAATATTATTTGCCAAATCCGCTGCCGACAAATCCATCCATTCCGCATCACCGCGACGCGATGGTGCCCCACGTTCCAATGCGGTTTCGCACGGATTGTCATCCGCCAACCAGTTTTCCAACAAATCGCCCGCCAACAGTCCAACCCCCGCCCCGGCGACCAATCCTATTCCACCTGTAAACGGTGCCAGCAATAAACCAATTCCCGTTGCAGACGCAACCTTGCCCGCTACGGCGGCCCCACTGATTCTTATTGTTGGCTCTGCCAAATTTCCTGTTATTTCCATAGAATTCACAACATTTCCCGTCAAAGATAACTTTAATCCGCGCACCGGCACCGTCGTCAAAGACAATTGCATTTTTTCATCCCCCAAATCCAAGTTACCGGCCAAGCGCACATTTATTGCATTTGTTTCAACCGCGACCCCGTGCTGGGTTTCAATTAAACCTTCGCGAAGTTTTGTATTTACCGAAACACACGAAATTGTCATTTGATTATACTTTTTTTCAGAACTGAACAAATCGGTTATACTGTGTCGCAAGGTGGTTAAAAAATCTGTTCCATACATATTCGCAACCAGTGCCGAATGCGCATACCCCGATCCCGACGAATACACCCGCACAGGCCCCGTGATTGTCTGCATCCATTCGGACAATGTGCTGCCACTGGCCTCCACATACATTTCGAAATCCACCGGCAATTCAGAAATAAAATCATCTATATAAACCTGTTGTAACAATTGCCCGATTGTAATTCCACGTCCCAATCCCCCGACCCGTGCATACATCCGCCCATCTGCATCAATATCAACATCCGCCGCGGCACGAACATTTCCATTTGCGATTACGGTTGCCACATCAATCCGTCCCCGACCGTTGTACAAATTCAACCGCACATCCATATCAGATAAATTAAAATCACGATAGATAACAAATTTATCAAACAAAATCCGCAAATCTGCATTTATCTTTAAAAATTCGGTTCCATATAACGGTATATCGTGAAAAACATTTAAATCACGATTCGGCCGTACCCACTTTTTCCCATACATATCCGGGAACAATTCATATAAACTAACATAATCAGATTCCAATGTCGCCGTAACATTTGGCACCGCCCCCGACCAATCAATAACCCCACTGAACCCCAACGTTGTTCCACGTACGGTTATCACAGAATTCCGCAGTGTCAGTTTCTGCCAATCATATCCACCAGAAATATCAACTTTCATTGCGGGCATTGTTTCCAAATCAAGATTAAAAACCTTTCCAACTTCTGCAATATCTGGAATATCGCCACGAATTATAAAATCAATTGGTGCCTTGCTTGTACCCTCTAATGCGATATTTGCAATCAATGCATCACCACCGGTTGCAAACGCAACGCGCAATGGATAAACCTTGCGTTCGGCATTGTATTTTGAAAAAGACAATATAAAAGGAAAGACATCACTGGTTGATCTTACCCATCCGCTGTATTCGCGCGTATCGCTGCGCGGCATATATCGAATTTGAAAGCCGTTAATCGAATACTCGGCCCCCAAAATATCTATATCAAGATTCTGTACCTCTAACCCGCCCAGCCCCGGGTCAACAAATGGATAATCGGCCGGCCCCGTTAAAACGGGTGCCTCTGTTCCGGCATCTGTATCCGGTTGTGCCGATGTAAATTTTGGCAATATTGAAAATTCGCCCTTTTCATTTTGCTCTATACAAATGGTGGCATCATAAACTTTGACATTTTGTATTGTTGGCCTGTCTTGAAACAAAGAAATTAAATCCAATGTAACGTCTATTTTTTCTGCGCTGAATGCATTTTCGTGCCGCGCCCATTCTGCATTTGGTACCCGCACCTGGTTCAATTCAATTTGTGGCCGCAAAGATAACTTCCAAGACACCGCCCCATCAATTTCCACAGGCAAACCCGTTGCATCCCGCAATACGGTTAAAACACTGCCGCGTAACGCCTCAAGATTTATCTGGCTTAACGCGATCACAACCGCCACCACCAGTCCCATTATAAACAGAACCAGCACGCGCATAATTTTAAAAAAACTACCCTTTCTTTTTTTCTTAACCATTTTTATTTACGGCAATTTAAATTCTAAAAACTTTATAACGGGCCGCATAAAATCCGGTATCGGTGCCCGCAAAGTCATTGTTTTACCCGTGCTTGGATGTTGAAATGTTAACTTGTACGCCAACAAAAACAAGTTATTTGTTGCCAACACAGACCCCAACGCCCCATCAATATACTTATCCCGTCCATATAATTCATCACCCACAATTGGCGCATTTAAATTCAAGGCACTATGTATACGCAATTGATGTGTGCGTCCGGTTTTTGGCGAAAACAACACCCACGACAAATGTCCACCGGCCGTTGACAAAACCCGATATTCTGTGATTGCCCGTTGTGGCCGCTGGCCTGTACCATTATTTATACGTGCCGGATTATCAAACACCTGGCCTTTGACCATATAGTTATCGATTACACCGTGATCGGGACTAACATCACCATTTAATAACGCCAGATATTCTTTATGCGCAGATTTTGTTTGAAATTCATTTGCAAGCACCTGGGCCGCACGCTGGTTTTTTGCGACGACCAAAACCCCGCTGGTTTCCCGATCCAAACGATGAACCAACGCAACCTTGTCATACGGGAACAAAGCGGCCGCCATTTTATCCACAGATTTACGAATACCCGTTCCGCCCTGTACGGCCAACCCAGCGGGTTTATTAAAAACAACAATATCATCATCATTATGAATTATGCAACGCCGCAAAGATTCCAAATCCGCCAAAGAAAAACGTACACCACTTTCTGTTTTTTTACATTGTGTACAGGCATAACTGGCCAACGTTGGCGGCACACGCACAACATCACCTGCGCGTAATATTTCCTGGCCACGGGCACGCGAAGAATTTACACGAATTTGTCCGCCACGACACAGTTTATAAAATTCCCGTTGGGGCATAGACGGGTACCGTCGCAAAAACCATCGCAACAATCGCGTTCCTTCTTCGGTTTTGGAAACCTGGATCATTTCCGCCATTTGCACCACCAAACGATGTTATTCACCATACGTTATCTGAACAACATTTTCCCCATTATCTTTGTCACAGGAACCAGATGCGCCACTTTGCGTACGCCCCGACATTTCATACCCAACCGAACCGTCCCATCCCTTGGTTATAAAATATTCACAATCAGATTTGGACAACCCATTAATAGAAATTACAAATTGACGTGCATTGGATGGATTAACCGATATCTCGTACGTACCACCATACGGATTTTGATTTGTCATTCCAATTGCACCAAAAATAGTTGCATTATTTATATTGGAATAATCATCATATTCTGTAAACATCTGGCGTACTTGGGTTACCATTTGCAGAACTTCATCATTAACCTCGTTTCGTTTTTGCATATTCATTGCGCTGGAAATTGCGGCGATAGCCCCAACAGTTATAACCCCCATAATTGCCAACACGCCCATCATTTCAATCATTGATCGACCCGATTCTTGTTTCATATTCAACCTCTATTTGATATTTATTTTTTTATATTCTATCATATTCAGTATGAATATTCAATTTTCTGATTTAATAGAAAACAGTCCCAACGCCCCCGGCGTGTACAAGATGTACGACGCAGATGGCACATTATTATATGTGGGCAAGGCAAAAAATCTGTCAAATCGATTACGGCAATATTTGGACATCTCAAAACTAGAGCCCCACAAACAGGTTATGCGCACACTGGTCGCGCGGGTTGACTGGGAAATTGTATCAACAGAATCAGATGCATTATTATTGGAACAACACCTGATTAAAACACTAAGGCCAAAATACAACATAATGCTGACCGATGGGAAAATGTACCCTATGATTGCATTAACCCAATCGGAATATCCACGTCTGTTAAAGTTTCGTGGCAAAATATCCCAGCGTCGCGATGTATACGGTCCATATCCATCGGTTACCGCATTAAACGAAACAATCAAAACGATTCAAAAGGTATGTCGCCTGCGGACCTGTACAGACACATTTATGCGCAATCGCACACGACCGTGTCTGTTATATCAAATCGGCCGTTGCAGTGGCCCTTGTACAATTCCACAAACGGACTATGCTGCAAACGTTGCGTTGGCACGCCGTATTCTTACCGGCGACAGCGAGCCAATCATCGCAGATCTAACCAAACAAATGCAAAATTTTTCCAACGCAATGGATTATGAATCCGCCGCAATTGTACGCGACAAAATCGCTGCACTAACCCAAACATCAAATCGCGGTATACGGCGGAATCGTGCACACAGCGCAAATTTTGACTGGGCAGATTCTGTTAATGATTTGGAAAAATGGCTGGGCATAAAAATTGAATGCGCGGGTGTATTTGATAATTCGCACTTATTTGGTCGCAACCCCGTTGGCGCGATGATAACATTTGGTCACGACGGTTTTATAAAATCTGGATACAGACATTTTAAATTACGCGACACATCACGTGCCGGAAATGACATTGCGATGATGGCGGAATTCGTATCACGCGCAACAACACGTGGACCAAAACTGGATTTAATCGTGGTTGATGGCGGTCCCGCCCAATGGAACATCGCCCATAAAACGGCCCCCGAAATACCAATTCTTGGCGTTACCAAGGGCGTGGTTCGTGACGGTGACGAACATTTTATAATGCCGAACGGCACCATTTGCCGCGACATCCCCAAAGATTCACGTCTGTTTTTATTACTGCGCGCCGTCCGTGACGAGGCCCATCGTTTCGTCATTACATTTCATCGCACGGTCCGCGCAAAGCAAATGACATCATCGGTACTGGATGAAATCGAAGGCATCGGCCCCACACGTAAACGTGCATTGTTAAACCACTTTGGTTCTGTCCGCGCGATAACGGATGCAAACCTGGATGCGTTAATGCACGTTCCGGGTCTGGGCAAATCGGCCGCCGAAAAAATATATGCCCATTTCCATTCAGAAGTGATATAATACCAACATTGATGATTTATTAAAGGAGCAAAAATATGAAGTTTTTCGTTAACTTTTTATCCGCATTCCGCATTACCGCGGCATTTGCAATTATACCGACATTACTGTTTGGAATGTATTGGACATCGTTTATATTATTTCTGTTGGGCTCTGTATCAGATTGGTTCGATGGATTTTTGGCCCGCAAATATAACGTATGTACAAAATTGGGCGGCGTGATGGATCACATTGGTGATAAGTTATTGGTTGTAAACACACTGATTATGTTAACCATCGTTATGACGTTTGCGCTGGCCCAAATTCCGGTTCCCGGCGTTCAAATATGGATGATTATCGTTCCAACAATTATTATGATTGCACGCGAATTGTATATCAGCGGCCTGCGGGAATTTCTTGGAACACAAAAAATAGAAATGCCGGTTCCCAAGGCACGTTTTTCAATGGGAAAAATAAAAACAACAATACAGATGATTTCAATATGCGCATTGTTATTAATGATGTGTATGCCTTCGCTGACTGTATTTCCACATTATGCATTTGCGGCATCTTATGCCTTCTATGTATTTGCATACATTGGTGTAATATGCCTGTGGCTGGCATTAATTGCATCGGTATGGTCGGCAACACAATACACATTTACATTCGCCGAAAAATTAAAACAAATAAAAGATTAATTAACCCCGCCAAATGGCGGGATTTTTATTACAAAAAAACGCGCTGGATACACGATTTATTGCCCCAGCGCATTTTTTACAAATGATTAAAAAATTAAAACCAACCCTTTTTTGCACTTTTTGTACCCGCAAATTCGGCCAATAATTTCTTTTGCTTTTCGGTCAATTTTGTTGGCACCGGCATATTTATATCTATATACAGATCACCAAATCCACCCGGCCGTCGTGTTGGCATACCGTGTCCACGCACACGTAATTTTTCACCGACCTGGGTTCCGGCCGGCACCTTGACGGATAATTTTTTATCATCAATGGTATCCACCTCTATTTCACCACCCAATGCCAATGTTGTAAAAGGAACATCCACACGAGTTATTAAATCGGCGCCATCACGTTCAAATCTTTTATCTGGACGTATCCGCACATCTAAATAGAAATCGCCGGCCGGTGCGCCGTTTTGTCCAGCCTCGCCCTGCCCCCCCAGACGCAGCCGCGTTCCATCTTCGATTCCAGCGGGGATTTTTACATCCAATGTACGTGTCTTGCGCAATACACCATTTCCATCACATTGACTGCATTTTTTATCAATTTTATGCCCTGTACCATTACAATCCGGGCACGGTGTTTCCATTGCAAAGAACCCACGTGCCGCACGCACATATCCGGTTCCATTACACCGCGAACATTTCGGCGCCTGTTTTCCATCGGCCGTACCAAAACCATTACACTTGTCACATTCAACATTTGTTGTAAATTTTACGGTATGTGTTGTACCAAAATACGCATCCCGCAAATCAATTGCAACCTCGTCCAACAGGTCACGTCCCCGGCGTGCATCTGCACCACGCGTTGGGCCACCGCCCATATCAAAGCCAAAACCACGCATTGCCTCGCGCAGAATGTCGTCCATACCGGCACCACCGCCCATATTAAAATGGAACGCCCCATTACCAAATGGATTGGCACCTGCACCAAATGGATTTGCACCCGAGGCATTACCCCCGGCAAAGGCCGCATCACCAAACCGATCGTATGCCGCACGTTTTTGCGGATCTTTTAATATATCAAAAGCATTATTAACTTCTTTAAATTTTTCTTCGGCATCTTTATCCCCCTGATTTCTATCGGGATGATATTTCATAACCAGTTTATGATACGCCTTTTTAATTTCATCATCGGTCGCATTACGTGCGACCCCCAAAACTTCATACGGATTTTTATTCATTTTTATATTCCATAATTACTTTGTCCAAAAATATATAGATATAATAATATAAAAATCAAGGTCATAAAAATATTTTCCTTATCCAGCACGGTTCACATAAAATTCTTTCACTTGCAAAAAAGGCAAAAATATACTAATAATATAACGCTATGATGGAACAGAATACACACACATACGATGCATCAGATATCCAGGTACTCGAAGGGCTCGAGCCTGTTCGTCTGCGTCCCGGTATGTACATTGGCGGCACCGATGAAAAGGCGTGGCACCACCTGCCGGTCGAGATACTTGATAACTCTATTGACGAGGCGGTGGCCGGTTTTGCAAAAAAAATTACTGTAAATTTAATTGACGCAAAGACCATAGAAATTACCGACGACGGTCGTGGTATTCCGGTTGACGAGCATCCAAAATTCCCCGGCAAATCCGCCCTAGAGGTTATTTTAACCACTCTGCATTCTGGTGGAAAATTTAACAACAACGTGTATAAAACCAGTGGCGGTCTGCACGGCGTCGGCAGTTCGGTTGTAAACGCACTGTCATCTGAAATGATTGTAACGATTTGTCGTGATGGCTATGAATGGCGGCAAACCTTTTCCCGCGGCAAACCAACCAGTAAAATGATACGTGGGGACGCGACCAAGAATCACGGCACGAAAATACGATTTACAATTGATGACGAAATCTTTGGCACAAACGCCGTATTTAAACCTGTAAAGATTTATCGTATGGCGCGTGCGAAATCATTTTTATCACGCGGGGTACGCGTTAATTGGGTTTGCAATTCGGAATTATTAACCGAAGATATGAACATTCCCGCCCAAACAGAATTCTATTATCCAAATGGCGTTGCGGATTTTCTTGATGAAAAGACACGTGACAAGCCACGCATTCTGCCCAAAATATTCAGTGGCACAGTTGATTTTCCGGATGATTCTGGCCGTGTTGAATGGGCCCTGACCTTTTTAACAGATGAAAACGGCGCGGCATCCGATGACGGATTTTTTGCATCATATTGTAACACAATCGCAACGATTGATGGCGGCACCCACGAAACCGGCTTTAAATCTGCAATTACCAAGGGGATAAAATCCTATGGGGACAAAGTAAACAATAAATCCGCCGCATCAATAATAAGCGATGACGTATTTGATTCTGTTGCGGCGATTGTATCTGTATTTTATAAAACACCGCAATTTTTGGGTCAAACCAAAGAAAAACTGTCCAACCCGGAAATTGCACGATTTACAGAAAACGCACTACGTGACCCGTGGGAAATATTTTTGGCATCTGATCCCAAAACTGCGAACGCTGTATTGGATTTTGTGGTCAACCTTGCGAATGCGCGCATAAAAACGAAACAGGTCAAAGAAATTGCCCGCAAGACCCCAACCAAAAGAATCCGTATGCCCGCCAAATTGGCCGACTGTTCCAAACACGGGATAACCGGAACAGAGTTATTTATAGTAGAGGGTGAATCCGCCGGCGGCACCGCGAAACAGGCACGCGATCGTGCAACCCAGGCAATTATGCCACTGCGTGGCAAGGTATTAAATGTTATATCTAATTCCGACGAACGGTTCAGCACGAACAAAGAATTAAATGAATTAATTGACATTATCGGTGCGGGCACGGCCAAAGATTGGGACGAAAGCAAACTGCGCTATGAAAAAATAATTGTGATGACCGATGCCGATGTCGACGGCAGTCATATCGCATCACTGCTGATGGCCTTTTTTTACCAGGTTATGCCCCAGTTAATTTATGGCGGCCATCTGTATTTATCCTGTCCGCCGCTGTATAAACTAACGTGCGGAACCGAATCAATATATGTTGATACCGACGAAGAATTGGAACAATTAAAAAACACCAAATATAAAAATAAAAAAATTGAAATATCCCGATTCAAGGGTTTGGGCGAAATGATGCCGAACCAGTTAAAGGAAACAACAATGTCACCCAAAACACGCCGTTTGATACGGGTCGATTTGCCGCCCCGTACGGACGAAGGTGCCGAAGACACGGAAAAAACCCGCACAATTGTATCCGAATTAATGGGCAAAAAACCGGAATTTCGATTTAAGTTCATCACAGAACACGCCCAATTCGTCAAAGATTTATTCGTATAATCAACAAATTAAATATGTTCACAAAAAAAACCGGAAAAAAATACACAAATTAAAACTTGACAATTTATATTTTTGTATTAAATTATAGACAACACAAAGGACAAAAAATGAATAAAAAAAACAAAGACAATGAAAACATTGTCGCGCCAAATCGTGCGACTAAAAAGAAAAAAAATACATACGTTGTAAAAATATCGGCTGTGATGGCCAACTTATCGGCATTTGAATTGTGCGATTCCACACCAATGGCCGTTGTAACCATTAATGGAAAGCCCGTTCAAAATGCATCGGGCGCGTGGATGCACTGCACCCCATTTCCAAACCCCGCCGCCAGTAATATGGCCAAGGCATTTTCAAAACTAGAACCCATTATGGGCGAAAAAATGGCATCCACAATCATTGAATATCTGGACAAAGATACTAATGATCCGGTTGCGTTATTGTTCCCGACAAATGAAATTATGTGCCGCAACGATTTGGTCGACTTTATGAAACGTTTAAATCACGCATCACGCCACGATTTAAATCGTCAAATGCAAATCCGTGAACGGATGATGCACCAGGCGTTAACAAAACAAAAATAATTTGCACACAAACGCAAAAAACAAACACCGGACAAATGTCCGGTGTTTTACGTTTTCCCCATCTGACTATTGGATACCGACGCGGAACTCGTCCCCCCATCCGGCAACAACCTGGCCACCGATAGAGCATTGTATATCTTCAAACCCACTTTCTGTTTGATTCTTTTTTACAACGTTACTGGTTATCAATCCACCGGCCGTCCCCAACACTACACCGGCAATGGAATCAGATAACAAACGCGACGTATTGAATTTACCCTCGTCATTACGCCATACTGTTAATCTTAGCCCGGATGCTATGTCATCCATCTTGGCAACCGCCGCCTCTATACGTTCACGGGCACGCGCTTGGGCCGCGGCATTTTCATCGGGGGTTGACTCAACGGGACCACCGGATGTGGCATCCACACAGGCCGTACCCTCTGGATTAAATGTTTTTCCAACCTCCATACAATAACACTGACCGGTTGTATAATTCCAATTTGCACCGGTAATCAACAAACATTTTTGTATTGCCGGATTCATTGCGCACACACTGCCATTCCAAGAATATTGCGGATTGCTGCAACGGCATTGTTTATTAACATCATCCCAATATGCACCTGATGCGATACTGTCCGGTGATGTACATTTTTGTTGCAACGCGGCCGCATCTGTTAAATCACATCTGTCGCCATTGCGAACATAGTTTTCATTGTCCAGACATACACAAACATTGTTTTCCAGGCGTAAATTCTTGGCATTATCGCACGAACATTGATTGTTTGCCCACACACCACCCGATTGTTCACACGCGGCCTTGCGTTGTTGATTTTGGCGGTTTTGTTCCTCTTGCTGGCGACGACGATTCTCTTCTTCTATGACAGTTTTCTTTTTATTACATTGCTTAGCCGCGGCATCAAATTCATAATCAGAACTTATACATTCACACACCGTCCCATCAGATGTCAACTTAAGATTTTTTGATGATGCACAAGAACACACACTGCCATTCCACGTTCCACCACTATTTACGCAAGATTTTTTAGCCTCGCCAATAGATGCGCATTTACAAATATTCGTTCTGTCCGTGTACAGTAATTGTGCCTTGCTGCCGGTTGAAATGCCAACATTTCCACCATTATCATCCATTATGTAATAATCACCAAGCTTGGCGGCTTCGTCTGTGATTCTGCATTGGGATTCTTTACAATCAGCAATATCATTTATGCCCCATTCAACCCACATTTGGTCTCCTCTGGCGGCACAATAATACAGTTTTTGGGTATTTACTAATTTACCATCAAAATAATGGTTTGCCGGCATAAAAATAACCTGATTTCCATCACAGTATCCATTTCCGCATTCATAAGCATACTTTCCGTTATATCTGGACTGACTTTGATACAAGTACTCATCACTATTTTTTATGACCCAACCACTTAATTCTCTTTCCTCACAGGCTGCATTTGAAACAGATGGACTTAACAATCCGGATAATAATACAGAACAAATTAAAAATATTTTTTTCATACGTCCCCCCATTAATGCCACAAATAATTGTTGGGTTATTTTGGCATTGTTAACTTACACTTATTGTGTATATTTTATCATATTTTCCGCGTAATTCCAACAATGAAATTATATCACACACAAAAACAAGTGCCGCATAATGCGGCATAAAGATTATTTACAATCTGCGATTAATTGATCAATTTGTGCGGCCAAAACCAAATCAGATTTTTTTAATTTTTCAATTTGCGCGATTGAATAAACAACCGTTGCGTGATCACGATCACCACAAACACGGCCAATTTCCGTCAGCGACATATTTGTTGCCCCCTTTAAGGCAACCATCATCATTTGACGCGCCAGCACAACCGCGCGACTGCGGCCCTTGCCACATACGGCATCATATGCAACGCCCAATTTTTCACACATAGATTTTACCATTGCAATCGGTGTTTTTGACTTTTGCAGTGTATCGGCCAACAAATGCTGGGCAACATCCATTGTAACAACCGTACCCATTAATTCCGCATACGTTTTGATTTTCATTGCGACGCCACCGACCAGATGCCCATCCGCCGCCATACGTGCCGCAATTGCATCCGCAACATCCGCCGCAACCCCCGCACGCATTAACATAACACGTTTAACATTTGTATTTGGTGCAACAACATCCGCAACCAAACCCGACGCCATCAAAGACTGCAAACGACGGTCAATTCCCCCCAAATTATTTGGTGCCGCATTCGCAGTCAAAACAATGTTTTTACCCGCGGCACGCAAATCCATAACCAATTGTGCAAATTCTTCACAGGTTGCACGTTTTCCGGCCAATGCCTGGACATCGTCCAGAATAAATGTTTCACAATTACGGCAAAAATCCTTGAATGCAAAAACAGTTCTGTCGTGTAAACTGCGCGTAAATTCGGACACAAACTGGCCCCCGGACATTTTAATTACACGTCCCGCGGCGGCGTTGTTAATACAATCTGCTAACAATGATTTACCACAACCGGACGGTCCATAAATAAACAGCGGGGAAAAAGATACTGAACCCGCCGCTAATTTTTTACACGCAGATAAAACAAACGCATTTTCATCACAACAAACAAATGCATTGAACGCATCTGATGCCGCCGCCACAGATGCGGTTGTACACACGGTTGCGGTGGGCGAATATGATTGCACATTATTATCATTTGCAACGTGTGCGGCGACAACACCACGTACCGTTATGCGCAGCCCCAAACCAAATTGTGCCGCAACATCCGCCAAAACATTTTTATGAACAGAACCAATAAAATCAGCCGAGAATTGATTTTGTGCCCCCAGCATCAAAATATCATCACAAACATCAAACTGTAACGGGGCAATCCAAGAAGAAAAAGTTGCAGAATCCATTTTTGCGGCGATGGCCCCCTTGATTTGTTCCAAGTTAGTCGTTTCTTTTATCGCCACTGCCTGCATTCCGTTTCTCCTTTCCTTCCCTAAAAGAGTTTCCCATTGCCGCCGCAAGAGTATAAAAATCACCCGCACATAAACGCCAATTTTCTGTCACACGACGCGAAAAAAGGTATTTATATATTTGCCTACGTTTTACTCTCTCGCTTTTATCGGTGGGACAAATTTTTTATTTATCCGCCGATTTTTTCTGGTGATTGGGATTGCTCTCAATCGTTTTTGGATACGTCAAATAAGTTAAAAGATATTTGTCTGTTTGCAACCGATTGTTAACCAAAATTCGAACATTTATTTTTTGACAACGATTCGTTTTTTTGCCCGATTTCTGCGCCTTGTATATACAATGTATAGACAAGATTTTTTTTACGCACGCACATATCCGCCATCAACTTTTCGCACCAAACCCTGCAATTCCAGCACAACCAAATCCGCTTTTATTTCCGAAATTGTTTTTTTGACAATTTCTGACAATACAGTTTCAGACACAGGAATTGTTCCCAAGGCATCTAAAATCAAATTTTCCGAATCAGATTTTTTTTCATTTTTTATTTCATCGACCATATTTTTTTGTGCATCAAAAAAATCAGATGGGCCACTGCATAATTTTGCCGCCCCTGTTTTTATCAGCAAATTGGGCCCTGCGGCCCGGGAATCCGACGGATGTGATGGAATCGCCCAAATTTCACGTCCCGATTCGATTGCGAATCGCGCGGTTTTCATACTGCCTGAATTCAGATCCGCCTCGCCCAGGATTAATTTTTCCCCAATTCCTGCAATCCATCTGTTACGTACGACAAAGTTTGTTGCAATTGGCACAAACCCAACGGGCATTTCACTGACCACCGCACCACGTGCAACAATTTCCCAATACAACGATTCGTTTTCCACCGGCCAAATATAATCAACACCACCGGCAACAACGGCGATGGTCTGGCAATTACCACCAACCCCCAGTGCACCACGATGCGCAGCCGTATCTGTTCCCATTGCCATTCCCGACACCACCGCAATTCCATTTGACGCAAATGCGGCGGCAATTTGCGACACCAAATTCATTCCCGCCACGGTTGCGTGACGCGTTCCAACAATACCGACCGTCCCCCGCCCCAACGTTTCAACATTTCCACGCACAGACAACACCGGCGGATGATTTTTAATCGCCCGTAATGCCGCCGGATATTCCGGCATATCATCACATATATAATGTATCCCCAGTTCCACGGCCCGATCCATTTCACGTCGCACCGCGTCACGAATCGCATCGTCCACACCCAACATTGTCGCCACGGCACGCACATCCCCAAACTTCTGGACCAGATTATTATACTTTGCCGCCCCGATACCAGGCATACGCAGAACCAATAATTTATAAAATAAATCTTCCATATTCATACAGATTACTATAAGAAAATCATCATATATAATAAAAGAACTATTTTAATAAAAACCCCGCGGCAACATCCGCGGGATATAAATTTCCAATTCAATGATTGGGAATTTAATTATCTGCTTTTATCAAATATTCATAATTATATTCATTACAAATATCTGGCTTGTTATCACCCGTCCAATTATTACATTCTTCACGCACCACCTTTAATGCATCAATAAACTCGTCGAATTCAACGGGGTTTTCATTACGCAGCGCCCGCAATTGCACCAATAATTGTTGGGTACTGCCCTCTTCGTACTGTCTTTGACCTTGAACATTACCACCAATAAGACGATTTCCAAACAGTTCCATAATACCAACGCCCAATCCGGCGCCACCAACGGCACCACCCACCGTTGCCCAGGTACGTGCACGTTTCTTTGAATCTAAAATGCGTTGCCGCAAAGTTCCCTCATCTGCCCACGAACCACAGGTAATATTTTGTCCCATCTGGAAATATTTTGTCGGCACATCAGAAACATTTATATCCGGATCTGCGGACTTAACCTCAACCAAAACAAAGCAAACGTTATTTTCCGGATTACTTACATCTTCCACCATTGATGCATAATTATTTGTATTGCTGTAACGCGAGGCCCAAACAAACGTATTACCAATACCAATATTATTATTTAAACAGGCTTGTTTCTGACGTTCAATTTCGGCCAACTTGTCATCATCCTGATTTTTATCATCATCGTCATTGTTATTTGCATCGCCAAAATTATCCGGCACAGGCACACGTATACTGGACATATCAACAACGGCGGCCCCCGTTGCCGCGGCATTCATATTTGCCATTGCAGAAATTTGATTGGTTGATGCGGTTACACGTGGTGCGGGTCCAACCATTTGTGTCGACATAGATGGCCGTGCACGCGATGCGGGTGTTGCGGCAAATGCCGGACACACAACCAAAGATAATACCAGCAAAGATAAAAATTTTTTCATTCCTCACTTCCCTGTTAAATTCCCCTTTATTATACCACAAAACGGTCAAAAAATAAAGAATAAATACATTGAAATAAAAAAAGTGCCGCGATTTTTTGCGACACTTTTTTACATTTTATTTTTTCCACTTCCATTCAACCTTCGATTCGGTTCCGTTCAAAAGTCGCTTAATATTTTCCCTGTGTCGCCACAGACAAAGCAATGCTATTGCCAAAAAAGCCCAACCAATTTGAACATTGATAAAGAACCCCAAAATCGGCATCACACAAAATGCAACCACCGCCCCCAACGAAGAAAATCCGGACGTCAACGCAACAATTAACCATTCAATACCACATATCGCAAAGGCCAACGGCGACGTTGCCAACAACACCCCAAACAATGACGAAATACCCTTGCCCCCGCGAAATCGCAACCACACGGGATAGCAATGCCCAACAATTGCGGCAAATCCGCACCAGGCCCCGAACACATCGCCACCGATTGCCTTGCCAATCAACACGGCAGCAATTGCCTTGGCCATATCCAGCACCCAGGTTGTTGCCGCCATTCTTAATCCACCAACCCGCATAACATTGGTTGCACCTATATTACCGCTGCCAACCTTGCGCAGATCCCCCTTGCCCATCAACTTGGTTAAAATCAGCCCCATTGGGATTGACCCCAACAGATAAGAAATTAAAATTGCGGCCACCGCCATCACCCCAAAAGATACAGTTATCATTTTATTTTTCCTTGATTTTATGTTTGTTTTCTATAAAATAACAAAAAATGTGATCAAATAAAAGGAAAATAAAGTGGCAAATCACAAGTCATCTAAAAAAAGAATTCTGGTTACGGCGAAAAAAAATGCCGTAAATAACTCGCGTCGCAGTGCGGTTAAAACCGCCGCCAAAAAGGTATTGGTTGCCGTTGAATCTGGCGACAAAGCGGCCGCTATTACCGCTGCACGCAACGCAGAAAGCAAAATTATGAAATCCGCCGGCAAGGTTATGCCCAAAAAGCGCGCCGCCCGCAAAATTTCACGTCTGACAAAACGTGTTGCCAAAATGGCGTAACGCGTTCCAGAATTTCAAATTAAAAAAACGCCTGGTTGGGCGTTTTTTTATAATTATCCAAAACGATAAATTCGCACAAAACTGGATTCACTGGTTCCGGTTGTACCGCTGGCGCCTGCACCCCCATCAAGGTTAAGCCCGGGCGACATTCTTGCTTGAACTGCGCCGCCACCACCGCCACCATACGAATATAAAGTTTGACCCGCGCAAGAAAAAGAAATTGTTGCGCCACCACCGCCGCCTGATGTACTGCCGACTATTCGCCACGCATCACCGCCCGCACCACCGGAATCACTTGTCGCCACACCACCCGGATTACCACCATAAGAATTGGCAACGGCACTTGCGCCCACGCCCGCATTACCACTTGGCGCACCACCACCCCCGGCACCACACATAAGAAAAGAATTCGTCCACGTATAATTCGCAATCGCATCGCTACCATTGGAATTTTCGCCCGCATTACCGCCGCCGCCGCGACCACAATCGGTTTGATTATCATTATGTCCAATTCCACCACCACCGCGACCACCGGCACCGCCATATGAAACAATTATATTATCATCAACGGCGATCATACTGGGCACGCCGGACGCGCCGCCACCACCACCGGAAAAAATACCATCATCTTGATTAACACCGCCTGCGTTACCATCACCGCCACGAAACACAACAACATCTGTTTGTTGCGAAATAACAAAACTGTACGTTTGTATTTGTGCATCGCCCCCACTGTCCGCATTATTACCGCCATCACCGCCGCGTCCACCACGAATTTCTGCATAATAACATCCCGGTTCCAAAGAAACCGTATCACAAGAATTAAAATTCTCGGCCTGGTATACCAATGTCTGGTTACCTATACTGTAAATATTTTCGCCATCTGATATTTTTACCGCATTTGGACACGCGGCCGCCATCGCATCGACATAATAAATCGTACCCGTCGCATCCATAATTTTTAACGAAGGCGTTGTTTTTTGCGCCATCTGAACCGGAATTTGAATATCACCAATATTTATTACGGGCATTGCTTAATTAAACCATATAAATACCTGACCGGCGGGCGGCGTACCGGCGGGTTGACTGGTTGGGATTGTATCAAAGCGCACATCATCAACATCGGCCTTTTGTGCCAACGCTGTATTTACCGCCCGTGCAGATGGGTATTGCGCATCCGTCGATGCATCGGACACAAAATTTGTTTTATTTGCCACATATTCAACCGCATCCGGCGACGGCACATCAGGCTTGTTTTTAATATAATCCAGCGCCCCAGAATCATTCTGGCTCCAATCAGACTGGACCCGCACAGAACTTACAATTTCCTCGACATATTTTGCACTGGCAACATCGGCCCGGGCACCCACCGGCCACAATACAACACCCAACAAAAACCAAACACAAACTGTGCGCCACATATAAAAAACTCTCTGTCCCCGCGCCCCCAACACAAGAAGCCGAATTTAAACGGACGTTTTTGCGACCGTTTTTTTTATGTTAAAAGGCCCCAGAAAACACCATTTTTTACTATACAAATATGCCGAAAATAAACGTCCGTTTAAATTCGGCATAATATACGACCCAATTCGTATGTAATTATTATAATAAAAACCGAATCGACGGTTCAAGCAAAAAAGCACAAAAAATCCCCCATACGGGGGATTTTTTAATTCAGTGGTGCCCCCCAATGCTGTTGTATTGTTCGTTCCGCATCCATCGGACTGACCAACACCTGGGGCGTCAGGATAACAACCAACACATCACGTGTGGCCGACGTTTCACGCGACCCCGACAGGGCCATAAAATCAGGATCCCCAAGTCCATATCGCGTATCATTATTTTCCTGTTTTTCAAATCCAGAAACGACCAACATTTGTCCGGATTCCATAATAACCTCTTGCATAAAGCTGCGCTCTTCAACCTCGGGCAATTGCAAAGTAACCTCGCCAATGGTTTGTTGCTGCATACGCAACAATTCACGCACCGACATTCTGAACAGCAGCAAAATCTTACCATTTTCCAAAACATTCGGCAATAACTGCATCGAAAATCCTGTTTCCAAATCATCCTGGTCAACGGTGCTGGATTCTACGGTTGTAAAGTTACGTGATTCAAACCGCTTAATATATCCGGTTGTGCGCGTATTATTTACGGGCGCAACACGATTATTACGCGTTGTAACCCCAACGTTTGTAACCAACGAAACCTTGCCCTGTTTGGCCAACGCCTGGATAAGAGCATCCGTTCCGGCCAACCCGGCCAAAGAACCATTCTGAATCTGATCCTGGGTATATGCACCGGCAACGGTATCGTTACCCTCCAGATGGGTTGCCCCTGTTGCCGCAGACACAGTATTAGATAATACGGCAATATTCATAGAACTTGCCTCGGTACTGGTCAGATTATTTTTCGGATTTGCAACAATATTCAATCCAGATGCCGAATTAATTGCCGCCGCCAAATTCAACCCAAAGGCCGAATCGTTGGAAATAGATACCTGCAGAACCTTGACATCAATTGTCACCAACTGCGACAAACGTTTATTTTGACGTTCGATATAATCCCCGACACGTGCCAACGTTGATGGTGGCGCAGTAACGGTTATTGTGCCCAAACTGCGCGATACGGTAAACGATGCATTATCCGTATCACCAATTATGGTATCCAGCGCATTTTCAATTTCATCCCACTCTTTCAGCGTAGATTCCAAAGACACGGCATTACCATCATCGGTTTCAACGGCGGTTTGATACGACACATCCGTCCCCAACGCATATAAAGTAAACGTCTTGGTTTCTGTTTCATAAAACACAATTGATGTTTTGTCATAATACCACAGTAAATCCAAATCTGTTGCGATTTGCGATAACAGCCCCGACAAACTGCCGGTATAAGCAACATTAATTGTCTTTTTTAATTTTTCTGAATTAATTTGATTATCAATTTTGACCGGTATTCCCGTAACAGAGGTTATGTTATTTGACAATGCCTGCAACGTTACCGGTTCATCCAACAAAATTGTAATTCCCGTACCCGTTTCAAATTGTGATGGCAAATTATTACGATGCGCCAACAACGTTGACGAAGATCCCAACCACACACCTTCGGACATAGACACCGTATCCCCGCTGGCAACCTTGGCCGGCGGATTCTTGGACATTTCAAACGCGTCATACGCATTGATAAAATCCTGGTCCACAGATGCCGCAACCTTGGCCGATTCCTTGGTGGCACATCCCGCAACCATTGCGCCAATTATGCCACACATAAACAAATATTTTATCGGGTTGGTCATATTTATATTCTCCTACGGCAAAAACACGACATCTTATTCTTCGGTTGTTGAAATTACCAAAACACGATTTCCCTTGTAAAACTTGGCATACGGAATCGGTGTTGCACGCGCAAAGTTCCGAACCAGCGCAGACGCAACATCAACAAAACGCCCCTTGAATACGGCACTGGCCTCTATTGGATATTCACGCGATGTAGCCCAAACCAAATCCCATCCCTCTTTATTACACCAATCTTGTAATACCTCACGCAGAGTCTGTCCGTTTGCCACGACCCAGGACCGAACCTGGTCAGTCAATGTAACCGGCGCCTCGGCATCAGCAGAAACATCAACGGCAATTTCCGCATCCAGCGATTCCGCCTCTTCATTGGCGGCGGCGATTTCGGCATCACTCATCCCAAACTTGGCCATAAACGCAGTATAGCCATCACGATACTGGGTACAATCCTGGCGACTGCTGCGTGACACAGACAGAACAGACCCGCCATCATCCTCCAACATTTCACGTGACAACAATGGCATTTCCGCCCCACTATCACACGGATCATCGAATCCGGCGGGCACCTGGGTTCCGTGCAGCATATTTGCACCACCCGACCAACCATTAAAGTCACCGTCGGTTGCACCGGCCAAATTAAAATTATTTTCCACAACCAAATCTGCACCAATTTTGGAAACTATACGAATATTATCCTTGTCCTTGTCGCCCGCACAGGCACCGTCATCACACGCAACGGTAACATCCGCATCTGACCCGGCAATTGGCCAAACCGGCACCTGCTCTTGTGCGGTTGTGGTATCAACCTCTATGGTTTGGGATTCTGAAACAACGGGTTCAACGTCATAATATACCTCTGACGTGACAACCTGGGGCAGATTTGTTTCCGCGGCAAAACAATAACCCGCCGCGGTTGCAAACATTGCGACAATTAAAATTTTGCGGAACATAAAAACTTCCTTTCCTGAACGTTCATTAATATAATTACATATTATTATAACAACTTGACCGAATCTGTGCAAGATTAAATCGCACGAATACAGCGCGAAAAATTTACCGTCAAAGATAAAATCGCACGAATCGATAAAAGATGCTATACTGTACGCAAAGCAGGTTATTATTGGGGGAATTTTATGCAAAACACGTTAATTTTTATCGGAATTGCCATTGTTTTTTTAACTCAAATCATAATGTTATATTTTGTATACATTGCAAACACCCGCGTGCGTGATATATCAAAAACCCTGACCCATCAATATAATTTGATTGTAAAGATCCAGGCCACATTAAAAAACAAATCTGCAACAAACGCGGTTGCCGAAAATGCGGAAATGATATACCAAGATTTATTACAAAACCTGATTCCCATTATGGCGGCAATTGATGTTATGCCCCGCAACACGAACGAGCATCCACTTTGGCGGGCCCTGGGCGGAATTATGGATGAATATGCAAAAAATCCATTTGCATTGGAAAAACTGCGCCGTTGCATAAAACTTGATGCCGAGGTTGCCCGCAGTATCGACAATTATATGAACCGCGCGGACACATTTTTGCATCACTTGACGACAACGGATCCTGATGGCATACTGGCCGCGACATTTACCGACGGTCTGTTGGGGCAATCGTTAACATTCTTTGCCCAGGCAAAACAATTGGCCGCACAAACAATTGAATAAAAATATGCCAAGGCTATCCAAAGATCTTATTCGTGACATATCAGGCAAACGTAACGAACCCGCCTGGTTGTTGGAATGGCGAATTTCGGCATTTAATACGTGGCAAAAAATGCACGAACCACATTGGGCAGAAATTGATTACGAACCAATTAATTATGATAAATTAAACTACTATAACGCCCCGAAACAAATTGATAATTCTGACTTGCGTGCGACATACGAAAAAATGGGTTTACCCATTGGCGAACAAAATGCACTGATGGGAATGGCGACCGACACCGTCATCGACAGTCGTTCCGTACACACATCTTACACAGACGAATTAAATCGATTGGGGATAATATTTCTGCCATTTTCGGACGCGGTCCAACAATACCCAGAATTGGTCAAGAAATATCTTGGCACGGTTGTACCGGCGGGCGACAATTTCTTTGCGGCACTGAACGCGGCGGTATTTTCAGACGGTACATTTGTCTACATCCCCCCCAACACAAAATGCCCCATTGATTTGGCCAGTTATTTCAGAATCGAAACCGCAAAAATCGGACAATTTGAACGCACATTGATTATCGCAGATACCGGCGCAGAACTTAGTTATATGGAGGGTTGCAGCGCCCCCCGCCGTCCCAACCATCAACTGCACAGCGGTGTTGTTGAAATAATTGTTCACGACAACGCAACGGTACGTTATGCAACGGTCCAGAATTGGTACCCAGGTAAATTCAACACAAAAAAAACGGGCGGAATATTAAATTTTGTGACCAAGCGGGGACGCTGTGATAAAAATGCCCGTCTGAACTGGACCCAGGTTGAAATTGGTTCTGCGATGACGTGGAAATATCCGTCAACTATTTTGGCGGGCGATGGTGCATCATCTGACTTTTACTCTTTGACAATAACCCGTGGCGGGCAACAGGCCGACACAGGTACAAAAATGATTCACATTGGAAATAACACCGTATCAAACATATTATCGTATGGGGTTGCACTGGACACATCACGCCAAACATTTCGCAGTTTGGTCAGTTTTTCTGGTCATAACGGAATAAATGCATCAAAATGTGACACACGCCTTATCGGCACCAACGCCACGGCAAATACATTACCAACGATTATACACGGCAATGGCGACAACCAACAAAGTCACGAGGCATCAACCGGCACAATCGACGCCACACAATTGCAATACTTAATGCAATCTGGCATTGATGAAGACACGGCAACCGCACTGATAATCGGTGCAACGGCATCACCGGTAATATCACGTCTGCCGATGGAATTCTTGGTTGAATCCAAACAGCTGATTCAAATGGCATTGGAAAGGAAATAAAAACAAACGGATAAAGTATGTTGGAAATAAAGAATTTATCTGTATCATTGAACGGCAAACGTTTATTATCTGATATAAATATGACCATTGCACGTGGTGCGCGACACTTATTGTCGGGTCATAATGGTTCAGGGAAATCAACACTGGTATCCGTGATTGCGGGCAATCCCGAATACACCATTGATACGGGTAAAATTATATTTGAAGATCGCGATATAACAAACGAAAACGCCACTGCACGCGCATTAATGGGGATTTTTATCGGTTCCCAAAATGTGCCCGAAATACCGGGTTTAACCGTGCTTAGTTTTCTTAAGCATTCTATGGCGGCACATCACCATTTTGAAACAGGTCACGATTTATCTATGGGGGAATTTTTAACCGCGCTGGAAAACGTACGTACAAAACTGGATATACCGAAACAGTGGCTTAACCGATCAATTAATGTTGGCTTTTCGGGTGGCGAGCGCAAACGCCTTATGCTGTTACGATTGGTTATGACACGGCCCAAATTCGCCATTTTGGATGAACCTGATTCTGGTGCCGACGCCACGGTTCAACAACAAATTGTTAATACAATTCACGAAATGCGTGATACAACGTTCGTGTTTATCAGTCATCAGAAAAATTTTACCGATATGGTACAACCAACCGATATAACAACTTTGTCGAATGGCAAAGTTATGATAAAATAACTATTAATGGTATCCAGGGGGAAATAATGAAAAACAAAAAATCACAATCATTATTAATGTGGTTGTTGTGGCATCCGTTTAAATTCGCACTTATATCACTTGCATTAATAATGCTTGCATCAATACTTGTAAACTATAACCAATTCGGCGGATATTGGCCGACGTTTTTTGTAATAATAATCTCGGTTGCCGTTGCGGCCGCGATAACACTCTATACCGCGCCACGCGGGAAAATGAACAGATTCGCATTTGTCGCACTGAATAACACACAAATGACCGTTGTGGCAACGTTATTTTTAATATCATCCATATTTATCGCAAAATATCAAAATCAAATCTCTGCAAAATTAATATGG
Source organism: uncultured Alphaproteobacteria bacterium (assembly GCA_944389495.1). Lineage (GTDB taxonomy): Bacteria > Pseudomonadota > Alphaproteobacteria > Rs-D84 > Rs-D84 > Enterousia. The sequence continues at coordinate 86,548 of CALXMN010000002.1, read as the reverse complement.
CTTTACAGCACAAACCCAACAACATTTTCTGTTATTGTTATAATTGCGGGTCTGTTTTATATGTACCTTTGCGGATTATTTTTCACAAATTTATATGCCAAGTATAAACGTTGCCGCGAAATGGGAATCCGCCCGTGGAAAATAATTTGCTCTATGCCATTTGGGTTTGGATTGCTGTGGATACCGGGTTATTTAATTAAAGACGACACAAAAAACACCGATACGGCGGTAAACGTTCACACAAAATGGTATTCCAAATTAACCAACCGAATTATATCCAATCAAACATATACAATACTTACATTTGCTGTTATTACACTTTATTCCCAGTTTTTTTACGGATACAAATCCGTAATATTAACGCTGTGTTCGGCCTTAATATTTGCACTATGGTTCCGAATAACGGACCCATTGGAATTCAAGCAGCAACTGCGCGATAAATACGCCTATGTTGCAATAATTGCAAACATTTTGGTTTTGATTGGTGTAATTGTAATGTTTATAAATGCACAAAACGATGTCGCCAACATCACAATGAACATCAACGACCTGGCCACGGTTCAACAATAAAAAATCGCGCTGGATACACATATACAAGGCATAGGGGAATTTTATGAACGGAATAATAGTATTTGTTGCATTAATATTTTTTCTGTGGTTGGGTCGGTCAATTTTAATACCATTATTGGTTGCTACATTTTTATGGTACTTGATAAACGCAACTGCAACCTATGTAAGAAAACTGTTTCCATTTAATTCCGATAATTCGCGCATAACGCGCCCCATTATTGCACGCACATTTGATTGGACATCAAACATATTGGCGGTTGTGGTAATGTGCGGATTAATATATTTCTTTGCAACCCAAATACAACCGATGTTCCGTGAATTGGCAATCGCACTACCTGGGCTGCAACATAAATTTATCCAATTTTCTGATTATATGTCACAGTCATTGGGCTTTCGCCTTGACGTGGGAATGTTACCAAATATTGCGAACATCGCCGCAAACGTTGGTGCGTCTGTTGCCGGCATAGTAACATCAACGGGGATGATTTTAATCTATATGATATTTCTATTTGTGGAACAAAGCACATTTAATAAAAAAATAACCGCATTAATTCCGAATAAAAACAAATATAAAAAGGCCCGTTTCATCATCGACAGCATTGACGACAATATGAAAAAGTACCTTTTTATGAAAACATTGCTGTCGGGGATTACCGGTGTTTTATCATATTTTTGGCTGCAAATGATCGGGGTTGAATTTGCGGGCATCTGGGCATTCATTGTATTTATTACAAGTTACATTCCAACAATCGGCGCAATTGTTGCGTGCGCATTACCAATATTATATTCTTTAATTACCGCCCCGTCTTTGCATCAACCGATTTTAACCGCGATTGGATTAATAACACTTCAAATAATATTCGGGAATATTCTGGAACCAAAATTCACGGGCAAAACATTAAACTTGTCAACACTGGCGATATTAATAAATCTGGTATTTTGGGGAATGATTTGGGGGATTGCAGGTATGTTCTTCAGTGTCCCGTTATTGGTGGCAATATTTATTATTACCGCGCAATTTGATTCCACACGCTGGATTGCGATATTACTATCGGCGGACGGAAAAATACCAGATAAACGCGAAGAATAAAAACGGTGCTGGATGCACCGTTTTTGCCATTTTTTACTATTTAAGTCGACGAATCATTGCTATTGCATTTTCCAAAATAACACGTGCGGATTCAGAATCCAAATTACGCTTTATATCAGAAACCCGCACCCGTCCCATATCATCCTGGGCGGTACGACTGGTTAACGTTTCATCTATAAACGCAATTGGCAAATCGGTGTATGTGCACAATTCCGCGGCACACGCACGAACGGCATCGGTTGTATCGGATATGTTTCCATCTGGGTACAAAGGTAACCCGATCACAATTCCAATCACTTTTTCGGCACGCGCCAATTCCGCAATCTGACGTGCAATGGATTTTTCGCCCCGCCCCGCCAAAATTGCAGGGCGCGTAAATATAAATTCACGTGACGCATCAGATATTGCAACCCCTGTGCGACGTGCACCCCAATCAATTCCCATCACGGGCCCAACACGCGGAAAATCGTTGAAATTCGGCAAAATCATTGTATAATTTTCCTTAAAGTTTTTTATATATAAAACAGAATAGGATTCAAAATGGCATTTAGCAAGCAACAATTAAAAAAATTTGCTGATTTAATAAGAATTGATATACCGGATGAAAAACTGGAACAAATGAATATTGATTCTGTTATTGAATGGCTGGATAAATTGCAAAAAATCGACACAAGCGGTGTTGAACCGATGTTAAACCCGGCCGAACATAAATTACCGCGTCGGGCGGATGTGGTAACCGACGGAAATATTCGTGACGCAATTTTGGCAAATGATCCGGACACCGCCGGCGTATCACGTGGTTATTTTGCAGTTCCCAAGGTTATGGATGAATAAAATTACTCGGGGGAAAAATAAAATGGAATTTGATAAACAAAACGAAGAAACATACGTAACACCTGTATTTGAATTATCAATTGATAATACATTAAACGATAAACAGCGCATCAAATGCAAACCATTAAAATTAAATGATGCAATTACAATTCTAAGGGATTTATCCAACACGGCAATTCCTGATAATTGTTGTTTGTATGATATAATCGCGGACGTATATCAAAACATTCGTTATTCTACATATACGTTTAAACCATTATCTTGGCGCAACACGCCAAATTTCACACATACCGCGACCCCAAGTATGTCGATTCGCGCCACATTGAATATTCCGACAAAATGTGATCGTTCATTATGCATCAAGAATATTGCATCTGGGAAATGTCGTGATGAATTTGTAATAAACAACCTTGGTAAAAAAATATTTGCGGAAAAATATGCAAAAAAGTGTAAAGAAAAAACGAAATAAGAAATAAAAGCGTAAACAAATGATAGATTTGACAATTACCGAAGCACTTGAAAAATTAAAATCACGCGAAATCAGCGCAACAGAACTGACACACGCATATTTGGACAGAATTGAAAAATATGGTGCGGATTTAAATTGCTATATCACAACGACCCCCGAACGTGCATTATCGGACGCGACTGCATCCGACGCACGATATGCGGCGGGTACGGCCCTGCCACTGGACGGAATTCCAATTGCGATGAAGGATTTATTTGCAACGCGAAACATTCGCACAACGGCGGCATCACATATGTTGGAAAATTTTGTTCCACAATACGAATCGACCGTTTCCCAAAAATTCATAGATGCCGGCACGGTATTATTGGGCAAATCAAATCTTGACGAATTTGCGATGGGCACATTCAGCAAGACCAGTTATTTTGGTGCCCCCGTCAATCCGTGGCATATTGAACAAAAATTAACCGCGGGCGGCTCATCTGGTGGCACAACCAGTGCGGTTGCATCTGGTCTGGCCATTGGCGGTACGGGTACAGACACAGGCGGCTCGATTCGTTTTCCTTCTGCCATTACCGGCCTGGTTGGTATGAAACCAACATACGGCCTGTGCAGTCGTTGGGGCTGTGTCGCATTCGCATCCAGTTTGGATACCCCCGGTCCAATTGCCCGTACGGTTGACGATGCGGCATTATTACTGGCCGCTATGGCGGGCCACGATTCCAAAGATTCAACCAGCGCGGATGCCGGATTTAATGCACATACACCGATTTTACCAATTTTGGGCGACGGTAAAAAATTACGCATCGGCATAATAAAAGAATTTGCAAATGTTGAAATATCCCCTGATATGAAACATCTGTTTGAATCCCGTATTTCGGATTTAAAATCACTTGGTGCGGAATTTATTGACATATCAATACCGAACATTTTGGATGCATTGGCGGCATATTATATAATCGCCCCGGCCGAGGCTTCATCCAACCTGGCGCGGTACGATGGTATGCGTTATGGTCTGCGTGTGGATGGCACAGATTTAATAGATACATATAAGAAAACCCGGGCCGCAGGCTTTGGAACCGAGGTTCAACGCCGTATGATTATTGGCACGGCGGTGCTGTCCAGCGAATCGTATGAAGTATACTTTATGCAGGCCGCCCGCGTACGCCGTATGATTGCAGACAGTTTTAACGCGGCATTTGAACAGTGTGATTTAATACTGTGCCCCGCCAGTGCTGGCACGGCCCTGCCCCTGGATTCGGATTTATCACCATTGGAATACTATGCATTGGATTTATTTACCGTTGCGATGAACCTGGCCGGCATTCCTGCGTGCAGCGTACCGGCGGGTCTGGCACAAAATGGGTTACCATTGGGTATCCAGGTTGTCGGACGCAGATTTGATGATATGCGCGTGATGCAATTGGCAAAACATATCGAGCAATTTGCAGGTGTCGATAATCGTCCAACAAAAATAATGGGGAAATAAAAAATGGTGGCCAGAAGTGGAATCGAACCACTGACACAGGGATTTTCAGTCCCTTGCTCTACCAACTGAGCTATCTGGCCAACGTGAAACGAATAATAAAGTATCAAATGATAAAAAGCAAGGAAAAATAAAAATGTTTACGATAAAGGGCAAAACAACAGATTGGGAATTGGTTATCGGATTGGAAACACATATCGAGGTTCTGTCCAACAGCAAACTGTTCAGTGGCGCGTCCGCGGACTATAACCCGACCATATCCCCCAATACCCAGGTTTCAATGGTTGATGTCGCTATGCCCGGAATGTTGCCGGTATTAAACGAATTTTGTGTAGAACAGGCGATTAAAATGGGGCTGGGACTGAACGCGGAAATATCCCGCCGCAGTAAATTTGCCCGTAAACAATACTTTTACCCTGACCTGCCCCAGGGCTATCAGATTTCCCAACCGGCCGAAGAACCGCCAATCGTTGGCCGCGGCTGGGTTGAAATTATGGGCGACGATGGAAAACAAAAGAAAATTTTAATCGAACGCGCACATTTGGAACAAGACGCCGGAAAATTAAAACACGATGTACATCCAACAAAATCCTTTGCAGACTATAACCGCACAGGCGTTGCACTGTTAGAGATAGTAACGTTTTTGGACACAAAAAATCCAGAAAACAATTCATATATATCTTCCCCGGACGAGGCCGAACGTTACCTGCGTGAAATTCGCGAAATTGCCCGCGCGCTGGGCGTATCCAAGGCAAATATGGAAGAAGGTTCAATGCGTGCGGACATAAACGTATCTGTACGCCCCGCGGGCTCAAACGAATTCCGCACACGTACAGAAACAAAAAATATGGTATCGTTCAAATTTATTAAATCCGCCATTGAATACGAGGCCCGCCGTCAAATCGAAATATATGAAAATGGTGGCACAGTGTCCCAGGACACAATGCGCTATTCCCAGGCCGATGGCACAACATCGGTTATGCGCAGCAAAGAAGACGCTTTGGATTATCGTTACTTCCCGGACCCAGACCTGTTGCCACTGGAAATCAGCGAAGAAACAATTGAACGCATTCGCAGCAATATGCCCGAATTGCCGGCGGCCACACGCGCGCGCTATGTGCACGATTTCGGGCTGTCTGAATATGATGCCGCGCGTCTGACCGAAACAACAGACATATCAAAATGGTTTGATGCAGCGGTTGGTAACAATCCAAAACGCGCGAAATCCATCGCGAATTGGATGATTTCTGAATTGTTTGCACACCCCGAAAATTGGGATGCAAAAAACGCGCTGGATACATCTGAGCAAGGCACAGCGCGGATTATCACACCATCTGATTTGGCCGAATTGGTCGATATGATTGCCGAAAACGCAATCAACGGAAAACAGGCCAAGGAAATATTCATCAAAATGTTGGATGGCGAAACGGGTACCCCGCGCGCGATTGCCGAAAAATTCGGTATGCAGCAAATAACCGATACCACCGCAATCGAATCGGTTGTGGACGATGTAATCGCCAAAAACGCGCCCCAGGTTGAACAATACAAATCCGGGAAAACGGGGCTGCTGGGATTCTTTGTTGGCGCGGTTATGAAATCAACCGGTGGTAAAGCGAATCCGACCGTGGTAAATGAATTGTTACATAAAAAACTGGACTAATAAACCAAAGGGGGATTATATGAAAATAGTCACAATCATAGAAGACGATAAAATCACCGGCATAAAATATGGGGTAAAAGAAATACCGGATACAGAAACTTATTATAATAACAAACAACAACACACCGCCTATGCACGGGCCACAAAACTACATACAGCAAATACAAACCGTATCCGTGCGACAAAGCAAAAACATAAATAACACACGATGAAACAGTTTTATATTCACACATTCGGCTGTCAAATGAACGTGTACGATGGCCAGCGGATTGCCGCGATGCTGCGCGCCCGTGGTATGAACCAAACAGAGAACATACCGGACGCGGACATAATCATATTAAACACGTGCGCGGTCCGTGCCAAAGCAACGGATAAAGTATTCAGCGCACTGGGGCGTATACGATTGGAAAAGAAACCAAACGCGCTGTTTGGAATTGTCGGCTGTGTTGCACGCGAATCGGGTGCCGAGGCATTCCGTCGCGTTCCTGAACTGAATTTTGTTCTGGGACCACAAAGTTATCATAAATTGCCCGAAATACTGGAAAATCCGGATACCAAACTGTTTAACATAGACCTGGGTGGATTGGAAAAATTCGACGAAATGCCCCAACCCGACACATCGCCTGCACTGGCCTATATCCCAATTCAAGAAGGCTGCAATCATTGCTGTACATATTGCATTGTACCATACACACGTGGCCGCGAAATATCACGTCCATTTGACGATGTCATACGCGACGTAACACACGCCGCAAAAACCGGGGCAATTGAAATATGTTTCCTTGGCCAGAATGTAAATGGATATAAATACACGTCCCCTGATGGGCATATCTATCGTCTGTCGGATTTAATTGGCACAACGGCAAAATTGGACACCATAAAACGCATTCGGTTTACATCAAGTTATCCAACCGAAATGACGGACGATTTAATAGACGCCTTCAGAACAGAACCAAAATTATTGCCATTTTTAAATATGCCTATACAAAGCGGGTCGCAAAATGTATTGACAAAGATGAACCGTCCATACACGCTAAATCTATATATAGATATAGTTGACAAATTAAAGAACGCCAGACCCGACATTCAAATTTCCAGTGACTTTATTGTTGGCTTTCCCGGCGAAACCGATTCGGACTTTGAACAAACATTGGATATTGCACGCCGCATAAAATACATTAACTCTTTTTCATTTAAATATTCACCACGTCCACACACGGCGGCGGCACTGATGCCAAACCAAATTCCAGAAAAAATAAAATCAGAACGTTTAACAAAACTTGATACATTATTAAACGAAATCCAACGCAATTTTAACGAATCGCTTGTCGGCAAAACCCTGCCCTGTATGCTAGAAGGCCCCGACAAAACCGGTCGTCATCTGGTATACCGTACGCCGTATATGCAACCGTGCATAACCGACACGCCGCACGACGCACCTGCCCCCCAATTGGCAAATATTAAATTTACCGCCGCAAACAAGGCTTCTTTACGCGGAAAAATCGTTAAATAAAACCACCTGTTGTTTCTCAGAAAGACATTTTTGCACCGACACGTGCAACATACCCGATGTTTCCATCATCATCGCCAACAAGACCAACATTCACATTACCACCAAACCCGTCCGTCGCCGACAAAATATCCATACGCAACGTTGCATTAAACCAACCACGCGTATCCACGCCAAGCCCAAGTCCATAACGATATTTAATATCATATCCATCAACATTAAACATCGCATCCAATCCGGCCCCCGTAATAAAATCGGAATCATACACATCAAGTATTTTTGCATAATCGAATCCAACCCGAACAAACGGCGACACAACCAAAGCATCTATGACATTCAGATTTATACCAAGATCTGCGGCACCATATAATGCAAGCCCCGATGGATCTGAAACAAATTTGTTTCCATCAAAAACAGAACCGATGTCAAAATCGGCAATCGTAATTCCACCAATTGCACGCGCAAACAAAACATCATAATTATACGCTATGTGCACATTTCCGCCATACAGCGCGCTTTCATAAACATCCAAACCATCATCAAAATTCATACCGGCCGCATATACAGATGCATACATCTTGAAATTATTTGACAACGCATATGCACCATCGATTGTGGCACCAAACAGATTAAAATCATCTGAAAACATAAACATTGGTGCAATTCCAATTCCGGTACTATCTAAACCCTGCCGCGACATTTCAAAAGAATTAAACAAACGCACCGACCGCATTAAATTTATCGGGTTTAATCGTCCAGAACGCGCGATAACAGAATTTATCTCATCTGCATTTTGTGCCGAATCCAATGCACCTAACAATTCATCATCTGGATTTTCCTGGCGCAGGTCATCAAGAATCGATCCCGTTGAATCATCAAAAACCTTGGAATAGTCTTCGTCACGAACAACATCTATGTATAAAGAATTTCCGGTCAAACGCGGAACCAAACGATACATAGGATCAAGATTTTCCGCAACGACCTGGATCGCGCCATCACCATAAACATTGGACAACACCATTCCATCTGGATTAATTTCATCAAGATACAGCGATATTTTACCACGCAATTCTATTTCTGGTGCATCTGGAGAATTAAAAATGCCCATATCGCCCGCACCCAACGCCACACCTGCATCGGTCAAAACAATCTTATCAGCATTGGCCGAAACATCCATCAACCCATCCAAAGAAATTTTATCGACACCTTGGACCCATACTTGAAAATTTCCATCAACATTAATTGAATTTATATCTGTAACATCATCTATCTTCTGGATCACACGCGCATCATCCGGCACAGAAAAGTTTGCCCCGACATATCCCGCATTTTTAATATACACATCACACCCAGGACAAACATTTACATTGCCATAAACCAAACCATAATTAACTATATTAACAGAATTCAGTATTTTTATGTCATCAACATTGATAACGACCGAATCGGGAATATAAATATCATTGGCAACCTCCCACACGGGATCAAAGTTATTATTGCCAATAAAATCAACACTGGCATTCGCATATCCCTGTACCGATGCCAAGAAAACAGAAGTAATAAAAATCGTCCATCTTACATCCACGTAAATAATGTTAACATATAAGAATCTTTTCTTAAAGTGTTTTTATTAAAAAAATGCCCCAAAAAATATATCTGGGGCAATTTTTTACCAACTGGTTATGCCGAACACTTTATAACGCACCCTTTTTCAGCGTTCCCCATCCGGCCTTGTAACCGCCATCACGTTCCAAATAAATTTTTGCATTATTCAACTGTTCCGCCGTCAAACCGCGAATAATGAACGATTCCTTTAAATGACCGCCGGCCTGTTGCGAACTAAGCGTTGGCAAATTAACGGACATTGGTTCTTTGTCACAACACATACTGTTGTTGTTACAGCTGCTGCATTGATGGACGCGAACGGTATAAACTTTGCCCGGACGCAAATCTTTCAAATCAACTTCCATCTTTAAACCTGCATCTGTTTCCAAGAATTTAATTTCCCCCATTCTGGATTCACCGCCGTGACTGCTGTGGGTATACATTCTTGCGTGAACGCGACTTACATCCGAATCTTCATACGTCTGATAGAATACAACGGTTTCAGTTGGTTGTGGATTGGGCTTTGGTTGCGGTTTTGCTTTTTTCTGGCCACAACCGGCACACCCAGACAACAACACAATAACACCCAAAACAGATGACAGGGTTAACATTTTTTTGATCAAGTTTTTCATAAAGGTCTCCTTTTTTTCCTTATGGTTACGAAATATATTGTACAATATTTTTTTGCATATTTCGCCAGGTTTGAATTCCTGCAACCCCAGGAATATATGCATCCAGCGCGATTTTAACTATGCAATTTCAAGAATGCTTTTAACATTGTTCGTGGCGAATATTGATGTCGACTGACGGGTGTTAAATCTTTATCAACCCCCATCAAATAATACACGGCCCGCTGGGCGGCACGTACAGAATATTCCATCGTAAAAACGACGTCATCTGGCACCTCGGCAAATTGACTGATAAAGGCAAAATTTTCATATCCACGCGGTATAACCGGTGGTCGATCACCGGGCTTTCGCGGCTGAAATTCTGCGGTAATATACGGCATAATCGATGTTCTGCAGATAAGTCCGCGCATCATATCCGCCTGATTTTTGGCATCGATATGCAAATGCCCCATCAGTTCGGTTATAATCTCGCGCCCGGTGCATTTGTACATCGGCTTTTTGACAAAGTCACCATTAACAAACATATTCAAAGAATACCCCCAGAATATTTGTGTATCCATTGGTTGGTTCTTAAAATGTGGCTGACGCGCCACGACAAAAGACAACCGCCACGCAGAATCCTTGAACGTAACCAACGCCCCGCCCCCCGGATGATTATGCGTAAAGCGCTGAATATAATCCAACAACTGCGGATTATTATTAATTGTAACCGTAAAAGACATCCACATTGTTTCATCTGGCCGCCCACAAAAGACATCTGGGTCGCCAAATTCCGGCCGTCCATTTGCAATTTTGCGCCACAATCCAAAAGATGGCGCTTCAACATCTTTTTCATATTTTGCAACTGTATCGGTTGTTGCCTGGTTTGAATTATCCGTCATACAGCCATTTGTAAACGTAACGATATCCGTCGGTAAAACATTAATCGTGTGCTTTTTACCACGTTGAGTATATTCAATAAGTGTCGCGACATACTCCCCACGCTTTGTTTGATCAAACAAAATATCCGTAACACGCGCCCCCAAGATAACTTGTACACCTTGGCCCTTCAACCAATCCACAATTGGCTTAACCACGGAATCGTGTTGGTTATATGCGGTGCGTGCGACCCCCGCCAATGTGTGTATACGCGGAAATTCGTGCATAAACCGTATCATATACCGACGTAATTCCGCCGCACTGGACCAAGGTTGAAACGCAAAAGTCGTTTGCCACATATACCAAAAATTTGTTTTAAAAAAATGTGCACCAAAGACCTGATCGATTCGTTTTGCACCCAACGATTTTTCTGTCTCCATCAGCACCAGTTTTTCCATATCTATTCTGTCATCCGCAGAAAAGCCCATTTGATTAACATCGATTCGTTTTCCGTTTTTATCCACCAAACGGGCATTTGCGTGCGTTTTAAACTCTTCGTTATAATTCAAAAATTCTTGTTCAGCAGAAATTCCATCAAACTCCTCGGATGGTACCGCCGTCATAATGTCTTGGAAACATTCGTATGTTGGTATATTAAGCATACGTCCACCGCGAATTAAAAATCCACGCCGTGCATCACCGGCCCCATCCAAACTGCCGCCATCTGTGTCCAAAGCATCAAATATACGAATATTTTCACCTGGAACCTTGGCATCCCGTATTAAATATACCGCCGCCGCCAAAGACCCTATACCCGACCCAATCAGATAAACATTTGTATTCGCCGCACGACGCCGAACAGAACTTTTTCCCGCCCCAGCCATTATTCAACCTCCTTTTTTGTTAAATTTTACGATTAAAATTGTATCAATTACCAACCACAACACGCCACAGGATAGAAATCACAAGCCCCAGGGAATCGTGCACACAGCGCGTTTTTATCATAAAAAACATCGCCGAAATTCGACGATGTTCACACACAGTATAAATGTGCAATTCCCATTCACCCTAGAACATAAATCTGATACCAATATCGCCACCAAAATTATGCAAACCAGAGTTAATATCGACATAGTTATAACGCGCCGCAATATCAACCGCAAAGCGTTCCATATCAAATGTTACACCCAACGATCCCATCGCAGAAAAGCGCGTTTTACTTTCGCTGTGATGACCGATGGCCGGAACTTCACGTTTTACATCGGTAAATGCTACACCGGCACCCAGTCCAATAAACGGACGTACAACTTGGTAACCGCCAAATTCCCAATACGTATTCCATAACAATGTCTGCATTTTTGTTTCTATATTAACATCGCCAACCGTACCGAAATTTGCGCTATCCTTGGCCTTGCTGTATATAGACCATTCTATTTCGGAACGCACGGTATCGCATATTTCCAACCCCAATGCAGCCCGCCCCTGGAACACCATATCTGATACTGTTTCCTTGTGATCATTAAAGCTATAGTTTAAATTGGAATAACTGGCACCACCACGCAATCCAATATACGGATCCAAGCCGAATAATTGCCAACTGCTGTTATACGGATTGGTTCCTGCGGCAAATGCCGGACACGCAATCAGCACCGCCAGTGTTGATATAACTATTTTTTTCATTTTCTCTCTCCTTTATCAGGTTTTTGTTGTTTCAAGTTTTTATGTCAACATATTGATTTTATCAAAGCCATATTAAATTTTACATAGGTATGGCTGCCTATTTTAATAGCCCCGCCACAACCGCACACAATTTTTAAAAACGATTAAATACTCTTGCATTTGACAAAAAAAGGTCTATAATTGCCGGGTCAGAAAATAAAATATATTGGACCCGGGTGCATAGCTCAGTTGGTAGAGCAACTGACTCTTAATCAGTGGGTCCAGGGTTCGAGTCCCTGTGCGCCCACCAAAAAAAAACAAACCGCAACGCGGTTTTTTATTTAAACAATTGGGAACCAATTAAGACACCCCACCCCAGGAAACAATGCACATACAGCATTTTTACAATTATTTTTTCAAATATGACGATGGGTTATACGCCTTGGTTCCTTTGCGAATTTCAAAGTGTAATTGCGGCTGATCAACCTTACCCGTTTCGCCGACCGTACCAATTTTTTGTCCAACACTTACCTTGGTTCCACGTCGCACCGTCATAGAATCCAAATGTGCATAAACCGTCATCCATCCCCCAGAATGTTGGACAATAATCAAATTTCCCATTCCCTTAACTTCATTTCCGGCATATGCAACCACACCATTTTCTGCCGCTTTGACCGCGGTACCACGTGTGGCGGCAATATTAATACCATCATTAAATAACCCGTCTGATTTTGCACCATAACCAGACAAAATCTTTCCTTGAACGGGCCACGAAAACTTAGACGAAGAACGCGCACTGATTGTCGGCAACTTCTGCGTTGGATCCGAAGATATTTTTTCCTTGGTCTGTGCGGTCACGGGTGCCTTTTCCGTCACTGCCGTTTTTCCACCTGCAACGACCGTCGTTGTTCCCGACGCAGAAACCGTACTGCGAACCGGCGCGGTGCTAAGGTTTGGAACCCTTAACTTTTGTCCAACCGATAACGTAAATGGCGCGGACAAATTATTCATAACGGCCAAATCATTTACCGGCACAGAATATTTACGCGACAAAGAATATAACGTATCCCCCGCGGCAACGGTTATTTCCTGTAATTCTACACGTGTTGTGGTCGTTGGTTGCGCCGGCACAGAAATTGTTTGAACTGCGGCGGCCTGGGTTGCAACCGGAACATTTAACTTCTGTCCAACTGTTAACGTATACGGTGCAACAAGGTTATTTATTCGAATTAATTCGTCTGTTGTTGTACCGTACATCTGGGCCAATGAAAACAGCGTATCCCCCGCGGCAACGGTTATTTCTGACAAAGATTGTACGGTTGTCACGCCACCGTACATAGGCACACGTAAATAATCAATGGAACCCGTGGCGGTATTTACTTTGTTGTCTGCAACAATAATTTCACCCCCGGCATCAACGTCGGCACCCGTTGGTGCATTTTCATACATTACATTTGCCGACGGCGGCACGATATAGTCATTAACACTGGCATACTCTACATACTGGGCATCATCCACAGAACCATACAATGTTGGCGATGCATACACACCATAGTCGGTTGACGCGGCATTATAAATTTCCGGCTGTGTTTCCGGATCGGCCAACAAAGCAGGATAACGCGCAGAAATAAACTCGCCAACCGTATCCGGCAAAGATAATATTTTTGGCTGCAAATCACACGCGGCAAATGCCAGCGCTGCGCAGCCCATAAAAAACAAACAGATTTTTTTCACAAAACGATTATATCACAAAAAAGAAAATAATTTTATCTATTTTCGTCATCACGCATAAACAGCAAACTTGCCTCGAACAGTGCCCACATCGGCAATGCCAATAATATTTGCGACACGACATCCGGCGGTGTTAAAACGGCGGCAACAATAACAATAAACACAATTGCATATCGACGCATTTTAACGGCACGGGCACGTGATAAAACCCCAACCCGATTCAGTAACACCAGCAACAAAGGTAACTGAAACGCCAAACCAAAAACCTTTAACATACCAATTGAAAAATCTAAATAATCCGTTGCGGCGGGTAAAACCACCGAAGGCACGGGTGATGCCTGGTTTAATTCTATAAAAAAACTAAAAACAAAAGGGAACAGTATATAAAACGCAAACGCCGCCCCCGCCAAGAATAAAATTGGCGACGCAATTAAAATTGGCCATATAGCATTGCGTTCCTTTTTATGCAAACCCGGCGCAATATATGCCCACACCTGCCACAGTGCAAACGGCGTTGTTATAAACAACGCAAACAACACAGATAACGAAAACCGAATCATTAAACCATCTGCCAACCCGGTATATAACAATTCGCCATCCGGCCAAACGTTTAATAATGGCGCGGTTAACAATTGTTGCACCATCGGCGACAAATACCATCCCACAACAAGTGCAATTATAAATATTGCAAGCGTCCATAATATTCGTCGCCGCAACTCAGAAAAATGTTGTGCCAATGTCATACGTGATGTAACCGGTTTCATTTTTGTTTCCCCCGGCTTTTACGTTTTGATGGCGCATTTTTGCGTGTGACAACGCGCGCAGATGTTATTTTTTGATTTTTAATTTTTTTCAGTGGCTCAGAAATTCCATCCAACATATCTGCGGTGGTTGACTTAATTAAATCATCAATTGGCTTTTCCAAATCAATTTGCTGCTTAATTTGTTCCGATGCATCTGTTATTTTCCAAACCAACTTGCGCACAAAATTAACGGCCCCCGCCAAGAATCGCGCCACATCCGGCCACAGGCGTGCCGGAATAACCAACACAGCCACCAACAAAATAACCAAGAATTCAGGCCAACTGATTCCAAACATTTTTAATCATAAAACGAATCGCCACCACTTGTACTGACGGTTCTGTGATGTTGAATTTGAAAATAATCCGATGGGAAATCTGTTTTTACCCCCAGCCCCGAAAACGCAACATCTGTTTTCGCGCCGGTTGCATCAACCACGGTCCAAGAATTTAATTTGACCGGATTTTTATCAAAAACAACGGTCATATTTCCAATACCTTCTTGGCCACGCAAATTCATCTTTAAAGAAAAAGTCTTATTCATATCTGTGGTTTCGATAACATTTATATCTGCATTTTGCAAATCGATATTTTCACGAATTAAAATACCTGCGGGGGTACTGGTTAACGGTACGGTTGTAATCTGGTCCAAAGATTTATCAAAGAAATACAAATCACGTCCATCTGAAATCAATTGCACCGGCATATTATCATAATCCAACCGCACCCGTCCCGGCCGCAGCATTGAAAAAGTTCCATTCTCTTGACGCCCGTTTGCGGTCTGAACAAAATTACCCGTCAATCCGGTAATTGAATTTAAATATTTTTCCGCCGTATCAACCGCCGCGCCGTCAACCGCGGCCACTGCGGGCATACAGATAACAACTCCCAAAATTGCCGATACCAATTTTCTCATTTTACCCCCTTGAATAAATCCAAAATGCGTACCCGCACATTATCAATCGAATCGTGCACAACGGCCCCGGCCGCAAAAGTATGCCCCCCACCCCCAAGCGCACTTGCAATATCATCAACCGGTTTATTTTTTCCGCGCAAAGACACCCCTGTCTGATTTTCCTTTTGACGCTTTAACAATGCAATATATTCTACACCCTTTATTTGCCCCAACAGGGATAAAATCGTATCACCACGCCCATCCAGATTTTTATAATCTTTGGCATCAATTGTGGCCAACGCTAAACGTCCGTGGTAAAAGAATTCTGCACGCGATGTAACTGCGGCCTCGGTCAATACGGACTTACGAGGTTTATTATTCAACAGATTTGAAATATTTTCTATATCAACACCGGCATCAACCAACTTGGCCATTATCCGCAGAACATTTCCACTGTGCGCATATTTAAAATATCCTGTATCTGTTAATACAGAAATTGCAATCAAATTATTAATATCCGCGTCAAAGTCCCATTTTAACTTGGTTGCGATATTAAAAATTATTTCGCCAACGGCGGCGGCCGAAGTATCATCAAGACACAAATTTCCAACCACATCATCATTTTTATGATGATCGATTTCAATTACAAAACCGGCCGATTCCAATGCGGGCATAACCCCACCAATATGGTTTCGCGTACCATAATCCACCAAGATAGCCAAATCAAATGATTTTGACAAATCAACACGACCATAATAATGCATCAGATTGCGATTCGGCACATTGTCCAACATATCCGGCACATTACCATCATACACGCATAATGCATCCTTGTTAAAATTCCGCTTTATCAATCCGGCCAAGGCCAACACAGAACACAAAGAATCCCCGTCCGGGTTTTTATGTCCGGCAATCAAGATACTTTTTGCGTCCCGTATTTTTTCGCACAAAAGATTCAAATCATTTTCAGCCATAATTTTTATATTGCTATATCTTCCAAAAAGAATTGCGCATTTACGTGTCCATTATATTCATTTCTCTTTAATTTTCCCAACATCATTATTTTAGTATTTGCGTTTACATCGTCCAGTAAAAAATCACCAACCGGCGTTCCGACCAAATTAAACCCAACAAATGCCAATTGATTTCCCGCACTGGTTGCGACACACCCCCGCAGATGTGCCCCGTGCCCCATCGTTGTCGCATATCGTAATGTTGCGCCGTGCAAAATCAAAGTTGGTTCTGGATTACCCTGGCCAAATGGTTCCAAAGAACTTAATTTATTAACCAATTTTAACGTTGCCCCACCCGCATCGATTTCTGCATCTGCAACAATTTCCCTGTGCGGAATATTTCCATTTAACTGATCTTTGACCGCCTGTTCTAAAAATTCACAAAACCGTTCTTCGTTTTCTGCAACCAATGAAAATCCTGCTGCTGCGGCGTGCCCACCACCTTCGGAAACAATTCCCGCCGCCAACGCATCGTGTATAATCCGTCCCAAATCGACCCCGGGTATTGAACGTCCCGAACCATTAATAACCCCATCCGTTCGGGTTGCCACACACGATGGTAAATTATATTTATCCTTTAATCGACCGGCAATAATTCCCATAACACCGCCGTGCCAATTATCACCACAAACAAATAAACTGCATCGTCCTGCATCACAACACTTTTGCGCCATATCGCCAGCCGACAACATAATCGCATTTTGAATATCGATTCTGTCCTGGTTCATTTGATGCAATTTATGCGCCAAATCATTTGCAATCAACGGATTATCGGTCAGCAACAATTCCAACGCCGGTGCGGCCGAATCCAAACGTCCTGCGGCATTTAAACGCGGCCCAATTGCAAAGCCTGCGGCATATACGGATGGTGTTTTAATTCCTGCAACATCCATCAAAGTACGCAATCCCAAATTATTACGCAGCCCCAAAACCTTCAGTCCTGTTGCAACCAAGGCCCTGTTTAATCCGATCAAGGGCATAGTATCACAAATTGTCCCCAATGCGACCAAATCCATAAAGTTCATTGGGTTAACATCCGCCACACGCCGTGCCATATCCGGTGTCAAATCGCGCAATCTTAATTCCCGCCGCACCGCCACCAGTGTTAAAAACGCGACCCCCACCCCCGCCAGATAATTAAGCCCAGATGTATCATCCGTCCGTTTGGGGTTAACAACGGCATCTGCAACCGGCAACACAGAATCCGGCGAATGATGGTCCGTCACCACAACACGTAAACCACGCGATTTAGCATATGCAACCTCGTCTACGCCGCTGATACCACAATCAACAGTTATTATTAATTTCGCCCCATCACGTGCAATTTCATCAATTGCCCCAATATTCAGCCCATAACCTTCACCTTCACGGGTTGGCAAATGCCAAACAACATCGCACCCCAACGCCCGCAGATATTTTACAAATATTGCGGTCGACGTAATTCCATCAACATCATAATCGCCATAAATTGCGATTTTTTCATTATTTAATATACTGTCTGTGATTATTTTTGCGGCCACATCCATATCGGTCAAGACGGATGGGTTCGGCATATATTCCTTGATACTGGGGTTCAAGAATTTTTCCATTGCCGCCATATCCGATATTCCACGGCTGATTAAAATTTTCTGTAATAAATTCTCTGCACTGCCCGGATCATCCTGTTGTTGCCCGGGATACGTCGCCACGGCCCATACCTGGCCCAGTATGGACTTATCAACTACCTTTTTCACAATATACTCTTTTATTTTTTATCGAGATAATTATAATCAAAAATTATTCAAATAGCAACGGCAGTATACTATCAAGAATTTTTCCCGTTGTTGGCACCGCATTCCAGGCCGCCGTACGCAACCCAAAAGATTCTTCGGTTCCCATTGGTTCATCCAAAATAACCAAAATCGTATATTGTGGCGCCGAAACAGGAAAGATTCCCGCAAAGGCGGTTAAATTCTTTTTATGATTAACCCGACCATTTTCGTATTTTTCTGCGGTTGCGGTTTTTCCACCAATTTGAATACCGGCGACACGTGCCTTTTTACCACCTGTTTCTTCGGCAATATGAAACATAACCTGGCGCAGACGCGATGATATTTCGTCATCTAAAACCCGTTCACCGCGCACCGGCCCAACACCGCGCTTTAACAATGTTGGATAAATATAAATTCCACCATTTGTCATCGCATTTACCGCCAACAACAAATGCATTGGCGTCACAGAAATCCCGTGTCCGAACGACAAAGTAGCACGTTCAACCGGCCCCCACTTGGCGGGCATCAAGGGCCGTTCTGTTGTACCAAACTCCAACTTTAACGTTTCATCCAAATGCAACCGATGAAAAAATTCTTTTTGCGTTCCATCCGGCAAATCCAGCGCAATTTGCGCACTGCCCGCATTACAGGAATGCAGCATAATTTCTTCTATGGTCAGATTGGGGCGCGGCGGTTTAAAACTGCGAACATCACTTATACGTGCGGCAACACGCCCAAATTTATCTTTAATTTCAAAGGGTTTTGCAACATAGTATTCTTTATCAATACCATTTTCCATCGCCATTGCCGTATTAAATATTTTAAATATAGACCCCATTTCAAACACACCGCGCAGTGGCATAAACATACGGTTTGATGCCGGATCAAGATTTATATTTTCTGGATCATAATCCGGCAAAGAAACCATCGCAATCATTTCACCTGTACGTGAATTCATCAACATTCCCATCGCGGCCCGCGCCCGATATTTTTGCATTGCGATAGATAACTGGTCATAAAATACGGCCTGGATACGTGCATCCAACGACAATTGCAACGGATCTGTATTTTCCCGCAAATAATCATCATACGTACGTTCAACCCCCTCCAACCCATATCCATCACGTCCAACGAATCCGATTACGTGCGAAAACAATCTGCGTTTTGGATAGCGCCGTTTTTGTTCTGCCTCTATCTCCAGCCCGACTAATTTGGCATTTTCCACCACTTCGCGCTGGGTGGCGGATGCATATTTTTTCACATATATAAATTTACGTCCTGAATTAACCAAATCGAACGCCTGGTTCAATGTATACTCATACGGCAAAATTTGATGTATTGTTTGCGCAACTTCATCGGGCTTTTCAACATACGGTGGTCGCAAAGTTATATGTCCCGACATAATATTTTTTGCCAAAATATCACCATTACGATCCACTATATCCGCCCGTTGCGCCATCCATACACCATCCGCACCGGCCCGACGTGCCCGGTCTGTTCCCTGGATACCGAATCGCAACGTTTGCAAAATAAATAAAATGAATGCGGCAACAAAGAAATAATAAACGATTCGCATACGCCGCCGTCCCCGGCGATCGCCATCCGCCCCAACAAAACCGTGCTTAAAAATATCTCTGCCTATTTCGAACATTTATTGTTGTGTCCCATCATCCGTCCTGACCGGCAAATCATATACAGAAACATACTTATGAAAACTGATTGCTTCGGCCTGTGGATACACCCCGGTTACCATATTACGCAAAATTTCCGGACGTACGTACGATGCAAAATCTGCCTGGGCCGCGGCAATATCTTGTTGTGTTTGAACAATTTGCGAACGAACACGATTTCGAACTTTATTCTGGGTACGGTAACAAACCTGTAACACGGCGGACAACATAAACACCAGGCAAACCGCCACCAACCCAATCCGCAACATTTTTTTCGCCTCGCCCATATCCGCCCTCGCTTAATCATAGTAATATTATCACAATTTTTTTAAAAAACTAATCATAGAATTTACACCGCCCAAGCGTCCCATTCCAAGTTTTATACCCAAAGACGCAAATTCGCCCGCCAAATCCATTTCTTTTATTTGCGCCGGCGTTTTACCATCAACCATCGCGACAATAATTGCAACAATACCACGCACCAATGCCGAATCGGCCCGTCCATAAAATCGATTCCCATCACGACAAATTTCCGCACGCGACGCACATCCAACAATTTCGCTGCATATTGCTGAATCCGGAACATTTGGCATATGTGCCCCAAAATCAATAACCACCTCTAATTTCTCGGCTGGATCCGTTATCATTGATAAAATATTTTTCATTTCATCATACGACATTGTAATTACCATCCCTGCTCGGTTAAATCCAGTTCCAGTCGTGCCGCATCCGACATACGCGATAAATCCCACGGCGGATCCCAAACCAGTTCAATATTAACATCACGACCACCTGCAATATTTACAACCCCATCGTGCACCTGGGTTAACAAATCCTCCATCATTGGACAGGTCGGACTGGTAAATGTCATTTTTATCGTAACGACCGCATCTGAAATATCTATATCGTATATCAAGCCCAAATCCCAAATATTTACTGGGATTTCAGGATCATATACAGACCTTAAAACATCAATAACATTATCGCGTGTTAATTCCGTCATAATTTTTTTACCACATCTTCTATTATATCTGCGGCACACACAACGTCATCAAATGTGTTCCACGCCCCAACCGAAATACGCGCAGTACCGACCACCCCCAACCGCTTATGAATCCAACTGGCACACATATTACCGACACGCAAACACACGCCACGCGCGCCCACATAGGCCCCAAAATCCAATATATGCATATCTGGCACATAAAAAGTAAACAATGTCGAATCACGTGGCGTAATAATTTTTATCCGCGGATTTTCAGACAATCTGTCATATAAATATTTTATTAAATCCAGATTGGGCCGATTCGCAGATAAATAATCTATGGCCGCCGGCATCCCAATAATTTGCGTTAAAGGCAACGTACCCGCTTCAAATTTGGCCGGCGCATTTTCCCATTGAAAAGTAACATTATGTTCAACCGCACTGCCCGTTATTTTTGAAATCATTCCGCCACCAAATTTATCAGGACTTATCCATCGTTCAGGATTTTTTATATACATAATTCCCAAACCCGTATCGGCCCCTATTTTATGCGCCGAAAAACACATAAAATCACAATTCCATTTTTGAACATCAATTTTGTTATGCACAACATATTGCGCGGCATCAACAACAGTTATAACATCTGGATTTTTTTTACGGGCCGCGTCAACCAATCCGGCAACATCTTGGGGCATTCCCATAACATTTGACATCGCGGTTATAACAAAAACGTCCGCGCGTGGTAAATCTGGACACACCAAATTGTATTTTTCATCCATTGGACACAAAACAATTTTGCACAAATCAGAATCATATAACAATTCAAATGGCAGGCGCGCACTGTGATGATCCAAATCAGACACCATCACAGTTTTATTTTTTATCCCCGCATCGCACACACGATCACTTATTATATGTACAATTCTGTTCATACCATCTGTTGTACCAGACGTAAAAACAATCTGTTCTGGTCTTGCATTTATAAACTGCGCCACGCACGCACGCGCATTTGCAATCATATCGTCTACATTACTGGCGCGTGCACAAATTCCACGTCCTGCATTTGCATACGATTCGCGCAAAAAGTCCATTTCCGCCCGAATAACAGATTCGGGTTTCAGTGCACTGGCGGCGGCATCTAAGTATATGATTTTATTCATTTTATGATTTCTCTTGCATTTTGTGGCGATTATAATACACTCGTGAAAAATATCAACAAGGAAGGAGCAAAAGATGGCATTAGAACACGCAACAGATGCAACACTTGAATCGTTAATGGGTTCTGGGATAACATTGGTTGATTTCTGGGCACCTTGGTGTGGTCCGTGTCGTATGTTTGGGCCCATCTTTGAATCTGTATCAGATAAAGTACCAGATGTAAAATTCTTAAAATTTGAAATTGACGAATCAAACCGCAGAACGCCGGCTAAATACGGCATTCGCAGCATCCCCAGCGTATTGGCATTTCGTGGCAACGACCTGGTCGAGGCACGAACCGGCCTTATGGATGAAGAAACCCTTATGGATTGGATACGTGAACTAAAAGGATCCTAAAATGTCAGCACAAAACTATAAAACACTGGAATTGCCACCAAAATATACCCCCAAAAAGTCTGAGCCATATATGTGCCCACAGCAATTGGCATATTTCTATCAATTATTAACTGCCCAAAAAGAAGAATTATTACACGATGCTGATTCGACATTGAATGCGGTTCGTATTGCTGAAAAATCGGATAATGCCGGTGTTGGTGACGAATCGGACAATGCGACATTTGAACAAGAAATCACAATGAATTTGCGAATGTCTGAACGTGATAATAACCTGTTGAAAAAAATAAACGCCGCATTGGAACGCATTGAAAACGGCACATACGGATACAGTGTTGTTTCTGGTGAAGAAATCGGTCTGTCACGTATGTTGGCCCGTCCCTTGGCGACTATGACGGTCGACGAACAGGAAGAATACGAAAAACGCAAATAAATCCGCCCCATCATAAAGATGGGGATTTTTTATAAAAAATAAAAAAGGCCGGGAAAACCCGGCCCCCATTTTTTACGAAACATCAATTATTTTTTTGCGCCACGACCCGCGTTCTTTTTCGCCACCGGTCGTGTTGTTGCAACCTTGCCGGCATTTACCGGCTTTTTTGCCGATTTTTTTACCGTCCCACCCGTTTCTGAAACATTTTTTACAGGTTTGTTTTTTATTTCTTTTTTAAACGTATTTATCCCATCGGCCAAATTTTTCATCATACCTGGTATTTTACTGGATCCGAACAATATCAGCACCAGCACAACAATAACCAGTATTTCGGCCCATCCAAAACGTCCAAACATAATCTATACCCCTATTCCATTATTTGGTGACATAGCATTCCAGACCATCGGCCTTGGCATTACGACAAAAATTATTTGCATCCGCCGCCGCATTAAATCCGACACGCAATCTGTACGCAGTATTTCCATTTGGCAACACCGCCGCCAAGATTACAAACTGATGCCCATTAAATAAATTTTGATGTGCCGCACGCAGTTGCCGTTGTCCACTCTCGGCCAAGGCACGTGTACTGTATGATCCAATCTGTGCATACCAGGCAAATGTGCGCGGTGCGGTCTGGGCACGCTGGGCCTGTTGGGTTGCACGACGCGCAGGCTGGGCGGTGGGCTTTGGGGCCGGTTTTGCTGCGGGTTTCGTGGCTGGCTTTGTCGCCGCCGGTGCGGGCGCAGGTTTTACCGCGGCCTGGGCCTTATCTGGATCAAATGTTACATCTTTTCTATCTTCTATTACACGAACGGGAACCCCCGGCGTTGTATTTTGCACAGCGGGCTGTGGCGGTACCGGCGCGGGTTGTACGACGGGCTGTGGTGCGGGCTGTACCCCCGGTGCAACCGGCTGTGGCGCCGCAACATTAGCGGTGGCCCCCGCGGGCTGTGGCCCCGGTGCCGGCACAATCAATGGCGCATTTGGATCACCACCATCAACAATTACGGCCGGTGCATCTAAATCAACCTCCATCGAAGAACCCGAATCATCGCCAACAATACGAATAATGACATACGTTGCCAATATGATTATCAGCACCCCAACCGCGATCAACAACCACGGTTTTTTGGCACGTGGCGCCGCAAATGGCGCGGCATCCGGTAACGCATCTGTAGAATCTGCGTCATCATTTAAATCCAATAAATCCAAATTATCATCATTATTCATCAGGATTCCCCCATAGTTCTTTGGACATATTATACCATAAAAAAGCGTATTTTCCAAAGATTATGTAATACAAATTACTGTGGCATTTGACCAAAATTTGGCGGCACAATTAATTTATGGTTTTCTTCCACAATTGGTTCTGTTTCGCACGAAGAAGCACACCCCGCCAACACCATTGGCGCGACAACAATTGCCAATAATAATATTACTTTTTTCATTACACCTTCCTTTGATTACACATAATATTATAATGGCGCGGACACGCCGCGCCATATTTTTTTACATCCTATGCCGGTAATTTAACCGCATCACGCATTTGCGAAACAAATTCGTCCAGTGGCAAATTCTCCTGTTTTTCCAGCCCCAGTCGCCGCAAAGTCACGGTTTTATTTTCCATTTCCTTTTCACCGACGACGGCAATAATAGGCGTCTTTGCCAATGACAATTCACGAATTTTATAATTTACCTTTTCATCACGCAAATCGGCCCGCGCATAGACGCCCGCATCACGCAAAGCATCTGCCACCTGGATGGCATAATCACGGAATTTTTCTGAAATCGGGGTTACAACCACCGGCTCTGGACTCAGCCACAGCGGCAGATTCCCCCCGGTTGATTCCAACAAAATGCCCATAAAGCGTTCAATTGACCCCAACATTGCACGATGCAACATAATTGGGCGATGCTTTTCACCATCTTCGCCTATATATGACAAATCAAAACGTTCCGGCAGATTCATATCCAGTTGCACGGTACCACACTGCCACGTACGTCCCAACGCATCTTTCAGATAGTTATCAATTTTCGGTCCATAAAACGCGGCATCCCCCGGTGCAATTTCGTATTCAATACCATTTGCATCCAGTGCGTGCTTTAATGCACCTTCGGCCTTGTCCCAAATTTCATCTGAACCGATACGAAATTCCGATTCTTTACGCGTTGCCAATTTCATAGAAATTTTATCAAACCCGAATTTAGCATAAATATCCTTGATAAAACGCAGGATTTTTACAACCTCTTCTTCTAACTGTTCTTCGGTACAGAAAATATGCGCATCATCTTGGGTAAATTCGCGCACCCGCATCAGGCCCGACAAACCGCCCGCGGCCTCGTACCGATTAACCTTGCCAAATTCGGCCAAATACATTGGCAAATCTTTATATGATTTAATTCCCTGTCCGAATACCAACATCCCCCCCGGACACGACATAGGTTTTACACAGAACGTTTTACCATCTTGGGTTTTCCCAGAATAATTATGTTCACCATACTTGGCCCAATGCCCACTGCGTTCCCACAGCGACCGATCCATAACGGCCGGCGTTGAAATTTCTTGATAACCGGCACGTTCCTGACGATGACGAATATATTCGATTAATTTACGATAAATTTTATATCCCTTGTCGTGCCAAAATACCGCCCCCGGTGCATAATCCGGTTCAAAATGGAACAAATCCATATCTTTACCTAATTTCCGATTATCGCGTGCGGCGGCCTCTTCCTGCATTTTCAAAAACGCGTCCAATTCTTCTTTGCTGGCAAAGGCATCAACATAAATACGTTGCAGCATTTTATTTTTTGCGTCACCTTTCCAATATGCACCGGCGACATTGCGAATTTTAAACGCATCGCGTGGCAAATCTTTGGATGATTCCACGTGTGGTCCACGACACAGGTCAACAAAATCACGAAATGTATAGATGGACAATTGTTCACCCGCGGCATCGTATTCATTTAACCATTCCATTTTATATGGCTGGTTTGCGAATATTTGCTTGGCCTCGTCCAACGATACATCACGTTGTTCAAAGCGTCCATTTGATTTAATTAATTCGCGCATTTCCTTTTCGATTTTTGCAAAATCATCTTCGGAAAATCTGTGTTCAGTATCAAAGTCATAATAAAAACCATTTTCGATTGCCGGCCCACCTGCGAACTTAACATCCGGATACAATTTTTGTACCGCCGCCGCCATTACGTGTGCCAAAGAATGACGAATCGTTTCGATTGGATATGACATAATAAAAAATCCTTATTGTTATAAAAAAGTAATGATTGAATTGTTTATGTGAATTATTGCATTACGCGGATAAAACCGCAAACAGAATCTACACCCCCGCGGGGGTTGTAGTTGTTGTAATAAAGAAAACACAATATTTTTTCATAACGAAATAAATAATAGTACCAATTTTACAAAATGTCAACGCATTAAAAATCAATTATACACCCAAACAGCACCGCAAAAAAGAAACACACACTGCCCCCGATTACAAACAAATGCCAAATTGCGTGCGAATACTTCATTCGTCGCCACAAGTAAAAAATTACCCCCAACGAATACGACAATCCACCCGCCAAAATAAACCATAAACCGCGTGGCGGTATATTATGCAACATTGCCGGCAATATAAACAGCAACGTCCATCCCATCAGCAAATACAGTCCAACAACCCACTTTGGCTGGTTATGCGGATTGTGCATTTTAACGATGGCCCCAAATATCACAATGGCCCACAATATACCGAACACACTCCACCCCAATGCACCGCGTAAATTTACCAATAAAAACGGCGTATATGTACCTGCGATCAACGCATAAATGGCAACACTGTCCCACACTTCAAAAAAACATTCACCACGCCGACCAATTGTTGCGTGACACATTGTGGATCCAAAATACAGCGTTATCATCGTCACACCAAATATGGCACACGACACAACCGCCCACGGATTATGCGCCAATGCGGCAAACACAACCAACAATGTTAACCCCGCAATAGCCAGTCCAATTCCAATTCCGTGTGTTAAAATATTTAAAACCTCTTCTGACTTGGTACTGACACGTTCCCACCGGAACAGGCCCATTGCGCGCAAAAAACGCAACAACCGATTCGCACGCGAATCAGATTTAACATCTTTCAATTGACGTCGTACCATCTGTTTTGTTTTGGTCATTTTAATAAATCCCCCACCCGCGATTTAACACGCGCCTCGCCCATAACCTGCATAACAGAATACAAATCGGGCGTATTCGTACGCCCCGTCACCGCCACCCGCAGATTCATTGCCACATCACCATTTTTTACCCCCGCATCTGTGGCAATCGCAACAATTTTATTCCACCAAGTGTCTTTATCGTCACAAATGTCAAAACTCTCTAAAAAAGCACCCAACAAATCGCGATTAAACACATATTCTGCATTTGGCGCAAACAAGTCATCCCAGAAATAAGCCACCTCTTCCAAAGTTTGTTTCCAGGTAATAAAATCCTTGCGAATACGTTTTGGGTTATCGCGTTCAATGGCCAAAATATTTTTCAAATATTCTGGGGCATTTGCGATTCTGGCGGCCCACTGTAAATCATATTCATCCGCCCACGTTGTCACACGCCGCACCAGTTCATCAACCGGCAATGTTCCAATAAATTCGCGCGCCCACCATTCAAGTTTACGCATATCAAACAACGCGCCAGAAATGGGTATTTTTTTTGGTTTCAATGGATATTCCCAAATATTTTTAACCTGTCCCTTGGATTTGGCCTCTTCATATCCAGATGCCGCAATATTCCCCAGATATTCCAAGACCGATTCGACCGGCCAACCATCGGCCAAGAAAAATGCAACATTTGCCTCGGGATCGTGACGCTTGGACAATTTACGTTGTTTGCCTGTATCCGCATCAATTTTATCAATTGTTGATGTATGAATATATACCGGCGGCGTCCATTCCATCATCCGAAACAATTGGATATGCAACGGGAACGACGGCAACCATTCTTCGCCACGCACAACGTGCGTTGTGCGCATAAAGTGATCATCACACAGATGTGCAAAATGATATGTTGGCAAACCATCATTTGATTTAATTAAAACAATATCTTCGTTATTTTCCGGGAATCCAATTGAACCCCGCACGGCATC
This sequence comes from uncultured Alphaproteobacteria bacterium, assembly GCA_944389495.1. Taxonomy (GTDB): domain Bacteria; phylum Pseudomonadota; class Alphaproteobacteria; order Rs-D84; family Rs-D84; genus Enterousia. The sequence goes on along the minus strand of CALXMN010000002.1, from coordinate 58,202 downwards.
TTTACAGAAAATTCGTTGCTGGGGATTGCCGGTTGAATACAAACGAACAGATGGTGTTTCGCCGGCATCCAAACGACGAACAATTTCATCATCGGTTATATCGCGGTCGCGTGCAAATTCACCATAAATGCCGGTTGCAAATCCCGCGGCCTTTTGATTTTCACGAATGCGTTCCATCTCATCCGCGGTTAAAAAGCACGGATACGCCAAACCACGCGCCAACAAATCTGCCGCCACACTGTGATAAACATCACGCCGTTGCGATTGATAATATGGCCCATATTCGGGTACATCATCATATTTCAGGCCAAATTTATGCATAGAATCTTCTATGATTTTAACGGCATCTGCAACCTCGCGCTTGGTGTCCGTATCCTCTATACGTAACATAAAAACGCCACCGGTATCATATGCCAATTTATTATCAATCAATGCCTGGTACAGGCCACCCAAATGCATATACCCCGTTGGGCTGGGGGCGAATCGGGTTACAAACGCACCATCTGGCAAATTACGTGGTGGATATTTTACCTCTAACTCATCCAGTGTATATTTTGGCGCACCACCCAACACGCGTGCAATTAATTCCGGTGATAAACCTTTACGCATTTTTATTTTCCTTTTCCCATTCTGATTTTAATTTTGAATATGTAAACACATCGCACAATTCGCCACGAAACATATAACTCTTGCGACGCACACCTTCGCAAACATATCCACAACGCTTTGCAACGGCGGAACTGCGCACATTTTTAACATCCATAATAATTTCTATTCTGTTAACATCCATATTTTCAAAGGCAAAATTTTCCAGTGCACGCACGGCACGCGTCATTATTCCGCGCCCATTATAATCACGCGATAACCAATACGCAATTTCTGCAATTTTATTTTTCTTGGAACTTATATCAACCCCGGCATTGCCCACTATGTCGCCATTATAAATGATATAATAAGAACCATTATCGGCCTTGGATACCTTGTACATATGCATATACATATCTTCTGGACAATTTGATACATCGACCCAATCCAAAAATTCAGACAAAAATTCACGCTGAGAATCAACGATTTCAAAAATTTTACGTGCATTATCAAATGACGGTATAATTTTTTCCAACACAAAATCATCACATTTAATAACTTTTGGAAAATCGGTCATTTTATAAACTCTTGTTTTCTTAACTTTTGAATTTTATACTAAATATATGGAAAAACAAGAAATAAGAACATTTGGCCGCCGTCACGGCAAGAAACTGTCCGCCCGTCAAACGATGCTGATTGACGCCATTTTACCGACAATTTTTCCAAATGATTTACCGGGAAAAACCGGTAAAATATTGGAAATTGGTTTTGGTGCGGGCGAACATTTACGTGAAATTGCCCGGCAAAACCCGGATAAAACAGTGATTGGTGCAGAACCATTTATGAACGGTGTTGCATCACTGTTGTCCGCCATAACGGATGACACAGGTGCGATTCGCAACGAATATAAAAACATCAGAATTTTTGCCGATGACGTACGTGATTTTTTACGCCAAACCGATTCGAAATTTGAACAAATTTGGATTCTGCATCCCGACCCCTGGCCCAAGTCACGACACGAAAAACGTCGTTTATTACAAGCCGATTTTATAAAAATGTTGGCATCACATTTAACCAAATCCGGCGAAATTATAATTGGCACAGACCACTGGGAATATTTTGAATGGATTCAAAACCAGGTAACAAAAACCGCGCTGGATGCACATACGCCCGACATACAGACAATTCACACACGCTATCAACAAAAGAACAAGGCCGGCACAACGACACCGAAATATATGATTATCCGCGCGTCTGGGGATTAATAAAAAATCTTACACGCGACGCCAATTCTGGACACATTGATTGGATTAAACGTTGCACCTGTTCTATTCTTGATAAATTTTTTCCAACGATAAAATCCAATTCCATATCAAAATCTGTTTTCCAATCATTCAATGCGGCATATACCCGTCCGACGAAATCGGACGCATTACCATCATCGCGCACCATTGCCAATATCAATCCCGTCGCCCGCAATTTATTTAACGCGGCATATATCCGGGGCCAATCAAACGGCCCTATTTCACTTATATTCATTCCGACAAAAAGCGTTTTATTAAAAAACAGATCATCACGTATTAAATATAACTGTGAAACGAACCCGTCCAAATCACGTACATCGACAAATATTTGTGCCCCATCCGCCCCCTGTTTAAATGTCTGATTTATACTTTCCACCATATCAGATATATTTGCAACATCCGCGCTTTTAAGATAAAACCGCGCCAATATTCGTACATTTTTATTTTCCAGCCACGGCCACAAAATACCAACCGCCCCCGGCACCACCGATATAGTATTTATTCCGCGTTCCAACGCGATTGATGCGGCCTGGGCCAAATCAGTTGCATCATCGCCCGCCCCGCACCACAGTGCCCCACCAGAAAAAACTTCAAGAATATTATCCACATCAATCATTGCACTTTTTACTTTATCACAAATATGATATAATTGAAATCAAATGAGAATACGTTTTGATAATATATTATTGTGCATATTATGGTTACTGGCCGTAACATTGGGTGCCTGCTTTTGGTTTAATACGGTATTCGGTTTTGACATATTTTCCGCATCACATTGGGGGTATGTCGCATCGATGCAGGCCGCACGTACGCCTATCAAGACGGGATTTTACATATCTGTGGCAACAACAATTTTTATAACAATATTTGGTCTGTACCTGATATTGCGTCCACGTATGCGAAAAATACGCCTTCCGATTATGCACGTATCCAATATTATTAACAAGGAAACCACCGACAATCCGTCAATCACACCCCAAAACCCCGACGCGTCAACATTGGATATATTACCCGCCGAATTACCCCCGGCACAAACATCGGCCCCAAAGACTATCCCGGGCGCCAACGCTCGGCCACCTCGTTTGGTATTACCAACTTTGAACGGCAATTATACATCATCACAACCGACACAAAGAATATCATCATCACCGCCCCCCCAATCAAATAACATTGACGCAGATGCCGCGGCCTTGCGCGAAATATTCATTGCCGCGGGATACACTGTAAAGCCCAATCCACGAATTGGCACATTACAAACGACATTAATTGCAATTGGTGCAAATGAAACGATGTGGATTGGATGCGTTGGGCTTAAAACGACTGATGTACGTACAATCATTGAAAAATTTCAACAGATATTTTCCGACACATTGGACGAAACAAGCATAGAAATAAACGGTTTTGTCATAAATGCGCCCGATGCGCCAACATCTGAATTCACAGATATAATGATGTTTAACAGCATTGATCAGGTTCGCGAATATATCCGACAAAATCCAAACCCACCATTGGCGGCGGACGACGACGGAATGTTCGACGCGTATTCACAATACATTGACGCCGTCATAACACACATAGGCAAAATCTGATGCAACTGAATCTTGAATCTGCCCAGACACGATTGGCCAATATGAATATGGGCGATATGCCGGTAATGGAATTCCGCCCAAGCCCCAGCCGTGTTGATTCTGATTGGTTTTCCAGATATAAAAAATTATGTCACGAATTTATGGAATCGTTAACAGATTCGGTAAACGAACTGGCATTTATGAACCTGACCCAGGATGAATTTATGGCACTTATAATGGGTCGCGCATTACCACGAAACACATCGATTCGTTTTCGTATTCCGTTAATATGGGGTGGTAAATTGGAAACGGAAAATTTATTTATGTGTTGGACATTTCCACAATCCAATAACCTGGATATATTCATAGCGGAACAACACGATGCCCCAACCGTATGGTTACCCAATCCGGCAAAAAAAGTATATATACCAAGTCATAATGCATCTGGTGGTGATGGCGGCAATGCAACCGACGACCGGTTAAGTCAGATGGCGGCCCAAATCAAACACAGTCACAATATGTAATAGCACGCATAATGAACTGTACAGAATTTTTATCTTCAATGACACAACGCGGTGCGATAATTGCACCGCCTGCAACCGAACGCGAAATTACACTTGCAAACACCATTTTACAGCAAATACGTGCGGCAATTCTGCCGAAATCACTGATTGATTTTTACCTGGGATGTGGCGGTATAAATTTAGGTTCGGGATATATTTTTGGTCCAAACGAAATATCGCGTGGTGCCAAATATCCAATTCCATCACTGGCACAAGCCAATCGTAATTTAAGTGGCATTTCCCAGTTACGTGGGAAAACCGTTTTTGGTCGAAACGACCTGTTTTGGTTTGCATTTGATACGTTTGGTAAATTTTTAATGCTTGATAACACAACATTAAAAACATTGCGTACATACCAAGACGTATACCAGGCAATGTCCGATTGTTTAATTGCGGGAAAATTATAGAATGACAAAACTTTCTGTATCTTTATCGGGGCATCAAACCAGCATTTCGCTGGAGCACGAATTTATTCAACAATTACGAAAAATCGCAGCCAACGAGCATAAATCTATTGCATCGATTATCGAGCATATTGATGACAACCGCACACCTGACACAAATTTATCATCTGCGATTCGTGTATGGATTTTAAAAAAATCACTTGGTCAATTATAGCATAAAATTATTTATGCAAAATCGCTCTACGCAGCGTAAACGTGCACATACACGAAAACAACAATATAATTATCATCCATCCATCACGGCCAATTTTTCGATATGGTGTAATATGTGCCCCATAAACAACCCCATCCATATATCCAACATTTGCCACGGGAATCTGTGTCAACACATCACCATCTGATGACACAAATGCGCTTATGCCAGAATAATTTGCCCGCACAATTGGCAAACCCGATTCGATTGCATAGCGGCGCACCATATCCAAATGCTGGTATGTTCCCGGCGTGTTTCCAAACCACGTATCATTTGTAATATTTATTATCGCATCTGGTGTTTCGTTATCCGGAACCAAAGAATCTGAAAAAATAATCTCATAACATATTGCCGGTGCAAATGAAAAACCATCAACATTAATAATTTCTGCCCCTGTGCCGGCCTCCAATTGTCCGGGGGTGGGTATAATATCTCCAAACGGTCTGTATTCCCCAAACGGGACCAAATGCGATTTACTGTATATCTTTTCAATTTCGCCATCTGTTCCGGCAACAACCATAGAATTATATAATTTACCATCTGAAAAATAATTTGCCCCAATTATAACATTACGTCGCAACACATTTGCAATTGGCATATTATCATTATCCACAATTGCAAATGGGTACGATGTTTCTGGAAATACAACGATATTCGGATTTCCCGGCGCGCTTGCCAAATTAATCAAGTTCCGGACATTTTCACTTGCGACACGAACGGCATCCGCACGCGTTGCCCCAATTTTTTGTGATTGCGATTGTGCGGGCTGAACAATACGAATAACCGGACTTGTCCCATTATTTACAAGATGGGCAAATTGAATATTTCTGTATCCTGCAATCATACCAATAACCAGCAAAATCGCAAACACACCAAGAACTATCCAATTATATTTATTTTTTCGCGCCATTAATAACTCTGAAAATGCCGCCATAAAACCAATAACAACAAACGTTAACCCCAGTGCCCCCCACAAAGCCATTGAATTAGAAATTACCGGCACAGTTAACGTAATATTTGCGATTGGATTCCACGGGAACCCCGTAAACACCCATTCGCGCAACCACAAAACCAATGTCCACATTGCAGCAAATAAAAACGGTCTACACGGCGGAAACGTGCACATACGCATAATCACAACAAACGGAATTGCAAAGACGATTCCCCCAACAATACCTATACCAATTAATGCAGGAATGGTCCATATTGCAAATTGACTTGTTAATTCGGGTACCACATATATAGAATGCGTCACCCACCAAAACATCGCAACGGCATATACCGCAGAAAAAGGTAAAACACGCAGAAAGGCACCAATCATACCGGGTCGTCGCGACGCCGCCCGCACAGACAACATATACACCGCAACAATTGAAATCAATGTCATCCACCATAAATGGTATGGTGCAAATCCCAATGCCCCCACCCCACCCAACAGGGCCATCACAACATATTGCCAAAAACCATTTTCACGAAAATTTATACGTTTAATACGCGACAAAAATCTGTCGCCTGGACAAGATGAAAAATCGCTGTATACGCCGGAATCCTGTACATAGGGATTTTTTATCCCCAATGTTTTTAAAATATCAACCTCGGCCTTTTCCATAACAATTGCATCACTGTCGCGAATATGATCATACCCCTGCAGATGCAACATACCGTGCACCACCAAATGTGCCACGTGATCGGCCAGTGATATATTTTCCGCATCTGCCTCGGCCTGGGCCGTATCCAAAGAAATATAAATATCACCCAACAAAATATCATCATCCAATTCGAACGATAAAACATTTGTTGGTTTATCTATGTTACGGTATTCACGATTTAATCTGTGAATTTCTGAATCATTTGTCAGAACAATTGAAACCTCGGCATCGGATCCCAGATTTTTGGCTGCCGCACTTGCAATTTGTTCGAAATCGATTTTATATTTCCGCCACCGCGCATCATTATAATTTATATATACCTTCATATTAATTCACCAAATTTTATTATGCAGAATATTCGTTATTTTTTATCTGGTCCTGTTTTATATTATCCACACGCCCGATCGCATCATCTGCATTCATCTTTTTTGCAGCATCATAAAACGAAATCGTTTTTCCAGATTTTATTTTCTTTTGTACGCGCAAAACGTCATCACGTACGATCAAATTACCATTTGTAACGGCCAACTTATAATTTGCCAAAGCACGTGTTAAATCGCCCAATTGCTCATACGCAAAACCGGCATTATATTGTGCGGCGGCATATTGACTCTTATCACCAATCCGGTGCAGTATTTCACGCGCCTGCCTTATCGCATCTTCATAACGCCCCAGTTTGTTATACGATGCCGCCAAGTCATTATGCAATAATGCATTATCTGGATATAAATTAATCATTGTTTCAAACTGTGCCACGGCTGCACGATAATCGCCGGTTTTGTATGCAGAAATTGCCTTTTTATATTGTGCATCATAACCCAATGTATATGTTTTAACGGCAACGGCACTGTGGGCACGCGTTATTTTTTCAAACCCCTTGTTATTCAACTCGCATTTTCCGTTTTGACAGAACGCCAATATATCCGGCGGTAAATAATCGCCCACCCTGCGCCAGTTTTTCAAACTTTGCCCCTGGGCATTCACAGGATTGGCCAACCATTTTTTAAACTCGTCAAACGTATGTTTATTTACCCGTCGATTATTAATATCGCCGGTAAAGAACGCGCTTCTTTCCTGTCCCATAACGCAAAAAAATTCATAAACACCATTTACCGGACAATTTAATAACATCTGGGGTGTAATTTCCCCGGTTAACAAGCCCGCCTCTAACCAGCGCCGCCAATACAGCCCACGTCCCCCGGCCAAGAATCCCCCCAATTTATCGGCCATTTCATTAATATCACCGCTATTCAGCCACGCGTTACCAAAACTGGTTACATCACGCACAGGATATTCTGCAAAACATTGTTGCACCAAACTGTCCGGCACCGCATACCCATATGCGTCATACAAATCACGCAAGACATTAAAACGTTCTCTATGGTTTTTATCACTCGGGTTTTCTATTAATTTAGAATAAGAATTATACACAATGGAACTAAGCCCCAGTGCCTCACTGGTTGATTGAATATCAACGTTATCCTGGGCAACATCATAACAATACAACACGAAATATGTTTCGCCCTCCTCCAGATGCCACCGCGCCAATTCGTATGCTTCTTCTGTGGTGATGGGCGGTGTATCCATTGTAACCCTACTGCCATCTTTAAGCATTGTTGACCCAAAGCCAATTGTTGGAATCTCTCGTGAATCACGATACGGTGTATGCAGACCAGTTTCTTTATCAACGTGTACACCCTCTTTGGCAATTAAATCGGCGATTAAAAATGGTGTTATTGGCCGCATTTTATTCAAAAACGCCCGATATGTTCCACGTGCTTGATTCTCTGCCTCTCGTTCTGCGGCACGATTTGCACGTTGTTCTTTTACTGTGCGCACCACATCGGGTCCATATTCTGCCACAACATATGCACCACCCGACACCGCCGACAGTCCCACCAACCACAAAATATGCGCCGACAAATTAGGATATTTTTTTGCAAACGACGATAATTTTTTCGGTTTACCACGCCTATTTTTACCCACATTCATAATGGCAAATTTATTTTCCATTTTGCGCAAGAATTGATTATCCATCGTCAACCACCGTGCCAGGGTTAACAAAAATTGACTTCCCCCCGCGGCCAGCCACGCCGACCACTTGGCCACATTCAGGCCAAATATAGCGGCCGCATCACGTAATTCCGGATTTTCTTGTTTAATTCCCGCATCATTTTTTTCACGTCTGCGTTCCCGAACATATTCGCTTGGTCTTTTATTTTCTATTATCTGACGCAGTTTTTTTGCGGCCTGTTCCGGCGTTGCGACAATCTTTCTAAAATTTTCAGACATAATTGCCCTTTTTATTTTTTACCCAATCCAGATTTTTTTGCAATTTTTGAACGTCGCACAGAATAATTCGGTGCCACAAACGGATAATCATCTGCCAAGCCCCATTTTGCTCTGTACTGTTCTGGCGTCATATTAAATTTTCGCCGCACATATCGCCGCAGCATAACGTGCCAGGTTCCGTCTTCGAAACACTGGATTTTATCTGGTCGCACAGACGCGGCAATTTGCGTTGCAGTTAATGCGGTTCCCCGCAAACTTTCGCGTGCGCTGCGCACGGCCTGTTCCATTGTTAACTTTGGATTTGCGGCAATTGCGGCCGCGGCCAAATTTGCCACCGCCAACGTAAAATCCGACGAATCTTTATTTACACTTACCAATTGAAAACCCCACATTAATTTACTAGAATTTATTATATCATAAATAAAGATTAAATAAAACATAAGTAAAACAATAAAAAATGTCATCCGAGACCCGACCACTTGCCGATTTAATGCGCCCGGCCACAATTGATGAAATTGTGGGCCAGCCTCAATTATTGGGTGAAAACGGTCTGGTACGTCGTATGGTTGACAATCATAAATTATCCAATTTAATCTTATGGGGTCCCCCGGGTTGTGGCAAGACCACAATTGCCCGTGCATTGGCAAAATCTGTTGATATGGACTTTGTGCCAATGTCTGCGGTATTTTCGGGCACGGCAGATATAAAAAAAGCGATGGAGGCCGCACGTATGAACCGTGAAATCGGCCGTGGGACATTATTATTTATCGACGAAATACACAGATTTAACAAAACACAACAAGACACGTTATTACCATACCTAGAAGATGGAACCGTTGTATTTATGGGCGCCACCACCGAAAATCCCAGTTTTAATTTAAATAACGCATTACTGTCGCGCTGTCACGTTGGCGTATTACAACCATTATCAACCGAAGATTTAATGACACTAATAACACGTGCCGAAAAATTTTTGGATAAAAAATTACCATTGGACGATGCGGCGCGCCTGCACCTGGCCCAGATGGCGGATGGCGACGCCCGTTTTTTATTAAATACAATTGAATATTTATCAAACGCAAATTTTAAAAAGAAACTATCGCCCGATGCATTGGATTCCGCAATTCAAAAGCGCGCACCATTATCCGATAAAACAGGCGACGAACATTATAACTTAATTTCTGCGGTACATAAATCACTGCGCGCCAGCGATACGGACGCGGCCCTGTATTGGACGGCCCGAATGATGACCTCTGGCCAGGATCCAATGTACCTTTTTCGACGTTTAACCCGATTCGCGATGGAGGATATTGGTTTGGCGGATCCGAACGCTATGCAAATCGCTTTGGCTGCGTGGCAGGTATACGAACGTATGGGCAGTCCAGAAGGCGACTTGGCCCTGACGGAATTGGTAATATACCTGGGAACTGCGCCAAAAAGCACGGCGAATTATCGGGCCCAAACAACCGCATATCGAAGCGCCCGTGAAACGGGCAGTTTAATACCCCCCAAAAACATATTAAACGCCCCAACACGTATGATGCGCGATATGGGCTATGGCGCCGGATATATTTACGAACCAGATACCGCGTCTGGCTTTTCGGGTCAAAATTGTTTTCCTGAATCTATGGGTCGACAAAAATTTTATTATCCAATTGAACGCGGATTTGAACGCGAAATAAAAAAGCGTCTGGAATACTGGGATATGCTGCGTGAAAAAATTAACACCAAACAGTCCTAGTGTGAAAATGACTTTTCCAACATTTCTAACATTACGTGCACATTCCTAAGATTATCGGTTGTATATGCATTACATCCAACGTTTGCACGATTTATAAGCCCCGTCAATGTACGTCCCGGCCCCAATTCATACGCAATTGTGATATTATATTCCGGAAATTTTTGCATTATATCGAACCAGCGCACCCCGTGCGTCATTTGATCGGCCAACGCATCTTTAACATCCTGGGGATTAACCATTACATTTGCACTTTGATTTGAAAACCAATTTGTTTTTGGTGCCTTGACATTAATAGACTCTAAACGTCTGCGTAATAAAATCTGTGCATTTTCCATCAATGCACAGTGTGCAGGCACGGCAACATTTAAACGCTTGGCCAATCGCGCGCCTTTGTCGCGTGCCCGCGCCACAACCGCATCCAGCGCATCATTTTGACCACTGATTGTAAACTGATCGCGTGCATTATGGTTTGAAATCGCCGCATATCCGCGCCCGGTTGCGGCCAACAAACAATTTTCAACATCATCTTTATCCAAACCAACTATACAGGCCATTCCACCACCAGATTTATCTGCCATAGACATATAACCGGAACGCGCCGACAATAAATGTACCGTATCCGCAATATCCAAACTGCCCGCACAATGCAAAGCAGAATATTGTCCCATTGAATGCCCCACAATCGCATAGCCAATTTCATATAAATTTACTTTAAAGTGGTCTTGAATTATTCGTGCAATTGACACCGAATGCGCCAAAGTACCAAGCGATGTCAACTCTGGCCGGTTCAAAACATCAAATGGCCCATTAAAACAAACGTCTGAAATATTTTTATGTGAAATATCCGAAATTTGTTCGAACGTATAGCGAACAACCGGAAACTCGTCAAACAAGTCCCGTGCCATACCAACATATTGTGCGCCCTGGCCCGGGAAAACAAATGCTATTTTTTCTGTCATAACAGCGCAAATTATTACACAAAGTCAAAAAATGTCAACACACAACAACTAATAAAAAATCCCCAATGGGGATTTTTATCTCAGAATAATATATTTACATCAAAACCGACCTGTAAATCATCGCTTTCGAATTCATAATCAAGATGTGCGGCATACTGTGTGCGTCCATACTGTTTTATAATTTTGCCGCCCAACCATTCTTGGTCATAGTGTGGTTCAGTTGCCTTACGCAATGTGAAATGTGCCCCCAAACGCCAATCTGGCGCGATACGGAAATACGCCTCTGGCGTCAGGTCGATATACGCCATTCCCATATCATCATCAAAAATCCAACTGGATTTAATCGTTGCGGCCAATGTCATTCCGGTCCATTGACGCCCAAAACGATACCCCGCATAATAGGTAGAATCGGCATAATCAGGCGTACGAACACGTGAAGATCCGCCAAATTTTAATCCAAATAAAACATCAGAAATAATATGCGCACTGTTACCGGCCGCGGTACCTACACGATATATTCCACCCAAATCAACCGCACCGAATCCATCTTCGGATCCATCAAAATCCTGTTGAAAATTAACATTTAATCCAACCGCCAATCTGTCATTTATTCCGAATGACAATGTTTCTGCGGCACGCAACACATTATCCCAATACGTAAATGTTGTTTCGGATAGAACCTCATTAGTTTTTTGCAGAAACAGCGGATCAGACGTATCAAAATCCAATCCATCTGCGCGTGCACTTGCCCCAACGGATGTTCCACAAAGAACAAAAACAATAAAACCGGCTAAAAACTTACGCAAATCTCTCTCCTATTGTGATAATAATAAAGTTGCGAAATTTTGGGTCGCGTATATTTTTACGCGACCCCAACATCACGTCCGGATTCCACATCAGAACATAAATATTGCCTGCAGACCAATTGTTGCCTCGGAATAATTATCCAGGTTTGCTGTCCCCATACGCCGGAACACACCATCCACATCGTCCGTCTGCCAGAAAGACAATTCTTTGCCATTTGCGGAATCCCACAATGCCATCTTGCCATACAGATTTAATGCGAACCAATCATTCGGCTGCCATCCGATTGCGGCCTTTAAACTGGCCTGATTATGCCAGTCATAGTTACCCAATATCGCTTCTAAATTCAGTGTCCAATCTTCATCCAGCACACTGAACACACCCAAGCCGCCCTCTACATAAAACGTATTATCTGCATCTGTATTATATGCCAAGAAGAATGTCGCTTCTTTGCCATTTTCTGTTTTACCTGTAACACCATTACCATACGAAGGCTCATCAAAGTTCAAATACCAACCACGAACCAAACCATAAATGGTCGAAGAACTGACCTTATACCCGGCCTTTAAATCCAAAACAACATTATTAGAAATATCGTTTTGATATTGATAATACGCAGATGCGGTTGCAATCCATTTTTCTGTATCCGCAAACCGCCATTGCAGCCCCAATCCAAACAAATTCAAGCCGCTGTCATCCATAGAATCATCTGGCGCAACAGCCCAATCAAATTTGTAGTCAGAAATATCAAATCGTGCCATTGCCAAGATTGCAACCCGATCTGTGATACCAAAACTGAAGTCTTCTTTGATGGAAATCTGACTCATATCCCATTTACCATTTGGGTCGGAAATATACCCATTCTCCACCGGAGTCAATGCCAAGTCATATGAATTCATATTATACGACAAATCGGTAACCGAACCAAATTTACCCTTGGTTGGCTGAAAGAAAGGATGTGCCAAATAATATTTACGCCGCAATTCACCACGATATGTTTCTGCACGTGTTGTACGAACATTTACATTTGAAGTATCACCATATTGTCTGTACAATTCGCTGCGATTTGCGGGCTGGGTATAATAAATATTTTTTGCGTCGGCCTGATCATACGTTTTCGTAGATGTACGCGTTGTATATTTTTCATAATTTACCTGGGTACGTTCACGTACGGCCGGTGCACCGGTTAAATCCGCACTGGACGCTGCGCGCAACCCTGAATTAGTTGCCGCCATCACAGGCGTTGCCCCAAACAATACCGCCACTGCGGCGAACCAAGACAAATGCTTAATCATTATATAATTCTCCTTTTGGTAAAAATTATACCATAAAAATCCCCCACAAAAAAGCATTAAAAACATAAAAAACCAGAAATCCGCCGCACGGCGGATTTATTATAATATATGTCTTTTATTATTTGCATCTGGTGGGCTGACAATGCCCTCTTGCTCCATTCTTTCCATAAAACCCGCAGCTTTGTTATATCCAACGCCCAAACGTCGCTGGATATATGAAATAGTCGGTTTTTTATCACGAATAACTATTTCCTTGGCCTGGGTATATAAATCTGCATCTTTATCGGCCTTGGTTGGTGCCGCCCCCGGCAATCCCGGAATTACCCCCGCCCCTGCATCTGTACCGGCATCACCATCGGTAACACCTTCTGCATATTCTGGTTCTCCCTGGGCCCTAAGGAAATCGCCAACCCTGTTCATTTCTTCATCAGAGATAAATGCGCCGTGTATACGAACAGGAACACGCCCGGCCTCGCTAAACAACATATCGCCACAGGATAATAATTGTTCGGCCCCTTTTTCGCCCAACGTTGTCATCGAATCAATTACACTGCGTGCCTGGAACGATACGCGTGTTGGGAAATTGGCCTTGATAACGCCGGTGATGGTCGTTGCATCTGGACGCTGGGTTGCCATAACCAAATGAATACCCGCCGCACGGGCCTTTTGTGCGATACGTTGGACACAGGCCTCAACCTCTTTACGGGCCAAACTCATTAAATCAGCCACCTCGTCTATAATAATTACAATATATGGCATATCAGATAAATCAACCTCTTGCGTTTCAAACAGCAATTCACCGGTTTCTTCATCTGTGCCAACGGCCACTTGTCGAGTAATTTTTTCACCGCTTTCGCGTTTTTGCGCGGCCATCTCGTTATAACTTTCGATATTTCTTGCATTTAAAACCTGTAATTGTTTATACCGTTCTTCCATTTCACGCACGGCCCATTTCAATGCATTAACGGCGGCCCCGGCGTCTAACTTTACAATCGGTGTTATAAGATGCGGAATGTCATCCCAGAATCCAAAATCAACCCCCTTGGGGTCAATAATAATCAACTTGCACTTATCGGGTGTAAAGTGATACACAATTGACATAATAATAGATTGCACAAACACAGATTTACCCGACCCTGTACGTCCTGCAATCAACATATGCGGCATTTTTGCCAAATCAAAATACATTGGATTTCCACCAATATCCACCCCCAGCGCAAGTGGTATTTTATATTTAGAATTTATAAACGTATCATTATCCACCAATGATTGAAAACGTACGGTCTGGCGGGTAATATTAACCATTTCCACACCAATTAATTGTGTACTGGGGATATGCGCAATACGAATATTTTCCGTTGCCATTGCACGTGTCATATCTTTTACAGTCTTGCTAACATCGGCCATACGCACACCACTTTCCGGCATAAATTCATACAGGGTCACAATTGGTCCGGGCCGTATTCCTACAACGTGTCCGTGCACACCGTATTCGGCAAAATGCACCTCCATTGCGGCCGCATTACGCTTTAATTCGGGAGTTACGATATTTTTACCAAAATTGGACCGCTCCAGAAACGCGGGGTCCGGCAATTCATATTCATAATCACCTGTGGCCACCTTGGTTCGCACTGCACGTGTTGTCCGACGACGTGTACGACGCGCAGGCTTATCTTCAACCGCATCTTCCGCGGTTGTATCTTCCTCGTATTCATTTTCGTTTTCATCGCCATCATCTGCATCATCCGCATCCGCGGCCACCGGCAAAGACACCAAATGAAACACAGACAATAACCAACGTACACCGTGCCATCCCATACGCACCACGCCCTTGATATGTGCCCACTTTATATGCAGCAACACGGCACCCAACACCGCAAAAATCCCAAGCGCAACAATTCCAACCAATACAGCCCATCCGCCAATTATTCCACCGACATCAGATGCCACAATACATCCCATCATTCCGCCAAACGTTGATTCCGGCGCAATTAAACCAAATCCCGCCGCCCCAACGCACAGTGCAACAAAACATCTTATTAAATTATACTCTGGTGCGGCATATTCATCCCAATTTGCCAACCAGGCCAATCCCCACCGGGCAAAACACAAGATCAAAAACATCGCCGGAATAAAACCGATACCATATCGCAAGAACCCGACAATTTGCCCCATAGCGGATTGATTACCAAACGTACTTGCCGCGGCAAAACCGTCCAAATACGGATCAAACAAGAACAACGCCACCAAAGCCCATAACGCCACCCCCAGCATCAGGCCGCCGGCCACGCGCTTAATTAAAATCTTTAAAGCATTTGAAACACTTTCCGGGAAAAAATTCGACTTCCTTGCCATACCCCGCATTTTATCATAAAAAAGATAAAAATGTTAGGGATTTAGATAAAAAATACTTTACCTTACCAACTCTGGTCCATAGCGTTTTAATCCGGCCTTGACCAGGTCTGCGGCCACCATACCAATAAACGCCCCAAAAATAACATCCGACGGCCAATGCGCCCCAACACATATACGTGACAAACCAATTATTATTGCCAGTGTCCACGTAAACCATTTTATCTTTGGCGCCAACAACCCCAACATAACCAATCCTGCAAACGAAGCAAACGTATGCCCCGACGGCATAGAATTAAACGCCCAATCTGTTGAAAACGGAACAAATCCCGTTTTATCCAACGCTTCGAAAAATACGGGGCGCATACGACCTATGACAATTTTCAATACTTTCCCAACGACACTTGCCGCCAAGACGGAACACAAAACAAAGAATGCATAACTATTACGCGTTTTATCAAATGCATCATTACAGAATGCCATAAAACTGGGCTGATTTTTATGATTTCTGTATCTTGGCTTTTGCTTAATACTTTTTTTAATATAAAACACCAACAACACAACAAAAGAAACAATAATCCAAACCTTGGCATCAAACAACCTATCAAACAAATGCCATATTTTAAAATCAAACTGGCGCAGGAATAAATACAACGGTTTATCCACCCCAGCAATTCCCACAACCACCATCAGTGCCGTAATAACCGCGGCACAGGCAATCCAATTCCACTTTATTTTATTATCTTTTGTTAAAAACATAACATACCCATTAAATTATTCCGCAACCAGTTTATTGTAAACCTTGGGGTCCGTCAATATCTTTGCGGCCACGGCCGCGGACAAAGCATCTTCATCCGCCCCACTGGTTATAACTGGACAACCACGACGCACAGCATCTGGATCAATATCATCACGATTATTGAAATCCTGGGCGTTAAAGTCATTATTAATAACATTTAAAAAGAATGCATTTTGTTGATTCGCAGATCGAATATTCGACAAACACACAATCGGGAAAATTCCCCGCCCATCAATTGCACGTCCTGACCCCGTCTTAATAGATTTATTTAATAATTCCAACGCCCCACCATTATCAAGATTTATGCGTGTTGCAATACGCGCACTGCCGGCGGTTGGCGTTCCAACCAAAACACCACGTTCATTTTCATAGAACGCGGCAACAATGGCCTCGGCCGTACCACGTGTCATATTTGACATCAACACAACAACCGGTGCATTCGTTACAGCATTACCACCGGGTATAACCTCTACCTCATCCTTGGCGGTTTCTACTATACGCATAACCGGCTTTTTTCCAATAAACAATCCGGCCAATTTTGCTGCGGCACGTTCATCATCACCCGTCGCGGCACGTAAATCCAGAACAATTCCCGAAACATCTGGATATTTCGCCAAGGCTTCATTTACTATGGCCGCGGCATTATCAGATATTTTATGCACAACAATTTCCAATATCCCCCCCGTTTCTGCATCGCTGCGGTGAACAACGTCTGCATCGGCCAAAATGATGGTTGCACGCCGTAAAACGACATCACGCGCCCCACCCGGCGACAATACCTTTATTTTTGATGTACCAGAATTAAATCCAGACATCACGGCCGACAAATCCGCATCAGACATTTCGGCAACATTTACACCATTTATCGCAACAATTAAATCCCCGGCCCGTATTCCGGCGGTATCTGCGGGTGAATCCTTATAAATACCATTAACACGCCAATTACCACGCGCATCACGCCCCCCCTCTATGCCGGCACTGGTCAAGATTCGTCCATCTTCTGTGATTTCGGCCTGGCGCGAATAAATATAGCGTCCATTTTCATCAATTCCGCGCATTAAACTGTCCACAACCAATTGATACATTTCACTCTCGCTGGCGTTATGCAGAATTGCATCATTCGCCCGCAGTTTCAATATCAATGCGGTTGTAATTTCCCCGAATCCGTTCCAATCTTCGGATTTCGGCCGTGGATAGTTTGCAATAATCGCATCATCCCAAACCAGAACCACCCGTTCATCGGTGGCTGCGATATGCGCGTGTGAATTCAATTTTTCCAAACTTTCAATTGCAACATTTATATTTTTTCCGGCCCACTTAACATCATCCAATTTTTCATATATTTCCGCAAACGTTTTTGAAACATCAAATACATTAAGCCCATCTTGAACCGGCTCGTCCTCAAAGAATAAACTCTCGCCTGCGAAACAGGGCACCACCCCCAGGGTAAAAAATGCGAATAAAAATAATTTTATTATCCTCATATACCTTGTCCCCCCATCCCCGTTTACGGTGCAATATACTTACTTTGTATCATCCCGCAAGTTAAAATGATACAGTATAACATTTGAAATATAAATACTTGTAAATGTTCCCATAACGACCGCGAATGTCATTGCGATTGCAAAGTCCCGCAACGCCGGCCCACCAAACAAATACAATGCAACCATTGCCAATATTGTTGAAACACCGGTCATAATCGTTCTGCGCATCATTTCATTAACCGACAAATCAATCAAGTCATCCATCGGCATTTTATGATATTTTTTTATATTTTCTTCTATACGGTCATAGTTAACAACCTTGTCATTAATAGAGTAGCCAACCCCCATCAAAATAACTGCGATGGCCGTTTGATTGAATTCCAATCCGGTAATAGAAAAGAATCCAAACATAATAACAAAGTCCAAACACAAAGATATAAAGGAACCAATTGCATATCCCCCACGATAACGCACCCACACATAAACAGACATCAGTATGAACGAAAACAAAATCGCCAAAATACCACCACGCACCAATTCGTCACCAATTTTTGGCCCAACAATTTGCACCTGGGAATATTCAACATTATTACCCAAAATATCCTTGATTTCCACAACACGCGCATTTTGTTCCGCATCTGTTGCGCCCTTGGGCAATCCGACACGCACCAATATTGCGCCATCTTCCCCAACAGATTGCAATTCGGGACTGAATTGTTCCAAATCAGTACGCATTTTATCAATGGTATAATCGGCAACAATTGGCTTAACCTCCATCGATATACCACCCGCAAAGTCAATGCCATAGTTTAATCCACGGAACAATAACGATACCACAGACAACAAAATGAACGCGCCCGCAATCCAGTACGACAATTTACGATATTTCATAAATCTCAGTTTCATAACCACAACCCTTATTTTGACTTTACATAACCAATTTTTTTGTTTTTACCATTCATATACCAATCGATAATAACCTTGGACAGCGACACACACGTAAACAATGTTGTTAACACACCCACCGACAGCGTTACCGCAAATCCACGAATCGGTCCGGCACCAAACTGGAACAACACCAACGAACAAATCAAATTTGTTAAATTTCCATCCAGCACCGCCTTCATAGACCGATGGAACCCGGCCTCGACTGCGCGCAAAGGCGTTGATCCGGCACGGATTTCATCACGTATTCGTTCAAATGGTAAAATATTTGCGTCCACCGCCATCCCCAGCGTCAACACAATACCCGCAATCCCCGGCAAAGTTAAAACCCCGCCCAACAAAGCAGTTATGCCAATAATCATCGCCAAATTGATTACCAAAACAAAACTTGCGATAACACCAAAGACGCGATAACAAACAATCATAAATATCATAATAAAGATAACGCCCACCAAAGACGCGATTTTTCCGGCGGCAATTGTATCCGCCCCCAATCCCGCCCCAACGGTACGCTCTTCGACAACCTGTAATGGTGCCGGCAAAGCCCCGCTGCGCAACAACACGGCCAAATCTTTGGCCCCCTGCAGGGTAAACCCGCCCGAGATTTGACCACGTCCGCCGGGAATTGGTTCACGAATCGTTGGCGCTGACAAAACCATATCATCCAACACAATTGCAAAACGTTCATTTACGTGCTCTGTGGTCAGGCGTGCAAACTTGCGCGAACCGGCGGCATCAAACACAGTTGTAACAACTGGCATATTATTTTGATCAAAATCCGCCTGGGAATCTTTCAATGATTCACCGGATACCTCTACGTGACTATAAACGGGAATCAACTGATTTGGATCATCCATATACGGCAAAAATTCCGTTCCCTTGGGCGCGTGTCCAGACGCCAATTGCTCTGCGGTAACATCTTCATTTACCAAATGAAACGTCATACGCGCGGTTTGTCCAATCAACTCTTTAATTCGTTCTGGATTATCGACCCCCGGCAATTGCACCAATATGTATTTTCCGCCCTGGCTTTGAATAGACGGCTCTTTGGTTCCCAATGCATCAATACGACGACGAACAATCTCTATGCTGCGCGACAAAGCATCTTGGACCATTTCGTCACGCGCAGCCTGGGAATAAGACAAAGAAATATTTCGACCATCCACAGAAATATCAACGCTTTCACCAAATTCACTGCGTAATCTGCCACGTGCACGCGACACATCATCTTCTTCGCGCACAACAAAAGAAACGACACCATCAATATTACGCATATTGGAAAAACGTATGACCCCCTTGTCACGATCAATCAAGGCGGCACGTGCCTCTTCATATAATTGGGTGGCCTTTTCCTGCATCATTGTATTGGTATCAACCTCTAACAACAATTGCGCCCCACCCTTTAAATCCAGTCCCAACGGAATCGGCTGGATCCACGATGGAAAATAAGGTGCCAAACTTGGTGCCATTGTTGGCACCGCCAGCAATACGCCAAATACCGCGACAAAAATTATTGCCAGTTTCTTAAACATACCAATACCCTTTTACTCAACATTTGCAATTGCGCCCTTATTAACTTCTATAACGACGCCCTTTGCGATTTCCATTTCGATTGTTTTTTCATTTATTTTTTTAACTGTGCCATAAATACCGGCCGCCAACACCCGATTACCGACCTGGATCGAATCCAGCATTTTTTGATATTCGGCCATACGTTTTTTATTTGGTCGCACCATAAAAAAGTATATTATTGCGAAAATAATCACACAGTACAGCAATAACCCCCACATATCGACCGTTTGCGTTGCGGCGGCGGGCGCCGTTTGAGATACTGTATCTACGACCACGGCTGTATCATTCATAATTTTCTCCTTATTATTTTAATTATTATGGCTTCAGAATAGTAAAAAAAGCCGGTTATGTAAAGAAAAATAGTTATATTTATATACGTTCAAACCAACCATCAACCTCGGCCAAAGGAATAAATTTATAGACCGGCCGCCCGTGATTACATTCACCCCCACGCGTTGTATTTTCAATATCGCGTAACAGCGCATCCATCTGGACCATATCCAATTTTTGCCCCGCCCGCACGCTATGATGACAGGCATAATTTGCCAATTTCAAATGCAACCGCTGTGAAAACTGGGCCGATGCGCCACAATCACGCACCTCGTCTGCAATTGCGTGAAATAATTCGATCCAATTTAAATCCCAATCTGCAGGCTTTTCAAAAATTGCGATTGCGTCATCACCGAACGCATCAATGACCAGTCCCGACGCACGCATTTCATCCGAAACAGACAACACCGCGGCCACATCTTCATCACGCAAATGCACAACAATTGGTGTCAACAGTGGCTGAACCTTGACATTGTGTTTTCTTAATCGTTCATACGTTATACGCTCGTGCGCGGCGTGCTGGTCAACAATAACCAGATTTTCACCACTTTGTGCCAAAATATACTTATTGCCAATTTGCCCTATTACCCGCCCCAGCGGTCTGACCTCTTCCACGGGTGACACGGATGATTCCCGCGGCGAAATTTCAACATCTTTTTTGGCCCCAACATTTGGCCCAGAATAAAACATAAATGCGGCGTCTGGACCACGGTGTGGTGCACATACACGAAATTCTGGCACATTAAAATTCATTCTTTGTGGCGCATCAACCTGCACCCCAACATCATCATTTTTTTCAACCGACAACGCCACCCGATCTTTTAATGTATGCGCCAACACATCGCGCAAGGCTTTTATAATAAACGCACGCACGTGACCGGGCTCTAAAAAATGAACATCGGTCTTGGCAGGTGACACATTTACATCAACACAGCGCGGATCCAATTCCAGATACAATGCACATAATGGAAATTCACGTGCGTGCATAACATCCATATATGCGGCCCGCAGGGCACCGACCAAAACTTTGTCCCGAACGGGTCGACCATTTACAAATAAATACTGATCAACTGATGAAGCACGTCGCAATGTTGGTTCCGAAATAAAACCACGCAACCGCATTGATGAATTCGATCCCGACACCGCATCAACCGACAACATTCGGCCACGCACATCATCGCCCATAACGGCCGTAATGCGTGCATCCATATTCTGTCCCTTTGGGAAACGCCACCGGTTATTCAACACAAATCCAACATCTGTCCGCGCCATCGCCAAACGTTTAACAACATCCAACACAGACATCATCTCGGCCCGATCGGCACGTAAAAATTTTAAACGCGCAGGTGTTTTTGCGAACAAATTTTTCGCCCGAATTCGCGTGCCTGAATCCCAATCAGACGGCCGAATTTCACCGGTTGCACAATCCAACGCCCAACCATTTTCATCCGTTCCATTAAATGTATCGATTGTCATATCGGACACAGACGCAATGGATGGCAAAGCCTCGCCACGAAAGCCCATAAAATTTATATTTAACAAATCATCCGACGGTAATTTAGACGTCGCGTGACGTGTAACACTGCGCGCCAAATCTTCACGCGACATTCCACATCCGTTATCTATGACAGAAATCATCGTACGTCCGCCATCGACAACATCAACAACTATTTGATCGGCCCCCGCATCCAGCGCATTTTCAACCAATTCCTTGACAACACTGGCGGGGCGTTCGACAACCTCGCCGGCGGCAATTTGATTTATCAAGAAATCCGGCAAAACACGAATCGGCATTACAAATAAAACCTATTCTTTAAATTTTACTTCCAGAATTTCATACTCTTTTTCGCCACTTGGCAATTTTACAATACACGTATCACCGACACAGCGCCCAATTAATGCCCGTCCAACGGGTGAGGTACAAGATATAACCTGTTTGCCATCGGATTCAATATCCGACAATATACGACACTGCATACGATTACCGTCTTCATCCTCGGCAACGACACGTGCGCCAAACACGACCCGGTCACCGCTTAAACTGTCAACATCAATTACATCGGCATTATTGATAAAATCTTCAATAAATTGAATACGTTTATCAATCTGACGTTGTTTTTCCTTGGCGGCACTGTAATCCGCATTTTCAGATAAATCACCCAATGAACGCGCCCATTGAACGGTTTTCAAAATTTCTGGCCGTTGAACTTCTTTTAAATCTTTTAATTCCTTTAACAGGCCATCAAAACCCGCCCGTGAAATCGGTTTTTTTTCCATTTTCCAATCCTGTATTTTTTGTTGAAATTATAAGCATTAATTTTAATTTTGCAATTGTCAAATGAACGGGGTATACTTTTTTGATTGACTTAAAACTATGCGATTCAGACCGCGAATTTTGAACAGATTCCTGCTGCGCCGATTTTTTTCCGGCGTTGGGTTGGTTATGTTGGTTGTTTGTGGAATTATTATGGCGGTAACATTTGTGGAACGTCTGCCGTCTAATCCGACGGCAATGGCTGCATTTTTGGATGCGTGGCGTCGATTATTGGAATATGTACCAATGTTTTTACCGCTGGCCGTGTTTATGGGAACATTACTCGCATCATATAACCTTACCAAATCCAGCGAGAGTATCATTGTGGCCAGTGCGGGCCTTTCCCCATATCAAATGGCGCGTCCATTTTTATTTGGCGCGGCATTAATTGGTATACTTGCAACAACCATTTTAAATCCCTATTCTGTAAAATTAAATTCCCAAGACATAACCCCGGATCATCTTGTGTTAATAGATGACGAAATATGGCTGCGCGAATCATCGGAAAACGGCTATATAACAATGAACGCAAAAAATATGCATAAATCGGGTAATATATTATTATTTGATAATGCAACCGTATATATACAAAACCCGCAATTTAAATTGACCCAACGGATCCAGGCCGAAACCCTGACCTTATCGGATGCGGGCCTGGCGGCAACAAACGCCACGACCTGGAACGACAAAGGCACGCCAAAACAAACCGATTGGCATATGAAAACATTGCTGACCCCACAAACGGTTTTGGATCGTTATCTGCAACCAGACCAGATTTCATTCTGGGATTTGCCAGAATTTATTAAAAAGATGCAGCAAATCGGTGTTCCTGTGCGTGGTCATTTGGTTCAGTTTTGGACCCTGCTGTTTTTACCATTAACTATGGTGGCAATGGCAACATTGGGCGTTGCATTTTCCCAGACACGCCAACGCCGTAATTACAGTTTTGGCATAAAATTCGGCATCGGGATATTAACGTGCTTTGCGGTATATTTTCTTGTAAATATGTTCAATGCCCTGGGGTCTACGGGTCTTGTCCCACCTTTATTGGCAATTGTTGCCCCATCATTAATAATCATTGCCGGTGCCGGCGTATTTATAACCAGTTTTGACACAATATAAAAAAACAAGGAAAACATAATGCCATTACGCAAAAAGAACACTAAACGAAACAAGATTATTATATGGACACTGATTGCGGTACTGGTGATATTAATGATTATATCATTTCCGGCAACCCAGAATGTAACCGAAATCGTTCTGTATCAATGAATTACATAGATGTGTTTTTAGAGGCCCTTGCCGCGGAACGTGGACGCAGTAAAAAAACACTGGAAAGTTATTCCTGTGACCTGCGCCAGGCAGACGCCCATATTCCAAACGGATTAATGGGTGCGACATCCGCCGACATTCAAGATTATTTATCGAAATTACCGGACGCGGCATCATCAATTGCCCGCCACGCCAGTGCACTGCGCGGATTTTACAAATTTTTAATGCTGGAAAAAATTATTTCAGAAAACCCAACCGCAAATCTGGAATTACCCAAACGCGCGCGTACACTGCCTAAATTTTTATCGGTCAAAGAAATAGAATTATTAATATCATCTGCGGGCGACGTACGCAACGCAACACGCCTGCGGGCGATGCTGGAATTGGTATATGCATCGGGCCTGCGCGTATCAGAACTGTGTGAATTACCAATTACGGCCATTCTTGGTAATAAACTGTTAATTCACGGCAAAGGGGCCAAAGAACGCATAGTTCCTATGCACGAACGCGCACAACGGGCATTAGAAAAATGGATGTCTTTGCGCGGTGACGACAAATCAAAATATGTTTTTCCGGGTCCTGGGAAAACGGGTCATATAACCCGTGATGGATTTTTCAAAATATTAAAAAAATGTGCCGTATTGGCCGGCATTGACCCCACCAGGGTCAGTCCACACGTACTGCGCCATTCATTTGCATCGCACTTGTTGGCGGGGGGTGCCAATCTGCGGGCAATACAAACAATGCTGGGTCACGAAGATATTTCCACCACCCAGATTTATACACACGTTCTGCCGGAAAAATTACGCGAAACCGTAACAGAACACCATCCTTTGGCACACATCGGGGGAACCAAGAAATGATAAAAAAATGCGATCATCCCGGCTGTACCAAGGCCGGCACCTGCCGTGCACCAAAAACACGCGATTTACGTGAATATTGGTGGTTTTGTCGTGAACACGCGGCCGAATATAACAAGAATTGGAATTACTATGCCGGTATGACACCCGATGAAATAGAAGAAGATTGGGAACGCCAAACATTTGGTGCCCCCCTGCGTGATAAAACCCAGGTTGAATCAGACCAACAAGATTATATAAAATTTTTAAATGATTTCATTACGGGCCGCACCACATTCGATAAAACACCACCACGACGCACCGCCCCCACCCCACGTATCAGCACGGCATTTAAAACACTGGATTTACCAATTACCGCCACGTGGCGTGAAGTATCGACCCGATATAGAACCTTGGCCAAGCGTCACCATCCCGATACCGCAACCGGTGATAAAGATGCGGCCACAAAACAATTTACCAAAATTACAGACGCATATAATGTATTAAAAACACATTTTGGGAAAAAATAAAAAACGGGAAAAATCCCGTTTTTTATTTTTAGCCGTGATTGAGTTACGTGACCAAAGCCAACCACAAACAGATGTGCCACACCCGAATCATAAATCAATTAGAATTGTGCAGATGCGCACGTGGTTGGCAACGGGAACGTACAAGAAGTTACGTGACCAAAGCCAACCACAAGCAGATGTGCCACACCCGAATCATAAATCAATTAGAATTGTGCAGATGCGCACGTGGTTGGCAACGGGAACGTACAAGAAGTTACGTGACCAAAGCCAACCACAAGCAGATGTGCAATTATAATTGATTTAGGTATGCGATGGCGTCCATTGCCGCCGTACATCCGGTTCCGACGGCCGTTGCAATTTGCATTTTTATATCAGATTCAACATCGCCGGCAACAAACATTCCGCGCGGTAATGCGGCGGGTGCAAGACGCCCCATATTATCACGTACAACATCTTCGGACAGATAATCGGTGTTGGCCTCGTGCCCGATGGCGACGAACAGACCATCACAAATAATTTCTTGGTTTTCTGTGGTGGTTACAACCAAACGGTCGTTATCTGTTTTGGCAATTTTTTTCAAATCTGTATTAAATAAACATTCTATGTTTTCACGTTCTGCGATGCGATTTCGCAAAACAACCTCTGCCCGGGTAAAGGCACTTTTGCGATAAACAATTTTCACAGTTTTTGCAATATCCGCCAAATACAGCGCATCATTTAATGCCGAATTTCCACCACCCATAACAATTACATCTTTTTCAGAATAAAAGAACCCGTCACAGGTTGCACAGTATGATACGCCTTTGCCAAATAATTCACGCGCCCCCTCTATCTCAAGTTTACGTGGGGATGCACCGGTTGCGATAATAACCGTTTTTCCAACATATCGATTATCATCATCACACAAAATATTAAATCCTGTTTCTGCATCACCGGCAATACTTTTTGCAGAAACAAATTTTATTTCTGCCCCGAAACTTTCGGCCTGTTTTTTCATAAACTCGGACAATTCCAATCCACTGCCGGCCCAACCGGGATAATTTTCCAACACGGCAATCCCAGCCGTCTGGCCACCCAAAGTATCCCCCCCCAGCACCAGCGTTTTTTTACCGCCACGCGCACAATACAACGCCGCGGTTAATCCCGCCGGTCCAGACCCCAAAATCAAAACGTCATACATAATGACTTCATTCATTTTTCAAACTCCTGTTCTATGAATTATTTCGTCGCCAGCATAACATAATCGCCACAAATGCGCAAATAAATTCAAGCCCCCCATAAAAACTATTGATTTTTTTGCAATATGGCAATAAAATTCAGAAGGTATGAAATTTATGTTTTTATCTTTATATACTTTGTCATCATCCCCATTTGGGGTGCGGTTTTAATTACAATACATATAAAATAACAATTAATACAAACAATTTTATACTTAATTTCACCAAGGAAATATCACTATGCTAGACATCAGATTTATTCGTGAAAACCCAGACATTGTAAAAAATGCCTGTCGGGTCAAAGGATTTGAAGATCACGTTGACGAAATATTAACATTGGACGCACGTGTACGCGAACTGAAAACAATTACACAAAATAAGACCGCGGAAAAAAATAAAATTACTCGTGAAATTCCAACCGCTGCAGACAAAGCACCATTAATTGCACGTTCAAAACAAATTGGTGATGAAATCGCGGCTGATATGGCCGAACTGGCGGACAAGGAAGCAAAATTAAACGACCTGTTGCACCGCGTTCCACAAATTCCAGATGCGTCCGCCCCAATCGGACCGGATGACAGCGCAAATATAGAGGTACGCCGCATTGGCACACCACGTGAATTTGATTTTACACCGCGTGCCCAATGGGATTTGTTGGATTTAAACGGATGGTGGGCACCTGAAAAAATCGCACAAATTTGTGGCACACGCACATATTGTCTGATTGGCGAAGCGGCGGAATTACAACTGGCCATTGAAACATACGTTATTCAAAAATTAATTGCCAAGGGATTTAAATTCATTGAATGTCCATCTATTACCAAACCCCAAACCATATTTGACGCGGGACATTTTATGGGTGCCGACCTGTCCATTATGAATAATGATGTATTTATGCTGACTGGCACAGACAGATGTCTGGCCGGAACGGCGGAAATAATATTAAACTCTCTGCACAGTGGCGAAATTTTATCAGAAAACGATTTACCGATTAAATACGCGGGCTTTTCCCCCTGTTTCCGTAAAGAGGCCGGCGCCGCCGGTCGTGACACACGTGGTCTGGCACGCTTTCACCAATTTAACAAGGTTGAACAATATATATTCTGCACCCCCGAACAATCGGATGAAATGCACGAACATATTTTAAACAACCTGTGCGAAACGGTGGAAGATTTTGAATTGCCATACCGCGTAATTGCAAATTCAACGGGCGATATGGGATTTAACAAGGTAAAAATGAATGATGTCGAGGCCTGGGTTCCATCCGAAGGCGCATACAAAGAACTGGGCAGTTGTTCGTCCATCGGCACATTCCAGGCCCGACGTACAAACACCCGTTATCGCGAAAACAAAACGAACGAAGTTAAATTTTGTGCAACATTAAACAACACAGGCATTGCCGTACCACGCGTATTGGTACCAATTCTTGAAAATCACCAAAACCCAGACGGCAGTGTTAATATACCAAAAAAATTACAACCACTTATGGGTGGACGTACAAAAATTGGTGGCAAACACTAATAAAAAAACCGGCAAACGCCGGTTTTTTTATTATCTTTGTTTTTGTTGAATTTTAACCGCAAATTTATTCGGCGACATAAACGGGAAATAAAAATCCTTTAAGATATTTTTATCGTTTTTATATTTTATGCTTTTCAATGCGTTCAACAAAGTTTGCCGTGCCAACGCCTGACGATAATAAAAACGACTGTTTAATTCGCCCATATGATGCAAAACATTTTTATACATTGAAAACACGCCCATTGAATATAAACCAAACGCGTACCCCACATCACAATTTTCCAAACCATTTGCAACCCGCACACTGTAATCAGCATATTTTACGGGGTTTCCCGCAACACGGCGCACGATGTTAATGGCAATATTTATTTTATCTTTATCTGCTTGGTCCTGTACCTTTGACCTGCGATTTTCCAAAAATTTTACACACTCGGCAAAGAAACTTTGCAACGTCGCATCATAATCAATCATTGATTTTGTTCCTTATTTATAAACTGTATAGTTTTATTATATGTAAATATGTCCAAACGTCAATATTTGTACATATATTTGTTGAAAATATGAAAATATAGTATAATCTAGTGGTTACGAAAATTTCAGTATACGGGGTTAATAATCAATGGTTATGAAAATAAGAAATATTGCAATTATTGCACACGTTGACCACGGAAAAACGACATTGGTTGATAATATGTTAAAGCAATCTGGTACATTTCGTGCAAATGAAAAGGTTGCCGAACGCGTTATGGACAGTGGTGATATTGAACGCGAACGCGGAATTACCATTTCGGCAAAACCAACCTCTATCCAGTGGCAAGATTATAAAATAAATATTGTCGATACACCGGGGCACGCCGACTTTGGTGGCGAAGTGGAACGTATTTTATCAATGGTTGACGGGGTTGTATTATTGGTCGATGCGGCCGAAGGTCCCCTGCCCCAGACCAAGTTTGTTTTAAGCAAGGCATTAAAACTTGGGCTGCGCCCTATTGTTTGTATTAACAAGGTCGATCGTGCCGACGCCCGCCCGGACGAAGTTTTAAATGAAACCTTTGACCTGTTTGATAAATTGGGTGCAACCGATTCGCAATTAGATTTCCCATATTTATTTGCCGTTGGTCGTGATGGATGGGCGGTACGTAATCTGGATGATGAACATCGCGATTTAACCCCACTGTTCCAATTAATTATTGACCACGTTCCCGCCCCCGATTGCAACGGCAGCCGTTGTCAAATTGATGCACCATTTTCTATGTTGGCCACCACGTTAGAGGCCGATCCATACGTTGGCCGTATTTTAACGGGAAAAATCGAATCGGGAACCGTCCGCGTTGGCCAAACGGTCAAGGCAATTAATATGCGCGGCGAATTGGTTGAAAACGCAAAAATCACAAAAATTATCGAGCATCGCGGCATTGAAAAAGTATCATTGGAATCTGCATCTGCGGGTGATATTGTGGTGGTCGCGGGATTTTCGCGTGCAACCGTTGCAGATACATTGTGCGCACCCGAGGTTACAGAACCTATTCCTGCGATGCCGATTGATCCGCCAACCCTGACGATGACATTTTTTGTAAACACATCACCACTGGCCGGCAAATCGGGCAAAAAATTAACATCGCGTATGATTGGTGAAAGATTATTTAAAGAGGCCGAAACAAACATCGCCCTGCGCGTCACCCAAAGCGCCAACAACGAATCGTTCGAGGTTTCTGGTCGCGGCGAATTACAGTTGGGCATATTAATCGAAACAATGCGTCGCGAAGGCTTTGAACTTAGCGTTTCGCGCCCACGTGTTGTTATGCAGGACGATGAAAATGGCGAAAAACTAGAACCAATCGAAGAAGTTGTTATTGACGTTGATGACGAATTTTCCGGTGTTGTCATTGAAAAAATGACCAAACGCAAGGCACAAATAACCGAAATGAAGGCGTCCGGTGGCGGCAAAACACGTATAGTATTTTCCGCCCCGTCCCGTGGCTTAATTGGATATCTATCGGAATTCCGCACCGACACACGCGGCACGGGTGTTATGAACCGCGTATTTTCCGGGTACGAACCGTATCGGGGACCAATATCCCAATATCGACCGGGCGTATTAGTATCTATGGAAAGCGGTGTTACAACAACATACGCACTGCATAATCTGGAACCACGCGGCGTACTGTTTGTCGGTCCCCAGACCGAGGTTTATTCCGGTATGATTATTGGCGAACACAGCAAGGAAAATGATTTAGAGGTAAATCCGGTACGCGGCAAAGAATTAACCAATGTACGATCTGTTACCGCGGATGAAAAATTGTTCTTGGCACCGCCACGTAAAATGTCACTGGAAGAATCTTTATCCTATATCCAAGACGATGAATTAGTAGAGGTAACACCCGCAACGATTCGTCTGCGTAAAAAAGAACTGGACAGTAATATCAGAAAGAAAACGCGCAAAAACACGGATATCTAGTCCCGCCAATGCGTTTTCATATATTTACGAAAACGTCCACGACGTTCGCGTCCAATAATAAAGCACGCCATCAGTTTTATCATTAAATCTTTAAATTTATAAATAAATGGTGAACTGCTGGCGGCTTTAAATTTTTCCATTGCGATTCTATAGTCACGCCAATCGGCATCATTTGGAATTTGTGCATCTGGTGAATATGCAAAATTATTATCATCAAAAAATTTTTTCATATATTTTGTCAGTCCGATTATTTGTGGCATAACGGTGCTGTGTGACGTACGAACCCGCTCAACCGATGCAGCAACATAATACGAATTAAAATTTTTTACAGAATTTATCATATTTTGAATATCAAAATTATCCCTGGATATTCGATTGCGTTTTATTTGTATAACTGTGCCGCCACGTGGCATAAACAACGCCAAATGTAATGCGGTACCCGCACATCCCGCCAACACACGACAATTTTTCATAAAACTGATTTGTTCGACAAGCGGCATTGTTTCGGGATAAATAACACGAAAGCCATTTTTAGCAAATATTTGCTGTATACCTTCTTCGCCATATGTACGTCCAGATTTTAATTTCGCACGCGACACATAAATTTTATCGTCCCCCACCCCATTCGTCCGCGCGGCCATATATTCAAAAGGTTTACTAAACTCATCCGCATAATAAAATGGGATATTAAAAGACTGATGCGGGATATACACTTTTCTGAATTTTTTCGTTTCGTTCAAAATAATTATCCTATCACGCGACACACCCAACGCATCCAGCAAATCATAAATATATTTCGGCACCGGATTAATATTTTGATTATTCACCAAAACAATTGACAAATCGCGCATACCATCCGCCAATAATCCGTATGCCCTGTTCATATGTTCCAATAAAAAGTGTCCAAAATGCGGATACACATTCCCAAAATAAATTACATCGGCGTCAACAAAGGGCGTTTTTTCATCCGGCACAAATTTTGGTATAAACTGACAATTTTTGCCGCGCATTTGCCGACTGGCATCAATAAAATTTCCATTGCCGTCAAAAACACCGAATCCGTGCTCATATGAATTAACAATGGTTCCCCCAGGTATACAATCTATATTTACATTTATTTTATGTTGCACACGTGCCCGCGCCATACATTTCCGTTTATATGAATTTGGTGCATAAAATTTCACAAGCATTTTTGATCCTTGAAAAAAATAAAATATATGTAAAAATTATAAGCAGTTATGAAAAAAAATTCTAGTACTATTAGGCGTCTTTTCTTGATGGCGGGATACAGCGCACAAAATAAAATTAATTCGTCATTGGTGTATATGATAAAACAGTTTGCACAATATGGCGATGTTATTTTATTTATGGACAACGATACACCTGATACAGAATTGGCCAAAATTTCAAAATATGTAATACATTCCGGGGCACAACGTCACGGCGAATATGACTTTGGCTCGTACAAGCGTGCATACACCTATGCGCGGGACACGGGGATTTTACAAAAATACGATATTATATATTTAATAAACGATTCGGTATATGGCCCCCTGTATCCAATCAAGCCATATTTACAGAAAATGGAATCTTTTAATACAGATGCATTTGGTCTGGTATATAATCCCCATAAAAAGCATCCCCATATTCAATCCTGGTTTATTGGGATGCGACGTGCAGTATTTACATCCGATTGGTTTGACAAATTTATTACATCTGTTACACAACAGCCCAACAAGGGTGCAATCACATACCTGTATGAACAGGGTTTTACCCGCCTGTTAAACGAACATCACATTACGTGGAAATGCCTGTTTTCTGCATCTGGGCGCAGCATTTATAATAATGTAAAACATTTATATCGCGCAAAAGTGCCATTTATTAAACGTGCGGCATTTACCCGTCACAACGGCCGACTTGGGGGGCAGATTTTGTACGTATTAAATCACACCAACCGGTCCGCACGCGATTCGATTTTATATGATGCCCGCGAAACATATGGCCCGGAATATATAAACTGGCTTTTGACAAAAAATCCGATTAAAATAATATCAAGAAATATAAAATACTTTATAAAAAAGATCCGTACGGAAAAACTATGACACAAAACAAAATCCGGCTTAAAAAAATTGCGGCCATAACAATGGCACGAAACGATGAATTTTTTCTGACCCGTTGGATAAAATATTATGGTGATGCAATTGGTACAGAAAACCTGTATATATATCTGGACGGACTGAACCAGAAAGTTCCCAAAAATGTGGGTGCGGCCCATATCAAAAAATTACCACACACAGATATGCCACGCACAATTGGTGATAAATATCGCATCGGATTAATGAACAAATTATCAAACGAGTTGCTTAACCAATACGACATTATAATTGGTTGCGACTGTGACGAATTTTTAGTTGTGGATCCAGCGACAAAAAAAACATTGGCCGAATATTTATCGGAAATAAAAATAAAAAATACAGTATCTGGGCTGGGTCTGGATATTGGCCAAAACATACGAACAGAACAAACATTGGATAAACGTGCCCCCATTTTATCCCAACGCGAATACGCCCTGTTATCCACCCGATATACGAAGCCTGTGGTCAAAACCGCCCCCCTTGATTGGGGTCGCGGATTTCACAGTATATCCGGGCATAATTTTCACATTGATAAAAATTTATACCTGTTACACTTTGGAGCGGTTGATATGCAAATGCTGGTGCACAAGGCTGCGGCCCGTGGGGCGGACTGGCTGGCCCATTTGCAAAGACGCGGCAACGGCACAATTAACACGGTAACCCGGCACAAACCCCACGGCCAAAAATGGTTGCACTGGGCCCGGGTAATTCAAACATTTGCTCGTCCAATATACGCACCGGACAAACCGGGAATGTTCGGGTTAAAGCGCGTGGTAAAAATTCCGCCACGTTTTAAAAAATCAGGAATATGATTTTATTAAATCTGTAATTTGTTCGGATATAACATCTGAATCGAATCGCCCCAAACCATCGCGTGCAATTTTTTTCATTTTTTTTACATTTATGCTGTTATTAAAAACATCCGACATACATTTTGATAAGTCTTCGGCATTTCCGGGTTGAAACAATAATCCCCCCGCCCCATCAAGTAAAATTTCCCGCGGACCATTTTTACAATCAGATGCTATATTTAAAGTATTTACCGCAATACCTTCTATTAATACGGTTGGTAAACCTTCGCTGTAACTGGACAAAATGTTTGCCATTGCGCCCCGCATATATCCGAACGGATTTGATAACGCCCCCGTAAAAACAATATTTTTTGCCGCAGACAACGAATCGGCCAATTGTTCATAGCGCACACGAAAACTGCCATCACCAATGATAAACAGTTTTACATTTGGCCGACCATTTTTATTCCAAAAAATATCAAAACCACGTAACAAAGTTGAAATATCCTTGTCCGCATACAGGCGCGAAACACATACAAAATATTTTCCACGTGGTTTGATTCCTGTATCCGACTGGGCAACAATTTTTTTCAAATCAATTGGATTATAAATTCGCACTACATTATTCGAATATTTTGGATAAAGTTTTTTAAAATCTGCAACGAATCCGTCGGTCAAAGCAATAAGTCGCGTATAATTATTCATATACTTGACATAATTTCCCGACACAAAACTGTTAATCGAAGAATGCCACCAAATCAACCTGGGCTTTTTTATTTTTCTGAATTCTGCATTAAATGAAAAGTTATAATAATCAATGAACACATCTATATCGCCGGCCGCACGTACCCCGTGCCACATACGCCGCCACCACCGATATACATCACGACACGTGTGCTGAATCAAACGAACAAGAAAGAAATGCGACAAATCTGTTCCCAACCATTTTAATGGATAAAGCGCGCACACCCGTACACCTGGATGTTCTTTAAACCATTTCAGATAAACGGGTTCTTTTATTTTTGAATATGTTAAAACAACAATTTCAAGATTTTTATTTTTAATTAATTCATCCAGCGTACGAATCAGCACAGATTCCACACCGCCAACTTTCATATCACGCACACAAAAAGCAACACGAATTTTTTTCATTTTTTACAGATTTTTATAAATCTACAAATTTTACAGCGTAACCGTCGTGCCCATCGTGTTGGCGGATTATCCAACGCCCCCATTTTTTCCAGTTCGACGAACCGTTTACGTGCGGCATCTAAATCGGCACGATTATCCATATACTTTATTTTACGAAATGCCCACTTAATAAAATACCATTTAAAGTTTTTGGACCATTTTTCCATTTGATAATCAGATGCAAATTTCTTGTACCGAACAAAAGCGTCTGAAATCCCATCACACAAACTGTGCAAAATTCGCAGTTGTTTTGCAGACAAAACAATTCCACCAAAATTAGGAACATAAAAATATAACGGCAACGGCGCAATTGTTACCCGCGGATTTTTCAGCATTATGGCCGACCACCACGGAAAATCTTCAAATAAAATACCTTTGATAAAAGGCGTATCGGCAATTAATTCACGCCGATACAGATTTTTCCATACCTGGCAATGTTTAACCAACCATTTTCGTTTCGGATTAAATGCATTATGTGCCCGTTCTGTGGCATATGTATATATATCATCGGTCACAAGCGTTTTCACACCTGCGGGATTATATTTTTTATTAATACGTGCCGGCACAACGTTATCTGTATCCATTTTTAATACGTGACGCACCATTAACTGTGGCCGATATATTCTGTCATAGGTAAACGACACAATATCCGCCCCATCACGCGTTGCCAAGAAATAAGAAATTTCCATTGTTTGCGGATGAATAAAATCATCACTGTCCAAAAACAGAACGAAATCACCATTTGCAACCGCCATTCCTGCATTGCGTGCATCCGACAAACCGCCATTTTCTTTGGTAACGATTTTAAAGCGTCCATCACGTTTGGCATATTCATCCAAGATTGCGGCACTGTTATCTGGACTGCCGTCGTTTACACAAATCACCTCCCAATCTGAAAAAGTTTGGTTCAGAACACTATCCAAACACCGACGCAAATATTTTTCAACATTATATATTGGGATAATAACTGATATCGCCGGCATATGGAAACCTCCTGTTCAATTTTTATACATTTTATTTATCATTACATCTGCGAAACTGCCCTTTGGGGGATTTTTTGCCTGGGCATATGTTGTTTTTTGAAAAAACGCCCCGGCCGTAATATCATCAAACACCTTCTGGTCAAATGGCTTATTCGCATAGTTCCACCACAATGCGTGTGTTGGGTCTTGGTCTATGTGCGGCATTTTTGCAAAATACTTTTTTGCGCGCGGATCATTCAAGACCAATGTTTTAAATAACAATTGATGCATAAAATAATCAAAACTGTGATTTTCGTGAACCCAGTAATCCAAAATCATTGCCCGCCACGCATCCAGCAAATACGCCCCCCGCCGTGCCCGTATAAAACAGTTTTGCATAAAACTGTACGGACTGCCTACGTGCTGGCCGGCCAAGTAAACAAAAAAATCTTCTTTAATAATCCAGTCTGGTATTGGCGCCGTTGCGAATCCGGTTGAATCCAACCATATACCGCCATATTCATATAACAGTTCCACCCGACAAATATCTGCGAAATGTGCATTTTTAATTTTACCGGCGGCCCGTTTTTTCCATATTATATCCGGCAAAGTTATATACTCGCGCACAGATTTTTCATCCAACACAACCAGTTCCTGTTTACAATTTTTTCGCACAGATCGAAAACAGGCCTGAACCAATGGTGGGGCCTTGTCTTCGCCCTGTAACCACAAGGTCCATATTTTTTCATTTTTATCATTATGAACAACGTCACGTTCTTTTACGGCGGCGGCGGCGGGCAAATATCGTTTAAAGTATTTCGGTATTGCCCGGGACAAAACATCACTGCGAATGGCCCGACGCGTTTTTCGGTCACGCCAGAACCAGTTTAATATATGTCCACAAACAACAATATCCGCCAAAGCACAAAATCTGGCAAAGCCCATTTATTACCCCCGTGTTTTATTCCAAGTTTTCGGTTGGCGCCGCATCTTGTCCCATCGTATCATCATCATCGGCGGGTCCGGTCGTCATTTCTTCGGCGATACCGTTTGCACGCGCCATAATTTTATCCAACAATTCCTGTTGGGCATCTGGATGGTCGCGCAACCATTGACGCGCGTTATTTTCCCCCTGGCCCATACGTTCATTATTGTATGAATAAAAACTGCCCGCCTTTTCAATCAAATCATATTTCACACCCATATCAAGAATTTCGCTGATGCGGGAAATACCTTCGCCATACATAATTTTAAAGTCAACTGTACGGAACGGCGGCGCAACTTTATTTTTTACAACCTTGACCCTGGTTTCATTACCGATAATATTTTCTTTATCTTTGATTTGTCCGGTACGGCGAATATCCAAACGAACCGACGCATAGAATTTCAGCGCATTTCCACCCGACGTTGTTTCCGGATTACCAAACATAACCCCAATTTTCATACGAATTTGGTTAATAAAGATTAACAGCGTATTACTGCGCGACACAGAACCTGCTAATTTTTTCAAACTCTGTGACATCAACCGTGCGGTTGTACCAACGAACGAATCGCCAATATTACCCTCCAGTTCGGCCTTGGGCACCAACGCCGCCACCGAATCAATAACCACAACATCAACGGCACCGGACTTGATTAAAGTATCTGCGATTTCCAACGCCTGCTCGCCCGAATCGGGTTGTGATATAATCAGATTTGCAACATCCACACCCAATTTTTTTGCATACGATGGGTCCAGCGCATTTTCTGCATCAATATATGCACAGGTTCCACCTTTCTTTTGCGCCTCGGCCACGGCGTGCAACGCCAGCGTTGTTTTACCACTGCTTTCCGGGCCATAGATTTCAACAATACGTCCACGTGGATAACCACCGATACCCAATGCAATATCCAACCCCAACGAACCGGATGAAATAGCCTCTATATTCTGTTGGGATCCATCGCCCATTTTCATAATTGCCTCTTTCCCAAATTGCTTTTGAATTTGGGCCAACGCAGATTCCAACGCCGGATTTTTTGCCGGTGCGGTTGAATCTTTGACATTTTCCTTTTTCGCCATAAAAAATCCCCTTTTCTTATCAGCAAAATCATACAAATTATTTATTTCACACGCAATGAAAATAAGTTTCATCCATTACGCGACAAAATTTATTTTTTGGCAACAACCAACATTGCCGACAAAGCCCCAATCACAGCCGTCACCACCCATACCGCCGACGTTCCGCCAAACACAGTAATGCACAACGCGCCCAATATTGGCGCGACAACATTTGGTAAATTTACACTGGTGCGAAACACACCGTAAAATTTAGTCTGTTCGGCCTTTTTCGCCGTATCAAAGAATAATAAATCGTGCACAGATTCCATTAATGCACCGGACACCTGCCACATAACAAAGATTGCCAACAACGGGTATCCCGTGACAAATGTCGCCAATGCGGATAAAATCGCAAACGAAGAAAAACCAATCAACAACCATTTTCTTTTTCCATACCGCCGCACCAATTTAGCCATCAATTCAGATAAAATCAGATACGGAATAATCCCCAACGTTAACACCCATCCCAATGTATCCTTGGAAAAACCATTTTCAATAACAACGATTGGCACATACAAATACCGCATTGCGCGCAACGAATAATACCCAAAATTCACCGCATATGCACGTGACATTCCGCGACGCCGGAAAAAAGCCACCGCATTTTTGAACAACGCCCGAACCGTTTTACGTGGATTAACGGGTTTAATTTTTTTATCTTCTTGAACTATGCGAAATAACTTAAACGCCATCCATCCCGCAAAGTAAATCAGGGCCGATGCAAAAAACGCGGCCCGATTATCAAACTGATTTGCAATTGCAACGGCAATCATCGGCGCAAATAACGCACCCACATTCATCCATAAATGATACCGCGAATTCAGGCGTGCCATACCAACTTTGCCGGAAAAATCCGACATAAACAATGGAATTAATACACCGACCAATGTTATGGCAATACCGGTTGTATAATCCAACATAACAAAAGTACTGGGGCGGATTGAAAAACTCATCATTGCATAGCACACCGCCAACATCAGCATAGAAAAATAAAACACGCGTACCTTGGAAAACCTGCGAAAAATTTCATTTGCGAACAACCCCACAAGCATACAAAACGCGGCGTATATGCCGACATAGATACCAACGATTGCGGAACTGGCAAATATTTCCATTAACACCAATGAATAAACGGCATTATAAATACCGTCTGCAAACCCGGTAAATAACCCAAGGTTGGCAAACGAAAATCCACTGATTCCACTTTTCACAGAAAGATATTTATCCCGTGCCATAGCGGATATATTATACCATAAAAAATCCACACCGCCAATTACCAACAAACACATTTGCTGTTGATTTAATAACCACCTGTAATAATATAAAAAACGTTGATGGGTATTCCATCAATGGGGTGTAGAAACCTCTTAAAGGAAAAAATAAAAATATCTCCAACTTAGGTTGGAGGGCTTGTGAATATATTGAATAAACAGCACTATTACCTTTAATAGTTTCGAACCTTCAACCACCCGAAAATTTCCGGTGTTTTTTATTCGCAATGAAACCAAGGAGATTAAAAACATTTATTAATTACCGGCCTGATTTACCGTGCAAATTTTGTGCTGAATAAAAATATATAAACACGGCAGAAAACCAATAAAAATTGCAAAAAAATAATGCCGAAAATAAATGGCCGTTTGGATTCGTATTTTATGTATTAACATTTTATCCGATTTTCTGCCGTATAGTCAACCATAAAATGTGCCGAATCCAAACGGCCAGTTGCATTCAGCGATAAAAAACGAATCGCGCATATGCAGTGGCACAGCAATAGGGGAATAATAATGCGGTTTTTAAAGGGCATATTTTTGTTTGGTATAACAATTGCACTTTGCCCACCGGCGTTTGCCGTTACCAAGTGCGTGCCATTTGACAACGGCACGTATTTCCAAACTAACTCTAGTAACAGATATTTCTCAGATTGGAAAGTTCCTATAGTTAATGATTATTATGCACGGGGTGTTGGATATTGCAGTTCACAAAATGGCGGGGCGTCGGGGACAATATCTGATAATTTAACTGTGTCCGGCACACCAGATGATAATATATATTGTTGGTGCAAAATGACTTCGCCTGCAAATTCGCCCTGGGTCTTTTACCAGGCGTACACTTCGGCGGGTAATTGCTTGGGTGATTGTGCATACAATTGTGGGTACGAACTAACCACGGGTGGCAGAACCAATGTTCGATATGCGATGCTCAGCAACTTATCAGATTCAGATTAAATGGTGGCGAATATGAAGCAAATATTTATTTTAATTCTGGTAATTGCACCGATTGGGGCTTTTGCCGCCGAACCATCAACATCGTGCCCATACCACTATACTGCAGTATATGAAGAATATATGACAATAGCAGAAGATTTGTGTCCCGCCAGATATACATCCGTCGGTACGGCGGACAGTTGTCTGGTGTCAAGCCCGTCGGATTCGTGCATTATGTATGCACCGGCAAACACAGAATACAGCGATGATGTCGGTGCGTATAAATTTATCGTTGATTGCCCGATGGAATAACCCCGTCATCCCATAACGTGACGCACTGGTGGCGTCAATGTCCCCCACCCTTGTCATCGCGAGGGACTATAACGACCGTGGCGATCCAGGTTCTTATAAACTTATTTGCGGCGGCAAATACCGTATTATGGATTGCCACGCCACTGACGTGGCTCGCAATGACAAGAGGTAAGGCAAAAGTCATACAAATATAGGAAACAATTGCTGCATAAGTACATTGTCATTGCGAGTAAAACGAAACAATCCAGTTTTATTATGTCTGCGGGCGATGCCCGCGGTACTTTTTTATTTACTGGTTTACTGGATTGGGTGTGAACTGCATACAGATTTGTCATCGCGAGAGAGTGTAACGACCGTGGCAATCCAGTAAATAAAAAAACACCGCGTCCAAACAGACGCGGTCAACATTTGTACTTTGAACCATTATTTATTATTTGCCGGTGCAGCGGCCTGTGATTGCTTTTGCTTTTCTTCATACAGTTTTTCAAAATCAACCGGCTGCATAACAAATGTCGGGAATCCTGATTCAGATGTCATACGCGCCATCAACGCCCGAACAGATGGGAACAACAATGTCGGTACATTAATTAACAAAGTACGTTTTTTAACTTCTTCGTCTTTTTCTTCCTCCATCTGGACCAAACCGGAATAAGTGGATTCAATCAAGAATATAGACTTGTCACCATTTTCCAACTTAGAATGAATTTTTGTAATCAAATCAACCATAAACAGGTTATTTTCTGCGCCCTTGATTTGAATATCAATATTAATTTCCATTTTTGCCTGGCCATTATCCTGCTTAAAGAACAATTCCGGGACATTTGGGCTCTCAAAAGAGAAGTCTTTTAAAAATTGTGTAATGATGTTAAATTTTGCCATTGCGTTTACTCCTTTTTTTACGCATCATTTTATGGTAATATAGCATTATAAATAATGTTTTACAAGTGGGGGGATTAATAAAAATGGCAGATTTGTTTAAACGGATAATATTCCGGGTATTTGCATTGGTACTGTGTACCGGTGCATTAACATCGTGCGATTTATCCACCCCAACCCACCGCGGCGATAATTCTGTGATACCATCCAACCTGCGGCGCGTATCATATAACGACCTGCCTGGTTGGCGCGATGACGATGTACGTTATGCCCTGCAGGCATTTCGTAATTCTTGCCGGGCAAAAATACAATACACAGGCCGCGTTATTCCGGATCGGGCATTGTTTGCGGAAAAGTGCCGAATGTTACCATCCGCATCTGCGGACACGGCGACGGTACGCGCGTGGTTTGAATCAAATTTTCAACCGTACCAGGTTGTTGACAATTCGGGCAACACACGCGGTCTGTATACGGGGTACTATTCCCCAATAATACCGGGTTGTCGCACACGCACCGCCCAGTGTAATGAACCGTTAATGGGCGTACCAACAGATGGCCGCAATTACAAGGGCGTCCCCAAAAAACAAATTGTTGAACAGCAAATCGGCCGCCCCCTGTATTGGGCAAATATTGTTGATGTTCAAAACATACAAATCCAGGGCAGCGGTATGTTACAACTGGACGATGGCACAATGGTAAAACTGAATTTCGCCGCGGTAAATGATTTACCATTTAAATCAATTGGCGAACAGTTGCGCGCCCGTGGCATCCGCCCACCAAACGGCTATTCGGCCGACGCGGTTTGGCAATATTTAAAACAAAACCCCACACTTGCCAAAGAAGTTATTTATAACAACCCACGTTACGTATATTTCTATGAATCTGTTCCGCCGGATGTAATCGGTAAACTGGGCACACCATTATCCAAAATACGATCCATTGCAATGGATGACGACATTTATACATTGGGTCTGCCGGTGTACATTGACACAAACCTGTCCGACGGGCGCAGATTCAGTCGCCTTATGATTGCCCAAGATACCGGCAGTGCGATAAAGGGCTGGATTCGTGCCGACATATTTTTTGGCAAAGGGGACGAGGCATATCAATTTGCCCACGGCCAACACGCCCAGGGTCAAATGTTTATTTTGATGCCCAAAGAATACAGTTATGTCAAACCAGAATGAAAAATTTCTTAAACGCAGTGCGCGCCCCGGCACAATCGCCGGTGCAATGGGCGAATTAATGCAGATATTGGGTATACGCGCATCTGATGCAGACCTGGCCAAACGTTGGGATAAAATAATGGGGCCCGACATTGCAAATATTGCAAAACTTGTCGCAATAAAGAAAACACGTGACGGCCATTTTAATATAACATTGCGTCCGGCCAATCCGGCATTCACATTACAATTGTCATATATGTCGGATGAAATAAAAAATAAAATAAATAAATATTTTGGCCGCGATGCCGTCGCCAAAATCAGTTTCAGGAAATAGTTAGATCTTCATCCCACCCTGTCATTTCCGCTTCACTCCCCCATAAACATATTAATGTTTGTGGGGCAGTCTGGACGGGAATAAAGTCTATTAAATATGTATTGCGGATTTTTAAGATAATAAATGAATTAATCACAAAATATTCAAGTCCTTATTTCCGCCTGCGTAGGAATGACAAGTATTATGATTACAAAAAATACGGGTCACAAGTAACCAATAACAAGTTTACCCCACCCTTGTCATCGCGAGGGAGTGTAACGACCGTGGCGATCCAGTTATAATCAACGGTCGCCCCACTTGTCATTGCGACCCGTGCACACGCACGGCGCGACAATCCAGTTATAACATATACCCCGCGCGGTGGCCAACATCCGCACCCTGACAAAAATGCTGTTGATTTAATAACCACCTGTGATAATATAAAAAATGTTGATGGGTATTCCATCAATGGGGTGTAGAAACCCTGTGAACGCGTCGCGATATACAATACGGCGCAAGTGCGCTGTTTTTATTACGACGAAAAATAACTCCTGATATTCGGTCAGGAGGGTCGTGAAATATCAAAATAAGCGACACAATTCGTTCAATTGTTTCTAACCTCCTGACCACCCGAATTTTCTGGTGGTTTTCTTATTCAGAAAAAACAGGAGTTTGAAAATGAAAAAACATTTATTAATCGCGGGGCTGATTTGCGCGATCATAATTCCACCGGCGTCTGCCGTCACCAAATGCGTAAAACTGTCATCATCAACAACGTGTTCGCAAGTTAAACCCGGGACTTA
This sequence comes from uncultured Alphaproteobacteria bacterium, assembly GCA_944389495.1. Classification (GTDB taxonomy): domain Bacteria; phylum Pseudomonadota; class Alphaproteobacteria; order Rs-D84; family Rs-D84; genus Enterousia. The sequence continues at coordinate 14,301 of CALXMN010000002.1, read as the reverse complement.
TGTTGTTGACTGGACATCAAATTGTACATCCAGTGGGACAAGTGTTGCAATAAGTGGCATAAGCCAATGTTCCAGCACAAGTGGCAGTTCAGTTGGCCAGAAAGCGACGGCTTTGAAAATTAGTGGCGGTACTGATGACAAGTATTGCTGGTGTAAAATGGTTTCACCGGCCGTGTCGTCTTGGGTGTTCTTCAACAACTACGGGTCAGCGTCTATTTGTGCCAGCGCTTGCGCGGCCTACTGTGCGAACAGCGTAGCAGCGTCCTCTGCGTCTTTCCGGTCCGCGTTATTCAGCAATCTATCTGACTAAATGGGGTATACGATGAAACGTTTAATGCTTTTAATTTTGGCGATTGCGCCGATTGGCGCATTTGCCGCCGCACCGTCCACTTCGTGCCCATCGGGTTATGTCGCGGTGGTGGAAGAATATATGGATATTGCGGATGGTTCGTGCCCATCGGGTTACACATCCGCCGGTACGGCGGACAGTTGTCTGGTGGCGTTACCGTCTGGGGCGTGCATTATGTATGCACCGGCATATACAGAATACACAGACACATACGGCACATATGAATTTGACCAGGCCTGTCCACTGGAATAATTCCGTCATCCCGTAACGTGACGCACTGGTGGCGCCAGTGTCCCCCACCCTTGTCATCGCAAGCCATCGCAGATGGCGCGGCAATCCAGTAAATAAAAAAACACCGCACCCACTCGGACGCGGCCAACATTTGTACTCTATACTCTGCCCCCCTAACAAAAACGGGGCATTTGCCCCGTTTTGAAATACTATCCGACCTTTCTTTCCCACCAAACTGCAATTGCGGGAATTAAAAATAATATCACGCCCGCCAATCCCCACAATGCCAATGTTCCAACCGCATACACATAGAATATGGGTGCAGAAACGCCGGTAATTAAAACACCCAAATACATCAATGCCGGAATAAAGGTCAATCCCCAAATCAACAGAACCAAAACAGTATTCACCGCAAACGCACGAAATAAAATACGTTGCTTGGATAATAATTTCACATCACGTTTTTCATTAAAATCTTTTTTCATTTTTACCACCTTTGGTTCACATATTATTATATCATATATACATAAATATTAAAACTTGAATCTACTCATATTCGCGTGGGTCAGCGCGACGGCAATGGCGTCACTTTCGTCCGGCGTTTTCGGATTTGCCGCCGGCAACAGCATTCGCACCATCTTGTAAATTTGTTCTTTGTCCGCGTGTCCGGCCGACGTAAGTGCCTTTTTTATCTTATTCGGTTCATATTCAAAAAGGGGAATTTCACGATTTGCCACTGCAACAATGGCGGCGGCACGCGCGTGTCCCAAAATCAGGGTGGTCTTTGGATTTTGATTTACAAACGTAATTTCAATACTGCAGACATCCGGCCCAAATTCAGAACACAGCGTATCCACCCCACGAAAAATTGTCGCCAACCGTTCGGGCAACGGCAACGACGATTTCGGCAAAATCACACCACTGGCGACATAGTGATACGCCGCCCCATTAACATCAATTACCGCCCAACCGGTATGCAGCAAGCCCGGATCAATCCCCAAAATCCGCATTTTATACCTTTATATATAATATATATGTATAATAGCATATTATAAAACCAAAAACAAAAATTCCGCATATTGCTATGCGGAATTTTATGTACACACACGTTGGCATTATGCCGCGGCGGTAAATACTTTCTGAACATCGTCATTATCGTCCAATGCATCAACCAGTTTTTCCAACTTGGCATACGTCTCGTCATCAAGATCCATTGGCATATTCGGAATCCAGGTTAATTCGGCCCGTTCCGGTTCACCCAGTTTATCGGCCAAAACCTTTTGTACATTGATAAAGTCATCCGGCTTGGTCGTGATAATAAAACCGTCATCGTCTGATTCAAGATTATCGGCATTTGCATCCATAATGATTTCCATCATTTCATCTTCGGTTTTGCCAACAGATGCCGGGTAAAAGATTTGTCCCGCACGCGTAAACATAAACACGACACTGCCCTCTTCACCCATATTGCCGCCATTTTTTGCAAAAATATTGCGAACTTCTGGAACCGTGCGACGTGGATTATCGGTTAAAGCCTCTACAATAACCGGGACGGCACCTGGGCCATATCCTTCGTACCGAACGGCAACATAGTTTTCGGTATTTGCGCCCGACGCCTTGTCAATTGCACGCTTGATATTATCATTCGGCATAGAATTTTTACGTGCGTTTAAAATTGCCAAACGCAGACGCGGATTATTATCCGGATTTTTATCACCCAACTTTGCCGCCATTGTTATTTCACGCGCCAGTTTTGTAAACAAACCACTGCGCGCCGCATCAACCGCACCCTTTTTGTGCTGGATATTATGCCATTTACTGTGTCCACTCATATTTGACCTTTTATATATATTGGATTAAAATTACTGGCAAAAGGATAGCAAATGATTGGAAAATTGCAAGGAATTGTTGATTACACAGGCGACGATTTTATCATCTTGATGGCGGGTCCCGTGGGATACAAAGTTTTTACCCCCGAATATTTAACCCCAAAATCAACGGTAACATTATGGATAGAAACGATTGTCCGCGAGGATTCAATCCGCCTGTTTGGTTTTTCGACAATTACTGCACAAAATTTATTCAATCAGTTAACGGCCGTATCAGGTGTTGGCCCAAAGTTGGCAATGGCAATAATGGGTGCGATAAAAACAGACACTTTAATGTCGGCCATCGCAACGGGCGATGTAAAAACAATCACCGCCGCCCCCGGCGTTGGGAAAAAGGTTGCCGAAAAGATAATTGTTGAATTAAAATCCAAAGTTGGTGGCACCACATTTGATTTTGGTGGCACATCAACCACATCCGCCGCCCTGCCGGATTTATTGGCGGCATTGGAATCATTGGGATACCGACGTTTGGACATTGTGGATATGGCACAAAAATTGGTTGCCGCCAATCCGGATGCAGACGTATCAAAACTGGTACCAATGGCATTAAAACAAATCAGTGGGAATAAATAAAATATGAACAATAATGAAACCATTTTTGCACTGTCATCTGGCAACGGCAAATCCGGTGTGGCCGTCATACGTGTATCGGGCGACGATTTATATAATTTATTTTTAAAAATCACAAATCGCAAATCGGCAGACGCACGCCACGCATATTTTGCAAACTTTCGCGACGATACGGGTGATTTAATCGACCAGATTATCGCAATATATTTTTCTGCGCCCCACTCTTTTACAGGCAGCGACATCATTGAAATTCATTGTCACGGTGCACCGGCTGTTATTGAAAAAATATTTGAATACCTGCGTGATATGGGTGGTCGTATGGCCACGGCCGGCGAATTTTCACGCCGCGCATTTTATAATAACAAAATGGACTTGGCGGACATTGACGGTCTGGCGGCATTGCTGGACGCGCAAACTGACGTCCAACGAAAATCGGCACTGGCATCTATGTTGGGCGGGGACAGCGCAATATATAACACCTGGCGCAATCAGATGATTGAAATTTCCGCATATGCGGCGGCAATGCTGGATTATGCAGACGATGAATTGCCAACAAATATTGGAAAAACAATTCGTGAAAAAACAAAAAAATTATACGATGAAATTAATATCGCCATTTCGCGCTATACGGCGGTTCGCGCCATCCGCGGCGGTTTTAATGTGACATTAATTGGAAAAACAAACGTTGGAAAATCATCACTGTTTAATGCGATTTTGGGTGCAAACCGCGCAATAGTATCCGACACACCCGGCACCACCCGTGATGTAGTATCCGCCACAATCGACATTGACGGCTATATGGTAAATTTATCAGACACGGCGGGAATTCGTCGCGCCACAAACACAATTGAAAAAATCGGAATAGAACGCACAAAATCCGAAATTGAAAATGCAGATATTATAATAAATGTGCAAAGCGCAAAAAATAAAATCAAAAAACCGTTGCACCCCGCCAAGAATGAAATTTATGTGGTAAATAAATCTGACATCGGAACCCACGAACATATACGTGGCATAATATATACATCCACCAAAACGGGTAACGGAATAAAAAAATTAATAACCGCCATAGGTAAAAAAATATCCCATATTGCAAATGGGGCCGAATCCAGCGTTGCGGTAAACGCCCGCACCCGCACCCTGTTAAATGATGCCGCGGACGAATTAAAAAATGCACTGGATGCGGGCACGGAAAATTATGATATATTTTCTGAACACACCCGCCGCGCAGCGGACGCAATTGGAAAAATATTGGGCACAATCACAGCCAGTGAAGTACTGGACGCAACATTTTCACAATTGTGTTTAGGAAAATAAAATATCGTTTTGAAATTACATACATTTTTAAAAAGTTATCAAAATACTTTAACTTTACAAAATCGGCATTTTATTGCCGATTTTTTCATTCTTTTATGGCTGATTCACGCCGATAAAAATCCAATCCGAACAGAAAAATCTGTAACATTATCCGTGGTGGAATTTTGGATTTACCCTGTTCATAATTAGCCAACATTACAACCAATATTCCCATTTTTGACGCCAACATCCCGCGCGACAGACCGGTACAAATTCGCGCCGTGTGCAAAAATAGCCCGCCGGGAAATCAACATTGCTGTTAAACATTTTTTCCAACTTTTGTAATTTCGCCATTTTCACCCCCCCCTTGTCATCGCGCGGGAGTGTAATAACCGTGGCACCCCAGTCATAATCAATGCCCTGCACTGCGGATAACACATACATTCTATATTATTCGCTCTGCCCCCTAACAAAAACGGGGCATACGCCCCATTTTTATTCTTTTCTGATTGGATATTTACCCTCTATTAAATTCTGGCGCACGACGTGATGCTTAACCTTTTGCGTACTGGTTGTTGGCAAATCATCGGTCGTCATTGCAAAGTGCGTTACCCATTTATACGAAGCAACTTTTTTATTTGCCTGGGCAACCGCCGCGGCCAATTTTTCCAACGTCATAGATGGTTCCACACTGAACACACCGTATGTAACGGTTTTATTTTTAACCTTATGCTCAAACACGGCAACATTTTTAACGCCTGGGATTTCGATAAACATTCCCTCCAATTCATCGGGATAAACATTTTTACCGGAATCAAGAACAATAACCTGCTTTTTACGGCCGGCAAAATGCAATTCCCCGTTTTTATCCATTGTTACCATATCGCCCGTGTTAAAGAACCCACGATCATCGAACACTTCGGCATTAACGGCGGGATTATTCATATATCCACCAAACACCTGGTGTCCACGCACCCACAGAACACCAACACCATCCTCGTTCTTGTCGCGGATTTCACATTCATTGTTTGTGGTCGGCCCGCCAAAGGCGAACGGGAAACGTTTTTTTGTCGGCTTGGAAATACAGATTGGCCCAACCGTTTCGGTCAAACCATACCCCTGGATAAATGTTAACCCCAAACGTTCATAGAATGTTTCCACCTCTGGCTTGGTGGCGGCCCCACCGGCAATTAACAATTTTGCCCGTCCACCAAATACGGCCAATACGGGCTCTTGAACCTTTTTCACCAATTTCCCCAGTCCAATTTTTTGCAGCGTTTTACCGTATTTCAGCACAAACGACGCCAACCACCATTTATGCTGGGCCTTGATATTTTCTATGATGCGATTACGTAAAACCTCCCACAATCTGGGGACGGCTGGAATTACGTGTGGACGATATTTTTTAAAATCCTCCATAATTTCCTTGGGATTAATGCTTGGCTGTAACAGAACGCCCGCGCCATAATGTAACGTCGCCAACAATTCCACCGCAAACCCAAAGATATGATACATCGGCAGGAATCCATACATAATAAATCCCGGCTTAATCCATTGATGCATATCCTCCAAAGAATTAGAACATTCAACCAAATTAAAGTGCGTCAATGGCACAACCTTGGGTGTACCGGTTGACCCCGATGTAAATGACAGCGTTGCCACATCCGACGATTCCAATGCCGCCGGCTTTAACCGCGCATCCAACTTATCGTCTTGCTTTGTAATATCATAAAATTTAAACTTTTTTGTTTTAAAAAAGAACGATGGTTCTGCACAAACCAGATGACAATCTGTTATTTGCGTCATATTATCATATTCAAACGGTGTTAAATTTGTATCCAGCAACAACGCCACCCCGCCCAAATACCAAATTGCAAACAGCGTAATTGGAAATTCCGGAATATTATGTGCCAAGACCCCAACAACATCGCCGCGCTTTACACCGGCCGCGTGCAAAGATGTTGCGCGTTTTTTTACCAAATCTATAAAGCCTGTAAACGTAACATTTTCACGCACCAGAAACAAATTATCCGGCCACGCTTTTGCGGTACGCTCCAGTAATTGATACATATTCATAATAAAAATTCCTTGTTGTTTTTATATTGGACAACCTTTATTATATCCACCAAGGAAAAGATTGCAATTATGAAAATACTTACACTGAACATCAATTCTATACGTGCACACGCAGAAAGTTTTATTAACATTTTACGCGGATCCGAATACGACGTTATCCTGGTCCAGGAATTAAAGGTCGATAACGCAAACTTTCCACATAATCTGTTTGATGAATATGGTTATAACGTCAAGGTTTTCGGGCAAAAATCTTGGAATGGGGTTGCGGTATTTTCCAAATATTCAATCGAAGATACAACAATGGGTTTACCAAATTTTCCGGACCCAAATGCCCGTTTTATCGAATGTGTAATTGACGGCCACATACGTATTATAAACGTCTATATGCCAAATGGTGATACAATTGATTCACCAAAATTCCCATATAAATTGGATTGGATGCGTGCATTTACGACCCATATTGCCCAATATATAAATTCCCCTGAACAGGTTATAATCGGCGGTGATTTTAATGTTGCCCTAACGGATGCGGACGTATGGAAACCGGCCAATTATGTTGGCATTGCGATTGCGGCGCCTGCGGCGCGCGAAATAATGCAATCGTGGATTAACGCGGGCTGGACAGACGTATGGCGCAAAATGCATCCCGACACAATCGACTATACGTGGTACGGATACCGTGGTGGTGACACAATCGGGAAAAAACAAGGGCTGCGTCTGGACTATTTTCTTGCAAACCCGACCGCGATGAAATCCATAAAATGTTGCGAAATTGATATGGATCCACGCCTTGCGGACAAACCAACTGATCACTGCGGATTAATGCTGAACATTGACTAGATTCAGTCTTTTACCCGTGCCAAATCATCATATGCCTTGTACTTGGCATCACTGGTTTGACGATATTCATACGGTGCACGCCCAACCAAGAATATATCTATCATTTGCTTTGCCTTATCTACGGCGGCATCCATCATTTGTTGTACATCATTTGAATCGTATGATATTACACGCGCATCATTATTTTTAAGTTGCAAAAAATACATAACCGGTGTTTGTGATTTCACGGTTGTATTAATCGGGAAACCACCGGTTTTAAGCATATACGCCTCAAGCGGTAATTGCGGCATCGTGCCTTCAATCAAATTCTTTTTTGACGGGGCGCCCCCAGTTTTTATATCCATTACCCCACCGTCCCATACGCGATCTGCACGTGCACGAATGGTATGACCATCAATTTGCATTTTTCCGCCAATCTCGGCCACACTTGATGCCAGTTGCGTCATAAGATTTGAAATTACCGGTGCAATTTCCACAAAACGCCGATGCCAAAAATGAAACATCACACTGTCCGGTCCCAGTTTTTCCAGCGCACGTACATCCATCTGACGAACAAGATTTTCGGGTACATAATCACGTGTAACCTCTATAACCTGGTGTACCAAGTTTCCAAAATCACGCGCATCTGGGGCGGCCCAATAATCATTCAAAACGTGTAACCGCAACATATGCCGTACATAGAATGCATATGGATTATGAATTAAATATTCCAAATCCGTCACATATATATCACCCCAATCGGCCGGTGGTGTTGGTGCAGAATAATCCAATTCGTGCATTTTGACCGCATCACGCGCACGTACCGCACCAAGAATATTATCACCCGCATCGGCATCAAAATTTCCGCCCCGCACAATAACACGCGACAAAAATCGTGATTGCGTTGTTTTTACCCCGCCGGCATTACCACTGCGCAGCCAATATACATCCGTCCCACAGGATAAATTCATAAAGTCCAACGCCTGTAACGATACCTTTCTGTCCGGCGACGGCAGTCCTATTTTTATTGCCACATCACGCGGTAACCAGGCGTTTTCATATCCACGCGCCGGGAACATTCCATCATTCAACCCGGTCAGAATTACAACATCTGCCGTCTGCATACGCGATTCTATTGTTCCCAACACGACGATTTTGGCATCATCATCCATCTGGCCGCGCACCTGGACGGAACCGATGGCGTCCGCCAAGAATGCGCGTGCATCTGCCAACGTTAAACGCAATTTTGCCGCACATATGCAATCTGATAATTTTTGTATTGCCGCCCAAATCTGGGCCGACACATCATCCGTCACATCAAATTCCGGCATAAAAATAAATTCGCCATCATCCACAATGCGAATAATAGTTTCCATAAGGTCAAAGCCAGAATCTTCATATATACGATTAAAAATAGACGTGTTTCCAGATTCAATCCAACTATCAAACAAATTCAATATTGCCCGCCCAACCGGCGTCATAGTTCCCGGCACACCGCCCGAAAAATCGGCGTTCAGCCCCCTTGCCTCAAATGCGGATGCAATACGTTGATTACCGGCGGCATCGGGCGTTATTATTAAAACAGATTTATTATTCGCCGTTGCCCGTGCGGCAATTTCTGCGACCGCGGCGGCTTCTTCACTTTCACGATTACAAACAACCAAATGACAATGTCGAACCAAATCACAATTATCTGGTCGTGTCGGATTATTACCAAATGCCTGATTAAAAAAATCTAACGCGGATGCACCAACATCAATTGGAATCAAATCCGCGGGCGCAACCCCAACCCGCCCCAAAAATTTATATTCTGCATTATATGGATTTGTGTTTAATTCAAAGTCATTCGCATTACCTGATATATGACCCGATAAAATAATTCGCCCATTTTCACGATTTGCAACCGCCACCATTAAATCCGCGGTTGCGGGTACACTGGCGGTGGAACCACACACGACAACCAACTTGTACTTATCCAATTGCGGTATCCACGCCCGAATATCCGCATTACGTACCTGGGCCTGGGTCGGCAGATTATCAGATAAATCCGCCTGTAATTTGGCCAACATACCGAACAAATCCGCCTTGCGCCGAAAGTGGGTGGCATAACGTTCATCCACCAATTTTGTCCAATCAATTGCCGCAGCATCTATGCCTTCGTTTTCCAAGTAATCTTGAATTCTAAGCAAATCGTGCGCCACCGGCAAAGCCGTCGTAATATTTCCAACACTTGCGTCACCCGTCAATAATTTTGCCATTACAACCAAACGCATAACATCTGGAATCGCATCATCAGATTCTTCCACGGCAACTGCATCATCTGTGTCGGCGGCCTCGCCCAGGGCAACCAATCGCGGTAAAAAAATACTGTGTCCTGCACGTTTGACCAGATATTTTTCAACACTGCGAACGGCGCGCCTGCTGGGCAAGAATATCAACATTTCATCCAGCCCCACCCCAGATGCATCCAATAATTCCCCCAGCGCATCCAACATACGTGCCGGATTTGTTGCATAAAAAATATTTTTATTTGATTCCAATAACATTTCTGATTGCATCTATTCCGATTTTTTTTTCTGCGGATGTTTCCAAGACATCGGCAATCATTGCCGGATGTTTATCGGCCGATATAACACGCTGATTTTTTTCACGCACACGTTTATCCCGCTTGGTATAAACAACCTGATATGAAATTCCGTTTGCATCGCAAAAATCCATTAAATCTAAATCAGAATCCCGCACACCAATACGTGAATCTATTAATATAAACAGTCGCCGCAATTGTCGCCGTGACAACAAATATTCTTCCAATCGCACAACCCAGCGCATCGCAACATCACGTGCAACACGTGCATATCCATACCCCGGCAAATCGACAATCATTATTCTGTCATCAATATTAAACAAATTCAATGTCTGGGTACGTCCCGGCGTATTAGATGTACGTGCAACATTTTGACCAACAATTGCGTTTATCAAAGAAGATTTTCCAACATTACTGCGCCCGACAAATGCATATTCTGGGAATTGAGAATTTGGCAATGATGCAACTGTATCAAACGCGCCAACAAATTTAATCATTTGCATCTCCTTTGGTCAACAAACGTTTATATGCCTCTTTCTTTGACAAGCCCGTACGTTTGGCCAAATCGACCGCCGCACTTTTAGTATTTTTTGCAGAAATATCGTTTACAATTTCTGCGATTTCCACATCAGACATTTTATGTTCAGGCGCCGGTTCAACAACGATAACTATTTCGCCACGTGGCGGTTCTATGTGCATTAAATCCGCTGGATAACCGATGATTGTTTCTTCGTGAATTTTTGTAATTTCACGAACTATGGCAATTTTTCTTTCCGGCATAACACGTGCAATCGCCGCGATTGTTGTCATAATTCGATTTGGACTCTCGTAATAAATAATCGTATGCCGTATTTTATTATCATCACGCAGTTTTTTTTCATCAAAAAAGCCACAGAACGTAAACCGATTTGTTGGAAATCCCGACAAGACCAACGCCGCCATTGCCGCCACAGGTCCGGGCACAACATACACAGGAACCCCCGCATCACGTGCCGCCCGCACCAGACGAAAACCCGGGTCACTTATCCCCGGCATTCCCGCATCCGATACCGCCGCCACAGAAATACCCGATTGTAATTTTTCAATTAATTCCGGCACAACGTCACGCTCGTTATATTCGTGGCACGAAATACGCTGTGTTTTAATATCAAAATGCGCGGCCAATTTTCCAAAAACCCGCGTATCTTCTGCGGCAATCAAGTCCACATTTCTAAGCACATCAATCGCCCGTGGGGACATATCAGCCAAATTTCCAATTGGGGTTCCAACAATATAAAGCCCAGATTGCATTACAAATCCTTTTATAGTAAAATGATACAGAAATAAATGGATTTTTCAATGCATATGAACAGAATTTTTAAATTTTTGGCCGTTTTATTTATTGCCGGTTGTGCAAGCGACACCGCCCCAAAGATCGATTGGTTTAATGAATATGGCACATTGGAAACGGGCAGCCCAATACAAATGCAATACGGTTCACCGGATATGCAGCCCGGCACCCCAACGGATAATCTGTTGGGCGCACCGGTACATCGTATGGCGGTAATGTTACCATTGACCGGCAATGCAGCACAAACGGGCCGCGCCATTCGCACAGGTATAGAGGCGGCGGTTCTGCAATCTGCGCCACAAAATTTATCTGTGGCATTTTATGACACTGCATCAGATATGGCCACAACCATAGAAGATGTATTAACAACAAATCCAGAAATAATAATTGGCCCTGTTTTTGCCGCGGATGCACACACGCTGCGTGATACCAAGCCTGGGGCACTGCCCGTATTATCATTCACATCAAACGCAACCGCCCTTGGCAAAGGGGTTATGACAATGGCACTTATGCCCACCAACAGTACCGAAGCCATCGTTCAAGAAATGTCAAAAGACGGCATTACCGGCTTTATCATTATGGCACCGGATTCGGAATCCGGCCATCTTATGTCCGGTGCGGCGCGCGCGGCGGCAACATTATATAATATTCCTGTTGCCGGGATATTTTACTATACAGAAAATAATTCAGAATCAATAAAAAACACGGCATTAAACGCATCTATGAATGCAGCGCGCGCGGCAGCAAACACACGTGCGCGTGAAATTTTATCGGACATATTAACAACAGAACGTTTGACCGCATTGGAAAAATCGTCATTAAACATACAACTGGAACGTATGTCAAAAATGGATGTAATTGGAACATTACCGTACGATGCGGTGCTGTTTTTGGGCAATGGTGACGACACAGAAAATTTGGCGTCATTCCTGCGTTATTATGGTGTTGGCACTTCGGACGCCCGCTTTTATGGAACGGCGTTATGGGATGGGTCTGACATAGTAAATGATTTTACAATGATGGGTGCAAAATATGCGACACTGCCCCCTGTTCCACAGTCGTTTACAAATTTATATGAACGCATATCCGGCACATTGCCAAATACATTGGCGGGCTTTGGATATGATGCGGCCAATATGGCAATGGGTATGATTTATTCACAAAAATCGGATGCCGCCTATCTACTGGACCCCAGTGGCTATGCCGGTGTATCCGGACTATACAGATTAAAGCCCACCGGTGAAAACGAGCGTGCGTTACAGATTGTACAATTAACCGGCAATGGCACAACACAAATTGTACGCGCGGCGGCGAATAACTTTTTAACCCCAATTTATAATCTGGAACAAAGCAAAACAGAACCGGCAACACCAATGGAATTGGAAACCCCGGGCATAAACCCAGATGATTATATCAGTATACCAACCCGTCTGCGTGAAAAGTATAAATCGGAAACGTATGGCACACATATAACACACGCCACACCAATCGCGCCCCAACCGGTTGAAACAATAACTATCCTGCCCGAAGACGATCGTGATGTCGTTATAACATCGCCCGATTTTCAACCTGTAAATCTGGAATCAATTAATCGCACATATATCGACAGCGTGGAAATAGAGGAATAAAAACTCTATACTTAATTAAATTCATAAACAAACTGTACAAAATATTTTGCACCCCACAGCGGTTATACCACATCACATACATATAATATATATTTACACTAACAAAATAACTATTCCGTCGTATATTCCGAACGTAACTTGGACCACATCATATTATCGTATAATTTTCCATCTGGATACACACCACTTTGGCGTGCGATACCATCCAAATGAAAGCCAGATGATTTTATTGAATTGACTGAACGCAAATTATCCTTGCTGCATTGTCGCGTTATACGATTGGCACCCATACTTTCAAACGCAATACGTTCTATTTCATCCGATGATTCACGCGCAAACCCGTTTCCCCACGCCGAACGCACCAACCATACGGTCGCCATTTGCAAAGTCCGCGTTACATTATCAAAAAACAACCGGCGATATCCAATAAATTTATCTTTTTGAAACAAGTATAATGCAACACCATTATCTGCCGTCCAATCTGATTCACGTTGCATAAATTTCAATACTTCATCGGCCGATTTTGGAACGATATTATCACCACCAATTGGATTAAAATAAAAATCAGATGGATTTTCATTTTTTATTACATCAAAAATCATTTCTGCATTTTCACGCGTCACATCCAGTTGCCGCATTTCCAAACGCGCTGTTTTTATAATACGTGGCAATTGTTTTATTGGATTTACCATTACCTGTCCCCTATTTCATTTGAATTTGATTTTACCGACAACCCAGATTTTAATTTGGCATTCACCCTTTTCCGCACCAATATTAGCGGTATTTTTTCTATATCTTTCACAAAACAAAAACTGACCAAATGGTCGGTTTTTGTTTAACGTTCTTTCGTTTTATAATTATCACAACACTTTGCAATATGTCGCGCCAACCGGATTGTTGCCGATAAATGCTTTTGTTTCCCAAAATCTGCAAGATCCAATTTTGAAAATTCTGCAATTCCATTATAAACGTCTTCTTTTGACATTTTATAGCTATTGGCAATATATTGTGCAAACCCAAGCCGTCTGTCCCCATTTTCATCTATGTAATTTACTATTGCAGCACCTTCAATGGTTGCATATATACGCGTTACGCTATTAGATATTGCCACCTTTCTATATCCCAATTTACATCTCTCGGAACACCCATCACACTTTGCGATATTTAATTCTTTATCTTGTGTAAAAGACCGTTTAGCTTGTTCAAACATATTAATAAACCCTGATTAAAAACACTTGCATTACTATGACAAAACAAAAACATAAATCAATAAAAAATATCTATATTCAAAGAATCTTATATTATAACGCCGATTGCCATTCCTGACGATTTGACCACGCGTTGCTTGTCAAATCTACTCATTGTCGAACCAGTGGTTCTCATCTCACCCTTCCTGCACAAAACAAAAACCGACCATTCGGTCGGTTTGTGTTTTGGTGGGAGTGGGTGGATTCGAACCACCTCAGGCTTAAGCCAACAGATTTACAGTCTGCCCCGGCTCTCCAACTCCGGCGCACGCCCAATCTCGT
>CALXMN010000001.1 GCA_944389495.1 uncultured Alphaproteobacteria bacterium | reverse complement strand
AGTTCATCCAGCAACCCAGTCAGATTTATTACATCTTCATATGTTTCTGTTCGAAGTCTGTCTATAATTGCGAGCCACGGATTTCCCGCAGGACTTCCACTCCCTGCGGGATTTTTATTGTCTGTCGCCCGCCCCGCTTTTATGCAAAAATGGATGAAAGTTGCTCTAAATTGCCCTAGTTGTAAAACAAAAACACATATTTGACACACAGTAATATATATCATTACTGCTGAAATCATCTCTGAAATCACACAGATTTCATACTTGAAATCAGAGATGAAATCGTGATGAAATCATACCTGATTTCAGTATTGATTTCATACCTGAAAAGAGCCTTTTTTTGCCTGCGAACTATGAAACGCTATTCCGTCAGTCACAAGACTAAACCGCACAAAAACAAATAGCCACACAAACCGCAAAGATTTTAAATCTGCGAACTTATTTATCAAACATTTTAAATATAGTCGAAAACAGTACTATAAAATTGGACGAAAATAATATAAATAAAACTAAAGAAAAACCTCTATCTGAAATATTTGATTTTTTAAGGGGAATGCAAAATATACGCAAAAATATTTTCTAAGCCACTATGGCAAATATCCTGTTTATTCTAGTCAAACAAAAAACGACGGAAAAATAGCTTCTATAGACACATATGATTTTGACTCTGGCGAATCTAAATGGCTAACTTGGACAACAGATGGTATATATGCAGGAAGAGTTTTTGTACGTCAAGGAAGATTTAGTATGACAACACTTTGTGGATTACTAAGAACTAAAAAATGCATTGATTCTAATATAGATATAGAATATGTTGCTTATGTTTTGAATAGCTTATTACCAAATTTGGCTATAGGAGATCAAAATCGTAGGGTAACGAAAGAAATCATCGAAAATATTTCTATACCGATTCCTATAAAAGAGAATGGTGACTTTGATTCAAAAATACAACAATGCATAGTATCAAGATATAAAACGTTAGCAAATAATAAACAAAAACTGATAGATTTGCTTAATGTCCTAAATGACGTCCAGATAAAACCAGATATTAAATTATAAATATATGCGTTCTATTTTAATTTGTCTGCACATTATGCGCGTACAGTAAAAACAATTGGTGTAAAAAAAATAAAATTAAATTCTATTTTTTACGTTTTTTTATCCCGACTTTTGCTCTTATTGTCTTTGGTATACTTCTTGAATCTTGAACTGCTTTAATTGCACGAGGGATGCTTGGCGATTCACACAACACTTTAAAAGTCATTTTTTATCCTTTTATTTATAAAAAACTAAATAACCAGTCAGAGAACAGCATAATACAAGCATAACAATAAAACAAATGTTAACTATTTTATTACACAAATCCTGTAGATTGGAATATTTATGAAACTCTTTCTCTTCCGACAACCCAGCATCACATGATTTTTTACCGTAAATTGCTCCAATAATCTGAGAAACAACAACACCTAAAGAAAAAACACATGCTAAAATAAATAACACCTTTGCAAAACAACCTGTGCTTTGTATACGACCAATCTGACTTATTGCGAGAGGGAAAAAACCTAACGCCGCAGTTATTGTAACCTTATCTATAAATTTCTGATTATCAGCATATATATCCAATAAGATCTTTTGGACTTCTTTTTTTTCTTGTTTTTTCATTTTACTTGCTACCTAAATATATATAGGAATTATAACATATTGGCATAAAAATATTCAATACTAATCAACAGAAAATCCTTTAATGTTTTAAAAACTTTGAACAAAAACACACAGAAACACATAGAAATAGTACACAGCCGATGTAAGCGTAAATAAAACCCCAAGTTTTCTGCGGATTTCAGCCATTTTTGAAAAAATTGTACAATTCACTGTTAATCCGTATGTCGTTGGTTCTGGTTCGGTTGTCTCGGCCGAAGAGCGCAAAGCTTTTTATGTACTTGTTGGATTATACAAAGCGTTTCGATGCGGTGCGTAAAATTAGAAAAAAACACAAATGGTTCAACCAATAGTTGATTTTAACCTATGCTTTTTGCCTGGACGAAATATCTGTGTATTGTAAGCACCAACAAAGCATTCAACCACAGGTTGAATCTGTCCAGCAAAAAAACAATAAAATCGTCACGTTTGTACAACTTGTGGTTGAATTAATCTCGTATTCTGCTGCTGCACAAAATGTTTTCCACGATATATTCAGTGCAAAAACCCCGCCATATATTCAACCCTAGGCTGAACCAACGCACATTTTTAATCCGCAAGCAACAGAAAACCACCATCCGATTCAACCACAGGCTGAGTTCGTTATACCAAAAACAGCAATGGAATCATCTTGTTTATACAACCTGTGGTTGAACCAACCCAAATTTTTACCACTACAAGAAAAAGTTCTCTATGGTGTATTTTTCGTAAAAATCCGGACACATATTCAACCTTAGATTGAACTAACTAATATTTTCAACCAATGCACAATAGGGAAACAACAATTAATTCAACCACAGGTTGAGTTCGTTATGCCCAAAACAACAATGGAATCATCTTGTTTATACAACCTGTGGTTGAATTAAGCCAAATTTTTGCCGTTACAAGAAAAAGTTTGCTACGGTGTATTTTCCGTAAAAATTCGGACACATATTCAACCTTAGATTGAACTAACCAATATTTTCAACCAGCAAACTATGGAAAACCGGCACACAATTCAACCGTGGGTTGAATTAACCGAGGCATTTCGTGCAATATATTGTGTTTGATAGAAAAAATGTCTAATTTATCAAATATTTCTATTATGATAGAAAAAATATTAAATTTGGATATTTTTTCTGCCGGGGCAAGTATATAATGCTGTTTAGCATCTATCCTATAATTGACTTGTGGCCCGTTTCATCACGGCGAAGATATGCCTATTTTCCCCGTATTTATCCAAACCCAAACAAAAAAACGATTTTTCAACATATAATTCTGGCACAGATTGAATTATTACAAATATTCAAGCGCAGCCATTGATAATACACACAATTCAACCCGTGGTTGAAACCAAGTCTAGATTTGTTGCATAAATCGACAAATCAACGATTATATAATATGACAAGATTGTTGCGAAAATATGAATATAGGCTTTACAATTTTATCACGCATTATTTTTGCATACCCCCTGGATTCAAGCCAAGCATTCAACCACAGGTTGAGCACGTCATAGAATATTCCGGATAAAAACACGTGTAATAAAATCGCCTTGTTGAATTAAACCACGGTTGAACCTGTTTGGTATTTTGCTATTACTGTGAAAATTCCGCCATACATTCAACCATAGGTTGAACGACCGCTCGAAAGCACAATAAATAAATCAGACAATTTCAAGCACGCCGTGCACAACCTGTTAAAACAATAAAATACATCCTTGTAATATATTTTTATGTTAAATTCCTTTAATCTTGTGTACGATGAATTAACAAAGGAACAGCCGATGAACAATCACATTCCTGTTAATCTTGGGATTAAATCAGATGGCGCACCACTGATATGTGATTTATATACAGAAAAAAATATATTAATCACACAAAACACCGGTGCGGCGGGGGGGGTTGATTTACTGGATTCTGTGATAGAATCATTGACCACAAAGTTTAATGCCCAGCAATGTCAAATGGTAATTATATCGCCAAATGGGGTTGACCACACCAAATGGCAAGCCCTGCCACACCTGGTGCATCCAATTATAACCCTGGCCGATAAAAAAGATTGGAATATAAATTCACTGAAACAACAGGTGCAAGAAATCAAAAATCGCCACAGTATTTTGCGCCAAAAATCAAACACACAATTCATCCCCAGAATTATAATAATCAGCGAATTTTACCCATTTACCACATACGACAAATACGTGGCACAAAAACATATAGAAAGCATCACTAAATATGGTCCAGATGTTAATGTTTATCTTGTATTGCGAACTGTGCATATTTCTGAAAAAACATTTACAGATATTCAAAAATTATTTCCCACACGCATAGCTTTTCGTGCGGTTTCTAAATCAGATTCTATTCATATGCTTGGCATTGATGGCGCGGAACATCTGGCAACCTATGATACTGCATTATTTTGCAATAAAACCAATACGCCCGTGAAATTCAAAGTTAATTTTACTATATAACAATATGCATTACCCAGGGAAAAAATGTTATCAATTTTATGTACACTGTTTTTGGTCGCGTATAATAAATAATGCAGATATTACAAGCACGTGGGCACAACATTGCACCCAGATTGAACCAGGCATTTATAAAAAACACCGGCTGAAACCGTCCCGATAATAAAAACATTTTCGACAAAAATCTGTTGTTTTGTCGTATTAATTATTATGAACAACCTGGCGTCTAATGCCCGACATTTTACCAGACGTAACACAAAAAAACATACGTGTGTTTTATAATTAATTCAACCAACGACTGAAATTCCCGCAACATTTTGTGTAACACATAAAAGCAACAATTATAAAACAAAACCGCCACAACGGCGGTCTTGTTTTATAATTCTATCAGTTCGTATTTTGTTGTTCCCAGACCAATAGATTCCGCATACGGTAAAATATGCCGCCCCATTTGTCGATCGATACGTTCCTGTAATTTTTTGGCCCCGGGGTCTGTGGACGCATATATCATATCCACAAATGCCTGGTCATTGGCGACCGGATCCGTTGACGCAACGATACCCAGGTCTGCCATAACGGGGTCCGTCTGGTGCGCGTCACAATCACAATCCACAGACAAAAAATTCATTACAGTTATATAAACTATCTGTTTATTTTGGGCCGCGAAATAATCACTGACTGATTTAGCGGCCTCGGCCATAGATTCTATAAACGACTGTTGTTCTGGCAGATTAGACCACGCCAAATCTGGGTCCGCCGTAAATCCAGCAGAATGGATATAGGCTTTGCCATTTCTGGACGCAATACCAATGGATTGATTTTTTAAGTTCGCGCCAAATCCGCCCATTGCGTGACCCTTGCCGTGTGCCAAGTTTAATATAGAATCATAATTATCCAAATGCGTACCGACCAGGTTATATTTCAAATGTTTTCCATTATGTACCGGTATTTTCATTTCACCATCAGCATCCATAATATCAACATTTGCAATTTTGGTAAAACCGTGTTCCGCGGCAACCCGCAAGTGGTCGGTCGCGGTGTTTCGTTGCCCGGCATATGCAGTATTGCATTCTATAATCGTGCCATTTATTTTTTGTATCAATGGTCCGATTAATTCCGGTTTCAAGTACCCGCGAGAGCCCGCTTCGCCCGTGGATACTTTGACACCGACTTTGCCCCGTAATTCAACCCCAAGCGCATCATATATTTTTATCAGATTTTCTGGGGTAATTTCTTTTATATAATATACCGTGGCAGGCGTGATTTGCATTTTGTCCCCCGATTTAATAATTTTTGTTCCTGCAATCCCAACGCACGTCGCAATAATTGCCACACACCCCAGAATTACACCAAGTTTTTTATAGTTCATTTTGTACCCGTATTATTATTTTAGATTATTCTTAAAAAACGTTTCAATTTTATCAAATGGAATCTTGTCGTGATTCTTGCCCCCGTCATATAAATCGACGTGAACAGCGTCTGGAATAATCATCAGTTCCTTGTTATCACCGGTCAATTTCTTGAATGCATCTTCACTGAAATAGCGACTGTGTGCATTTTCACCGTGAATCATCAAGACCGGCGTACGAATTTCATCTATATACGACAAAATTGGCAAGTTCATAAACGGTAACGATGTTGTTAATGTCCAATCCGTATTAGAATTCTTGGACCGTGTATGATAGCCACGCGGCGTTTTATAATAATCATAATAGTCCTGGACATATTGTGGTTCATTTCCGGTTATTTCCTGGGGTAATCCATCGCCAACGGCATAGGTGCCAGACACAAAATCCGACGTACGTTGCGCATTCAGTTTTTCTTTTAACGCGTGTCTTTCTTCGGCGTCCATTGAATCAAAATAACCCTTCGCATTTACACGACTCATATCATACATAGTCGATGTAACCGTTGCCTTGATACGCGTGTCTATTGCCGCGGCACTTAACGCAAATCCCCCGAAACCGCAAATACCAAGCACACCGATTTTATCTGCATCTACGTTCTTATTGTTTGATAAAAAATCCACCGCCGCCGACATATCTTCTATGCTGATTTCAGGTGATGCGATATTACGTATTGTACCACCACTTTCACCAGTAAACGATGGATCAAACGCCAAAGTTACAAAACCACGACTGGCCAATTCTTGGGCATAAAGACCGGATGCCTGCTCTTTATCGGCACCAAATGGACCAGATATTGCAATTGCCGCAGATTTGTCAGTCGCTTTATCCTTTGGCATATACAAATCCCCAACCAATTCTATGCCAAAACGATTTTTAAATTTTACTTTTTCAACTGTAACATTTTCATTTTGTGGAAATGTTTTATCCCAAGGTTGTTTTATCATACCTTTTACCCCCATTGCGATTACTGTAATTCCGATTAAAGTTAAAACGATTGTTATTGCTGTTTTCATTTTTCATCCTTTGCTATTTGACGCTTTTAGCCCAGTTTTTTAATTCTTCTGCACTAACATTTGCCGGAAAACGTTTGCCGTTTATAATTTCTGGTGTACCAATTGCATCTTTCTTTAAATCGGCCGCCGTATCGCCAAGGCCACTGGACCCAGATGTGGCAAACAAAATTACTTTTTTGCCCGACAGGTCATAGGTATTTACAAACCGATTAACGATTTTAGGCGATGTACCCCACCATATAGGAAAGCCCAAGAATATCGTGTCATAGTCTTTAACTGGTGCATTCAAATCCGCCAATTCAGGATATGGAATTTTACCATCCATTTCCAAAGAAGACCGACTTGATTCATCGTGCCAATCCAAATCTGCATCAGTATATGGTTGTGCGGGCCGTATCTCGTAAACAGGTGCATCCAATGCCGACGCCAACTTTTGCGCAACATTTGCCGTTGTGCCCGTTGCAGAAAAATACGCAATAAGAACAGAAGATAAAACACCATTCATTTGGTTCCCCCTTGGTTATTTAATAGTGAAAATATTGTTTGATATGCAAAGTCATAAACCCGCTTGGTCGGGAATTTTATCCCGGCCGAAGTCATCGCCTGTTTTTGTTTTTGCGTAACATTCGCATAGGGATAAAGCCCGAACATAAATGGAAAGAATATATATATGAAACGTTCCCTGGCTGATTTGCACATACGCGGAAAATATACCGTCAATAAATACTCCACTGTATACAAAGCACGTTTGTATTCTTGCTTAAACTCTGTCAATTCATCTAAAGAACAACTTTCTTCTAAATCGTATAAATTCATAGAAAGCAATTTTAATAACACAGGTCTATTTTCCAATGTCTGCGCCAATTTACTGGCAAACTCTTTGACGCCCAGTTTTTTATATTTTTTTACAATGTCATCCATATCATCGCACCAAAAGGCGTATTCTTCACGAAATATTTCCAGGAAAATGCTTTCTTTTGTTGCAAAATAATTGTAAATGGATGGTCTGGAAAAACTGGTATATTCACTTATTTCTTTAATTGTAATATCTTTAAAAGACACATTTTGATACAGCGCACGACAAGCGCGTACAATTTCAGATTTACGTTTATCGCTATGACTGATCGCCGTCATTTTAATTCCTTCCTCATATTCTGACACGGTGTCAGAATATCATACAATCTGACACGGTGTCAACTTATATTTTTTACCTTCTGGTCATTTTTTAAACTGTTTGTTTTTGCCCCTTTGGTTTTTGAATAAATAACAAGACAAAAAAGATTGACCAAATGACGCTGCACCAATAAACTACGATTATAAAGCAAAACCACACAGGCAAGATTTTGGCGGTTTATCAATGTAAAATGGCGCCGTCTACATAAATTCTGTAAAAAATATTGTGACCAATAATTACAGGTTATTCGGAACTATTTTCGTATACGAAATGCCCGAACATATGGGATTAGAAATCAACGAACCAGACGATTGGTTGATATTAGAGATAATAAAAAAAGACCACCATTCAGAAAAAATACTAGAATTATTTCATATATTTAACCATAAGTCGAAACTATAATACAATTCTTGTTTAAATCTGTGTTACGGCCGAATTCAAATAAAACATTCAACCTGTGATTGAATTTTGCATTTAAAATTGGTGCCGCACGCGCGTAACATCCAGGAGTAACACAAAAAGCGTCACCAATATTCAACCCACGATTGATTGCAAATAAAAATCCTAATCTTTTGTACGTATACAACCTGTGGTTGAAATATATATGAAATCGAGTGTTGTATGTCCGTTTTTTCCAGGACCGCGGCGTGCAAAACGCCACACAAATTCAACCTGTGCTTGATTTTTGTATAATTGTTCCCCTGGTATCGTGTTTGTTATTAATTGTACTGATACAGTATAAATTATATAATTTATGCGTGGTTTCAATTTTTGGCTGAGTGCCGGCGATATTTTATATATTCGCGCCACATTTAATTTCGAACACACGGTTCAATCACAGGTTGTGCTTTTGCATAAATGCTGTCTTGCGCCACATAAAAATATTCTTATCGTTTAAAAACATTAATCTGTTCAATTATTGATTGTACGTGACCGAAAGACGACGATTAGAAAACGTCTTTAAAATCAACCACGGGTTGAATATTAACAACGTTTTGCATACGCTGGTCTTTATGCAAAGAAACGATTTGCCGCCCTGTTTTTCAGAAATTTTTGTTTGCGCCCGATATGATTTGCCGCCGATAAGCGGCACGATAATTCATATCATTTGGTATTGCATTTAAACTGCATATCATACAGGGTTTTATACGCCCCGCATTCGTGTTGCATCAATTCTTCGTGTGTTCCGGCCTCTACCACTTCGCCGCGGTTCACAACAACAATCTTGGACGCATTGCGTATCGTTGACAGACGATGCGCAATCACAAATACAGTTTTATCCTGCATCAGGTTTTCAATTGCACGCTGGACAACGGCCTCGGACTTGTTATCAAGTGCGGATGTGGCCTCGTCCAGAATCAAAATCGGGGCGTTTTTCAAAAATGCACGCGCAATGGCAACGCGTTGTTTCTGGCCCCCGGACAATAATATCCCGCGTTCACCAATCTGGGTATCAAGACCATTTTTTAATGTTTTTATAAAATCGTCCAAACAGGCCATTTTTATCGCATTATCCAACTGTTCCGGGGTGGCGTGTTCATTGCCCAACATTATGTTTTCGCGTATGGTGCCCGCAAACAAGAAATTATCCTGGAATACAACGGCGATATTCTGGCGCAAAGATTTTAATGTAAAATCACGAATATCTGTGCCATCAATTAAAATCGCCCCACCTGTCGGATCATAAAATCGCGGCAACAAACTGACCAATGTTGTTTTACCGCCACCAGAATTACCAACAAAGGCGACAATTTCCCCCTGGTGCACGGTCAAATTAATATTTTTTAATATCGGCGTGCCACGATTGTATTCAAAACATAAATTTTTGAATTCAATAACTTTGTGCGTGGTGGGCATTGTTTTTGCATTTGGCCGATCGGCAATTGCCGGCGCAGTTCCCATAATATCGAACACACGTTCAATCGCCATAAACGACATCATAACCGAATTATAATTAGACCCCAAACTCTTCATCGGGTTATACAACATTATTAACGCGGTCAAGAATGATACAAAACCACCACTGGTAATATAATTATTCAAAACCAGGTATGAACCAAACCATATTGCCGCCCCAATTCCCACCGACAAAATTATATGCATAACCGGTGTCAGCCAACGTGTACGCTGGACCAGTTTCATCTGCAAATTAAACACATTATCCAAGATACCTTTGAACTTACTCTGTTGATAATCCGCCAGATTATATGACGTAATTGTCTTATTACCGGCATAGGTTTCATTATATGCCGTCATCAAAGTAGA
This sequence comes from uncultured Alphaproteobacteria bacterium, assembly GCA_944389495.1. GTDB lineage: Bacteria > Pseudomonadota > Alphaproteobacteria > Rs-D84 > Rs-D84 > Enterousia. Next base: position 211,561 of record CALXMN010000001.1, on the reverse strand, counting down.
ATCTGCGGCCAATGTTCCTTCGAATACAGACTGTATTTTCTTTTTTAATGTGGCCATCGGTAAAAATGCAACAAACAAAATTGTTACACAAACCAAAGCCAACTGCCACGAATTATAAAACAATACAAATATTAACGATACCGCGGTAAAAAACTTTTGCACAAAGTTCTTAAGATTTGTCAGCAATCCCGCACACGCGGCATCGGCATTGGCATTAAACATCTGTAATATATCACCGGAATTCTTGCGATTAAAAAAGTTCGTATCAAATCCCAACATCTTTTTATACAAATCCATCTTTAACAGATTTGTAATCTTGGCACCAACCCACGTGTTTAAATAGTTCGCCGCATAAGTTAACGCGCCCTGGATCGACGTAAAGACAACAATAATCAACGGAATATACCAAGACGCCTGTAATGATTTATCAACCATTACCAAATCCATATACGGCTTTAGCGACATTGCAATAACACCATCCAGCGCACCAATCGGCATCGCCAATAATACCGATAGCAATGCCTGGGGCCAGTATGGTTTTACATACGGCCACATACGTCTGTAATTATTAACAAACGCATTACGTGCCAACTTATTAATAGATTTTTGTTTCTTATCCGCCATTTTTACACCATAACTAACTATAAATCATTTAACGACGCCGACGCGTCAGAAAAATACTTGTTATCCAAATCTATTATATAATTTTTAAACCAACGTCCCAGTTTACGTTTTAATTGCGCCCCGATAACACGCTCAATCTGAATCTGATTTACCGCCATCCCAAGACGTCTGTTATCAACCGGCGGGCAATACGGCGCCGCGGCCTCAAAACGTATCGTTAATGTATTATCCATCATAACCGCACGTGGAATGTCAACCCGATATGAATCATTGCTACTGACGTGCCACGTGGCAACGTGAACATCATTGGTGTAAACGGCAATCTCTTGATAACTTGCGGTCTTGATCGGATATACACCCATTGCATTTACAACCAATCGCAGGTTATACTTTGCCCCGTCTGGGATATACAAATGCACGGTTGTATTTTTACCAACGGTGCAACGATATGCGGCCTCCTGGTCGCCCCATCCATTATCAGATTGCACGTAATCGGCACTGTTCCCATCCGCCGCGAAATTTATCACTGTTCCAAAAACATATGGGCGATACAAGTTTCGATCAAAGTTGGCGGTGGCTATATCATTGGTCAAAATCCGTTGATATTGATAATTATATACATACCACCCCACCCCGCACATTGCGATTAAAGTGCAAAGAACCAATAAAAAATTAATCCATTTTTTCATTATTCTTCTATATACACATTTACATTTTCCGGATGTCCCGCCAAGATTGCGGACGCATCTGATACAGCCTGGCGCATATTTTGAGATATAATTGACAACATATCTGCAACAATATCCTTATTGTCTAAATTTCGCAAAATATTGACCATTGTTTCCAACTGATCCGGGATGCGCGACAATTCCGACAGACTGAACGATAGCATAGAATCCTTGTCCATACCAGTATTTTTATTTATTACATCTTTTCCTTTTTATTTATGACGAAAAACCTTTACAAGTGGAATTGCGTCAAACAAATATGCCTTATAACATTTTAAATCGTTATTATAATGATCTTGGCGCCGAATGGTTAATAGCGGCACAGACCATAATGTTAAACGATATATTTTTTTATACGGTGGCGATGAGTGCGCCGCAGGCAACGCAACCCCCGTACGCAATGCACTGTGATACAGATTATCAACAAACAAATCGCTTGTATACGGATACATATACTGCAACCCTGGCATCTTATACAGACCATTTTTCTTCACAAACGGAACGCCCGCCTTAAGAATTTCCAACGGCAGTTCATACATACGATGTGAAACGTCACTGTTTTCGCCACTTATATACGTAGATATTTTATATCCGTGCCGTAATATTAACTGGGAAAGCCCAACCTCGTACTTTAAAATAATAAGTTGTTTTTCCGCCTGGGCACTAATATTTTTCATAAATTCACGAATAAAATCAGAATTTGCAACACGTTGACTTAACCCCAGGAACCAACTTTGTACCTGACACGGGTTTCGACTGTTAACCAAGTCGATCATCCCCGTCAAATCAGCCCCGCGCGATTCTAGATCAACCAATATATCTTTAATATCAAATAACGGACCATAAACACTGTCATTAACCAGGTATATCCAATCATATTTTTCCATTAACCCGTTCGCATCGGCCCAGGCATACGCACGCTTGTACGATCCAAAATCATACTCGCCGTGGCGTTGCGCGTTGGCATATAAAACATTTGGAATCTGCTTAACCTTGTCGATTTCACGGGCGGTGGAATCATTATCCATAACAAAAACAATATCACCAAGTCGTGACAAACTGGACAAATAGTGCATTAAAGACGCATCAACGATGCCCTGTTTATCATATCCAGCAAATAAAAACAGTCGTTTCGTATCCATAGATGTTCCATTAGTCTATTTGTCTGTTATGGTGCGATATTGGCATCAAAAAGAATTATTTCTTGGCCCAATATTGTTTAAACTGTGCGTTCTTGCAATGATTGGTTTGCTTTTTTTTGAGTCCAGTTATGAAAGATTACTAAAAAATCCGCCGAAATCAAGGTATTTTTTAGGACGAAAGCCCGTATTTTATCTTTTTGTATACCAAAATATATATAAATAATTTCTGCGCCAACACCCCCCTGTTTTTGTCTGACAAAAAACCGCCAAATCAAACAAGGCGGTCGGGGAGTTCACAAATCAGCTTATTATTGATTCTGCTGTTTTCGGGGGCGCCCCTATAAGTCTCGAACCAAAATCCCCGTTGATTCACGCCGAATTATAATGCGACAAAATTCCAAAAGCAAAGAATTTTTACTGTATATCTTCTATCAGAAGTTTATATTTTATGATATTATAAATATACAATTTTTTTATAATTCAATCTATTAATTAAACTTTGCAAAACATAAAATAAAGATTTATGATTTTTTTATGGCGAAATTTATTGACGCACATTGTCATCTTCAAAATATTTCTGATATATCGGAAACACTGGATGTGGCCGGTGGTCTTGGTATAGAAAAATGCATATGTGATGCAACATCGCCATCGGATTGGTCGCGCGTTATTAATTTATCAATCAAATATCCCGCCGTGCGCGGATGTATCGGGGTTCATCCGTGGTATATTAAAGACATTACCCCCAATTGGCCAACACAAATGCGTGAAACATTGGCAATGAATCCAGATTTAATGATTGGTGAATGTGGTCTGGATTCGCATTATCCGGGCCCGGAACAACAATTGGAAATTTTTTGCGAACAAATGTTAATGGCGCACGAACTTGGGCGCACGATATGGATTCACTGTGTCGGCGCGTGGGATAAAATTTTAAATGTAATCAATAAAAATCCCGCCTATTCCACCACAACAATTGTACTGCACGGATTCTATGCATCGCCCCAGATTTTGGAACAACTGATAATACACCCAAACATTTATTTTTCTTATTCGCCCAGAATTTTACAGCCGAATTTAAAACACGCCACAAAAATCATACAAAATACGCCTTTGAATAAAATATTGGTCGAAAGTGACGGTACAAGTCCCGCCGTGGTTATTGATGTTGTAAACCATATCGCAACAATAAAATCAATTGCGTCCGACAAAATGGCCGATATTATTTATAATAACACCAAGGGAATTTTATAAACAATGGACAGATTACACAGAACGCGTCTTTTATTTGGTGATGTGGCCGTGGACAAATTACACAATGCCACAGTTATGGTTGTCGGATGTGGTGCGGTTGGGTCATTCGCGATCGAGGCACTGGCCCGAACGGGGGTCGGGAATATCATTATCTTGGACAGTGACAATGTTGCCCTATCCAATATCAATCGGCAATTAATTGCACTGGGGTCCACCATTGGCCGCCCCAAGGTTGATGTTGCCACAGAACGCGTATTGGATATAAACCCAGAAATCCGGGTAACCGCATTAAATATGTTTTTGAACGAAAATAATATGCCCAATATATACCCCGATTTGGTAATTGATGCCATTGATACAGTGGCATCAAAAATCGCGCTGTATAAATGGTGCGACACGCATAATATACCTTTTGTTTCCAGTATGGGCGCGGCACGTAAAACGGATGTAACAAAAATTAAGATGTCAAAAATATCCAAAACAACCGTATGTCCATTGGCCGCAAAAATACGAAAAACAGTCCGACAAGAATGTATACGCGACTTTGATGTTGTATATTCAACCGAACCAGCCGCCCCGACCACAACAACCGGACACGTATTTGGTTCTTTGATAACAGTAACCGGAATATTTGGATTAATGTTGGCGAACTGGGCAATACATCATATAATATCACAAAATACAAACGCGGCAACACAAACGCGGTCAAATACATAAAAATACTGAAAAATCAATAATAAGAACGTTTTCCCAACCCCAGTATTACAATTGCAACCACATCTAAAAACAGATATAATAAATACGTCTTACTATAAGACAAAGTAAATCTTGAAAAGGAGAAAAAAGAGATGAGAGGACTGACAACCTATGTGTTGATGCCATTGACAATAATCGGGGCTTTAAACTGGGGCCTGATTGGCATCTTTGGTTTTGACCTTGTCGCGTTCATTTTTGGCCCGGCCACAATTGCCAGCAGCATTGTATACAGCATTATTGGCATTGCGGCCCTGGTATGGTTAATATGGATGATCATAGACCGGCCATCACGTCACGATGAACGTTAAATAAACAAGAAGATGTTTTTATGTCCGCCATCCCGCGCCGATTATCGCGGGATGTTTTTATTAAAGCACCGTGATATTATCTTATCTGTTTTTATCGTGGGGCACTTTTTGACTTTTTTGGATTTTTTCTTGATTTTTTATTTTTTATATGTCAAAATAAGCGCCGAACTTTGGAAATGATGCACCCAAACAAGCACATTTCAGTTCAGTTTTGGGGACATAGCTCAGTTGGTAGAGCAAATGACTTTTAATCATTGGGTCCAGGGTTCGAGTCCCTGTGTCCCCACCAAGAAACCCCGCGGATTCCCGCGGGATTTTTGTTTTTATTTCTTGGTATCTTTGGAATCAAGTTCGGCGGTACCCAACAATTGCTGGAAATGCATCGCGGCCAAGGCATCAGAATCCATCCAATCTGTGATGTGGCCAATAATACTTTTTATATATTTTGCCGCAACACGATGATTGCGACGAAAATCGTGTTCATTTATTAACTGGGACAATTCACGTGTTATGGACGCCAATGTTTGAACTTGGTCCGCAGACAACACGTTTGAATTGGGATTGTGATATATTAAATCATCCATATTGTCGCGACTTTGGCGCAGTTTCGTCATCAATACAGATGTTATTTTCAAATGTGTCGCAATATGCGATAAACTGATGTCGCCCATATTGTTCAGCGACGCAAACGTCAGCCGTCCACGCATACCAATAATCTGGCGTATAGTTATTGTTAGGTTCAGCAATAATACATTTATTTTATCATTCATATTATCCGACAATGTCTTTTTTAATTGCTTTGATACGCGGTAATTTGAATAGTCATATAATAAAAACACCAACGGTATCGACAATAATGACGCCGCAATATTGTTTATTAAATCGGTAATATTGGGGTCGTGCACATCGTCTTTGGTAACGATAAACAAAACCAGTCCGCCCGCAATTGACAACACGTACGGAATCATCTTTAACAAAAAATCACGCAGGTTTAACTTCATACCTGCATTTTAAATAAACCGGTATAAATAATGTACAGGATTCTATGCCTTGCCAATTGGATGCGTTGTTTTAACGGCACGCGCACCCGGCATATTGGCAATTGAACATCTATCACGTATAACCAGCAACGCCCAAAGACCGATGCCGATTAATATCATCCCCAGCGCAAGTATACTGTATCGCCAACTGCCCAGCATTCCACCCAACCCAATAACCAAGCACGTTCCGATATAAATTATATTATCCCCAATACTGTACAGCGACAGTATTACCGAACGATATGCCGTTGGTACAAAATCTTGAAATCGTGAATACAACAAAATATTCAAACCACTGAACAAAACATAGGCCGCACCCAATGCCCATAAGCCGACCAATGAATAATCCAACGAAAATACAACAAACATCGCGCCCGCAATACATATCATTGTATATAAAACCCAATCGCGAATACGTGAAAACCGGTACGCAAATGTTTGACCCAATACGGCACAACCCAAAATAAAGAACTGGATAAACCCAACAAATTCAACCGGTAAACCTATCTCTAGGCCGATGGGACTTAAATAATCATCCAGGTATGCAATATTGGCAACGAATAAACTTAACAGTAACATCAACAATATGCACGGTGTGCGCCCGCAAATACGAACGCCGGTCTTGAATAATTTCATAAAATGTGTTTTACGTATGTGACGCTTTGCATTTGGATGCGATTTTAATTTTATGCGCGCTATACATATCGCGGATAATGCCAATGATACCAATGATGCAAACGTAATCCAACCATATCCAACGAACATTAACAATGAACCAAACGCAGACAATGCCGTGCCGACGGCCTGGACATTATAACGCACGCCCAACACACGGGAATATATTTTTTGATGGCGACGGGCCTTTAATTCGTCATAGACCATACCCTCGAATGATACGTTGAAAAAGGCCCATTCCATCCCCCACAAAAACATTCCGATGGCAAATCCCCAAAACGTTGGCCATACCAACCACAGGACAAACGCAACCGCCTTTAATAATTGGCCCAACATTATTGCCGGTTTGGCCCCCAGTTTATTTGTTATCCACGTAACGGGAATTTGCGTTAAAAATGTTCCGGCGGATAAAATCACAAACATCAGTGATAGCTGTATATCCGTCAGACCGTTTTCCTGCATAAATACGGCATAAACAGGTGTTAACAATATTAATTTATTAAAAAATGCATACCCATATACATTGCGCAGAAAACGGCGCAAATTCGACTTTTTGTTCATAAAGTTGTCCCCGAAATATTACATAGGAATTATAGCGTAAATATTGATTTTTGTCAAAAAATGCACTACAATAATATGGGTATATATGGGGTGCAAAATATGGCAAATATGAATGAATTTTTATTGCAGTATTATATGCAACGGCGTTTTAACAATATGCCGGCCGAGGTTCGCGCCCAATTTGACGTATACCTGGCGTCTGATGATTTCCGTGGAAATATGAAGGATTGGAAATCAAAATTAATGCATCAGGATGCCAATGGCAAATGGGTTAATAATGATATGCCCGACCCAACAGATGCGAATGGCAACTGGTTTATGGATGACAACGAATGGACCAAGTTTTTTAATGCGTTTCAGGATGCATTCCGTGAAATGTCCGCGTCCAAGGATAAATTTAAAGAAAACGCCAAAGCAACCAGTTTCCTGAACGAATATTTCGGCGACCCTGTAACGCACCTGTTTTCAAACGCTGTTGCGACCCCCACGGCCGAAACTTTGATTAACGGCGATTTTAAAAACTTTTTAACCACGTATAAAAATGGTTTGGAAATCAATCTGAAGCAATGGGGCCTGATTGATAATGATTTCAAATATTCCGACCTGATTAGTGGCATCGATTCCAAAAAATATAATACATCACCTGATTTTCAGAAAAGAATCAAAACCATTGCGCAATATATAACATACTATGCGCAACAGCCGGACTTTCAGCAATCCCTGAATTTACAAGGCCAACAAATTCCAAATTTTACTGCCATAGAAAACGGCTTTGATACAGGTACAGTTAACCCAAATAAACTGGATTATTTCAAGCGTAATTATAAATCGCTGTTAAATACACTGGTCACTGAATTCAAGGTTTATGATGTATTTAAATTATACGACAAGGGTAAAATATCCAATCAAATCGAGACCGCCAACGGGAAAATTGATTATGCCAATTCCGACAGCAAGGATTATGTTCCGCCAAAGCGCAGTGATGAATTAACCCCGTGGCAACATCTGAAGGATAATATCAAAGATACTTGGACCGATTATATGGACAAGTATATCAAGTTCAGGGGCGACCGTCTGTTCTTTTCTAATTCCGCCCAATTGATATTCAAGGCGTTAACCGGTGCAAAATTCAAGCCCACCGACGGGTTGGCCAAACTGGTTGACAGCGCGGGCGATATAAAAAAGAATTTAATGTATAAATCACCCCGCGCGGTTGACCATTTTGATTGGCTGAATAAAACACTGGGGGAATTAAAAAATACTATGCCCAAGGCATTTGCCGGTGCACTGAAAACCGGTGGACAGATGCGGGCACTTGTTTCTGAACTGGTTATCAAGGCCGTCCGTGAAAATAAAATGGACGAGGCCCAAACCGCGATGGAGGTTTTATCCGTCATCAAATATGGCTATATCACCAGTAAAATTATGGATGTATTGAAAAATGAAAAATTGTCCATATTTTCCGATGGTGGATTGTCGTGGAATAAAAATCAGGCCGTGCAATTTGTAACAAATGCAATGGATAAAAGTATCAAGGCCGCATTTATGGCGGTGGGTTATCTGATAACAATTGGCGGGAATGTAATCCGCCTGAATGGCAGTAAATTTAACGGTAAAACGGGACGTATAAAGAATGCACGCGATACTTGGATTGCAGACACCGCGGCACAAAAAGTCGCCACACAACAACAAAAGGCATCAAATGAAACACAAAAGACCGATTTGGAAAATGATTTAACCGCGATGCGTAACCGCGGTATAACGGAACAGGCATTGGATGCATCAATTGGCCAATACAGACAGGATATATCCACATTAAATCAAAATCTGGACACCCAGGTTAACAATCTGATTCAATGGGTTCAGGCCAATCAAACACATCCCGATGCGCAAAGTGTCGCGACATATTTAATGCAAATGCGGGCGGGTCAAAATCCCACGCCACCAACGGTTACCGATCCTGCAATTCAGACACAGATGCAGGCCGTTGTCAATTCCCAGCACGACATTACGGTTAAAACCAAACAAATGAACAGAAAAATAAATAAACGCCAGGAATTTGAAAACGCAACACAAACAATCCAAATGTTATCTGACCAAATTACCAAACAAAACGATATACTGAATAATTGGGACAGTAATCATCAGGATAAATATCGCGAATTAATGGCGTATTGGGATATGCTGGAATCTGGCCGTGACAGCCATACCGGTAAAATGTATTCTTGGACGTTCGGCAGTGCAAAGGACAAACAGAAAAAGTTTACCACAAAAGATCCGAATACCGGTATGTCTGTGGCGGATCAAATAATTTTGGATCGATTAAATAACTATCGGGTTACATAAAATATTTCACCGCCGATGGCGGTGTTTTTTTGCACTTTTACTGTTGAAACACGATGGGGCGTGTGTTATGCTGAGCCCATAGAAAAAGGGGTTATTATGTACATACTTGCTTTGAACTGTGGTTCTTCTTCATTAAAATACCAGGTTTTTGATGCCGACACAAAACGCGCTGTTGTGGGCGGAAATGTTGAAAAAATTGGATTGCCGGATTCTTTTATTACGCAAAAATATCCGGACGGCACAAAACAGCGTAAAGATACAGAGATGAAAAACCACGACGAAGCATTAAATGTTGTATTATTTATGCTGCGCGAGGCATCAATTGATATGAATGAAATCGGCGGTGTTGGACATCGTGTTGTTATGGGGGGCGATAAATTTGCGTCTTCGGTTGAAATTACAGATGAAGTAATGCGCACCATTGATGAGTTATCGCCAATTGCGCCATTGCATAATCCATCTGCATTGATGGGAATTGTTACGGCAAAGCAATTATTGCCAAATGCAAAACAGGTTGCTGTGTTTGATACCGCATTTCACCAAACTATGCCGGATTACGCGTATCGTTACGCGGTGCCGGGCGCCTGGTATACTGAATTGGGCGTGCGCAGATACGGATTTCACGGAACATCACACCTGTATGTTTCCAAGCGTGCGGCTAAATTGTTGGGAAAGCCCGCAGACAAATGCAATTTGATTACACTGCATATTGGGTCGGGCGCATCGGCAACCGCAATAAAAAATGGCGTGTCGGTTGATACATCACTGGGTATGACGCCTTTGGCCGGATTAACAATGGGAACACGTCCGGGGGATGTGGATCCGGGCGTTATATTATATGTTATGGAACGATTAAATTTAACGCCGGCACAAATGCAAAAACATTTAAACAAAGATTCCGGGCTTATGGGATTGACAGAATGCTTTGTTGACCGTCGTGACGTTGAATCAAACCGTGACACAAACGACAAATGCCGACTGGCCATTGATATGGAGGCACATAATGTAAAAAAATATATCGGTGCATATATGGCCGAACTGGGGCACACAGACGCATTGGTCTTTACCGCGGGTGTTGGGGAAAATGATGATTACCTGCGCGAAAAATTCTGTGACGGATTGGAAGAACTGGGCGTAAAATTGGACAAAGAAAAAAATGCCGCCGCACTGGCACGCAAGGGCGTTGATGAAATGGAAATATCGACCCCGGACAGCCGCGTTAAAATCTTTATGATTGCCACAAATGAAGAACTGGTTATCGTAGAAGATACAATCGCAATTATGAACGGCACATACAATCCAAACCATTTGAAAATGGATTATTCGTTCGCAAAATAAAAAATCCCCCAAACGGGGGATTTTTTATTCCAATACCTGCCTTTGCAGGGCTATTAATTTTTGACAGCCCGACACCGCCATATTCATTAATGTTTCAATTTGTTCGCGATTAAATGGGTGTTGTTCCCCGGTTGCCTGGATTTCAATGAATTTACCGTCACCCGATACAACAAAATTAGAATCCAGTTCGGCAACACAATCTTCTTCGTAATCCAAATCCAACACCAATTCACCATTCCACAGCCCGGCAGAAATCGCGGCAACATAATCCCGTATCGGATTTTCGTGTATACGACCCGACGCCATCAAGCCACGCACCGCCAAAACAAGTGCAACAAAACCGCCCGTAATCGATGCACAACGTGTGCCACCATCGGCCTGGATAACATCACAATCAATTGTTATTGTATGCCGCCCCAATTTTTCCATATCAACAACGCTGCGCAATGCACGCCCCACAAGACGGGATATTTCTGCATTACGATGGTCTTTCATTAATGCCTCGCGTCCTTTGCGTGTTCCATTTGCACGGGGCAACATAGAGTATTCCGCCGTTACCCAGCCACCTGTCTTGTTCTGGATACGTTTCCACAATGGTTGATTCAATTCGACGGACGCGGTGCACAAAACCTGGGTTCCGCCCATTTTGATAAGACAAGATCCCTCGGCCCATTTGTTAACACCTGTTTCCATTGATACAGGGCGTATTTGGTCACTTTTACGCATAGAAGGTCGCATCATTTTATAAAATCCTTTTAATCAAAATACTGCCCCAGTATAAAATACCCCCAATGAAAAGCAATAAAAATAATCAATATGAACAATTGCCGCCATTCGTTTTCGGCATTTATGTCTGGGTATATTTATCTGAAATAATGCCCCCGGGTCAATAATATCTGTATTGCATTCACAGATTTAACAGGTATGTAAATTGTGGTAATATTTTTTAAATTTGCTTTTTCAAGAATATATGTGTATCCTTAGACGCTGGAAAAGGATTTTTATGTCAGCCAAGGCAAAACGCCTGTTTAAAAAATTAGTCAGTTATTCAGGCATTTTCTTTTTTATTTTGGCCGCAGGAATGCTGTGGTGGCAATTACGTGAATACAGTTTTTCGGATATTATTCACGCAATACTGGCGATTCCACCGATTAACCTGGCCGCGGCGTGTATCGCGTGTTTTTCTGGGTACCTGGCATTGTCACTGTATGACTATCTGGCACTAAGGTACGTTGGGGCGCGCATTTCGTGGTGGAAATGGATGTTGGCCGGAATGCTGGGGTTCGCAATCAGCAATAACGCGGGACACGCCGTGGTAAGTGGTGGCGCAATCAGATATAGATTATATACGCGATGGCGCATCAGTGGTGGCGATATTGTAAAAATGCTGACTTTTTCGGGTCTGACGTTCTTTTTGGGATGTTCGGCAATTGTTATCGCAGGATATTGTTTGGTGCCGTCCGAGATACTGGACCGGTCCGTCGGTGCCAGTGTCGGAATAAACACGCTGTTCATAATATGCACCGCGGCGGTATTGGCATATTTTGCCGCATCTATATTTTTCCATAAAAAAAATATAAAAATAAAAAATATCAAGTTCCAGATTCCGGGCCCCAGAACCGCCCTGATGCAAACAATATTGGGCGCAACGGACAGTGTTTTGGCCGGTCTGGTGCTTTATTTTTGCCTGTTGCCATTTGTACAAATTCCTTTTGGAACATATATAGGTTTATTTGTAATCGCCCAGGCAACTGGTGTATTCAGCCAGGTTCCCGGTGGAATCGGCGTGTTTGAAAGTATATTTTTGTTGGCCCTGCCCGACACCGTGGACAAGGCGGATATATTTGGCGCACTGTTGGCGTACAGAATTATTTACTATCTATTGCCACTGGTTGGGGCGGGCGGTTTATTCTTTATATACGAAAACTGGCTGCGGTCCCGAATGAAAAGATGGCTGAATGAAGCCAAGGAAAAAATCCCCCAGATTCCCGCCAAAATTAAAAATATCAAGCACCGTAAAAAATAAATGCCTTGCGCGGATGTTTGCGGCGTGTTATGCTGGACATTAACGTATGAAGTGGAATTGATATAAGTGTTTGTATTATCACTGCTCTTTGTAATTCGATACGCGCTGGTTATCATCGTGGCGCATTCCCTTGGCATAGGCACAGACACCTCACGGGGACGGATTATGGCCATAACGTACGTGCATAACATAAAAGGATTACTAAATGTCAAAGAAGATTTATGTGGACGCAGTCCACCCGGAAGAAACACGTGTAGTTGTGGTGGATACCGCCACCAATCGTGTTTCTGATTTTGACGTTGAAACAACCACAAAACCCCAGATAAAGGGAAATATTTATCTGGCCAAGGTTATTCGCGTCGAACCTTCCTTGCAGGCGGCATTCGTTGATTATGGATCGGGGAAAAATGGATTTCTGCCTTTTTCGGAAATTCATCCTGATTATTACCAGGTTACCCCAGAACAAAAAAAGAAACTTTTGGAATTGGCGCACGCCAATATTGTTGATGATGACGAAGACCCCGATGACGAGGCCGATGAAATCGCAGAATATGATGACCAAAGCGCCGGCGAGGATAATAAAGAACTGGTTAAACGTTCCCACGAATTTAAAATCCAAGACGTTATAAAACCAAAACAAATCCTGTTGGTCCAGGGCGTAAAAGAAGAACGTGGCCAAAAAGGCGCATCAATGACAACATATCTGTCATTGGCGGGACGTTTTGCCGTGCTGATGCCGAATTCACGTAAACGCAACAGTTACGGCATTTCCAAAAAGATTTCCGACAAAGCCGAACGTGCGCGCCTGCGTGATATATTACACGAACTGAAAATCCCCAAGGGGATGACCGTTGTTCTGCGTACCGCGGCAATGGGTGCAAATGCCGTCGACATTGCCAAAGATTACGATTATCTGGTAAACCTGTGGAATGAAATTCGTAAAACAACGTTGGAATCTGTTGCGCCGGTAACAATTCATACCGAAGATTCTTTGTTGCGACGTGTGGTGCGCGATTTTCTGTCGGACAAAGATGATGTTCTGGTTATCCAGGGGGAAGAGGCTTTTGATGCCGCCAAGCAATATTTCCAACAAATGTACGGACGGGCCCCGCGCAAACAATTGGTACAATACCGCGACGCCGCCGTACCACTTATGGTCAAGGCCGGCGTTGAAAAACAGTTAGAGGGAATGCACGGCCCATATGTACAATTGCCATCCGGCGGTTCATTGGTTATTAACCAGACCGAAGCAATGGTTACAATTGATGTTAATTCTTCCCGCGCAATCAAGGAAAAAGATATTGAACAAACGGCCCTGAATACAAATCTTGAGGCCGCCGAAGAAATCGCACTGCAACTGCGTCTGCGCGATTTGGCCGGAATTGTCGCAATTGATTTTATCGATATGGAAGAAGAAAAAAACAACCGTAAATTGGAATCAAAAATGCGCGAGGTTATGAAACGTGACCGCGCACGTACCCAAGTTGCAAAAATTAATAACTTTGGTGTGCTGATGTTGTCGCGCCAACGTCTGCGCAGCAGTTTTATGGAATCTTCGTATGTCCAGTGTCCGCACTGTATGGGGGCCGGCGTTGTGCCGTCAATCCAGACTGCGGCAATTATTCTGTTCCGACATCTGCAGGAAAAACTGTTGGCAAAAAGTGCCCAAAAAATTATTATGACCGTGCCGACAGACATCGCAATTTATCTGTTGAACCATAAACGGGCAGAATTGGCCGCGATGGAGGCAGAATTTGATACGGAAATTGTTATTGTCGGCGACGACAGTTTGATGAATATTGATCAATATTCAATCCAACGTGTCGCACCCGAACAAAACAAAACCGAAGAATTGTTGAATGCATATGCGCCTTCGACAGATGCGAAAAAGAAAAACGCCCAACATTTGGATGCCAAAAAAACAACTATGAATGCCCCGCGCCGCAAGCGCAAGCGCGCGCCCGCAAAAAAGCAAACAATTTGGCAAAAATTGGTCGGTTAATTAAAAAATCCCCCAAACGGGGGATTTTTTAATTAACAGCCAGTGGCCGCACCAATCCATTTAGAAATAGAAATGTCTTTGTGCAGCAAGAAATCGTATTCACAATTGCCCTGTTTATAAGAACCGGTACACGCGGCCAATGTCAAAACGGCAAACAATGCCAACATTACTTTTTTCATAGTTTTCTCCTTTTTACGTAAAAAGTATGCTGAATTATATATCAATATCGGCGTTTTTGCAAGAAAACTATACCGCGCCACGAATCCAACGAATTTTATATGGCGCAACCACAACTATATCAAACCGGGCATCCCCCATCCAATTAGTTCGCGCCAGATATGTTTCTGCCGCGCGACGCAGACGTATTGATTGACCGGGTGTTACCGCCATCAACCCCGTTGTGATGTCACATCGACGCTTGACCTCTATGAAAACAACTAAATTTTTGCGACGGGCAATAATATCTATTTCTGCACGGCCCGTATTTCGACCCGTTACATAGCGGCGACATATAATTCTGAACCCGTGCAGACGTAAATATATGCACGCAATAAATTCTGAAAACAACCCCGATTTATATGATGTCATAATAATTATATACGGCGTTTCGTAACACGCCCAAGAATATCCTTTAATGTACTGCGTGCCGCAACCGTTTCCGTTGGATATGTTTGATAATGATATTCACAATAAATAACATTTTTGGAAACACGGCGCAATCCGCAATATTTTCCAATGGGAATTTCCGGTTTATGGCATACGTATAACAAATCTATTTCTGCAGTATAACGATTATTTATTTTTTTCATTATATCTATTATCTGGTTGACATCACGTGAATCACCCAATTCAGAATACACAAATAAAATACGACGGCCAGAATCTAAATATTTCAATACACGCGATATGCGACGTGCATATTTTTCTGCAACCTGGGGAAAAACTTTTGAAAAATCACCAGGTTCAAAGTCGTGATTATATACAATACCTGTGCGAATATTTTTGTAAACAGATTTTAAAGATTCTGTATTTTCACCGACATATTCAAAATCAGAACTATTAAAATAATTTTCAAATCGATTATAAACATATCCCAAACGTGTAATCACGTCTGAACCATACATCCAATCAAACGGGCCGCTGAAGTCACGTAATTTTAATTGCTTTAATGCCTCGGGCACGAAACAGGCCGCACCAATGGATATTACTGTATTATATTTACGATGGCGATATATACGTTCAAACCAAAAATACAATTTATGCAACATCATTCATCCGTTCCACGTTCGGAATTAAATGATAACTTCATCACAGGAATTACATCAAATAAATATATTTTATATGCAGTATTACGTTTATACACCTGGCGACGGATGGCCAATAATGGTATGCCAAACAATGTCGCACGAAACGCACGATGATATGGAATCGTCCAGAATTTTTCATCCGAACACAGGGCTATGCCATATTTGTTTGCATATTCGATAATATTATCAATTAATTCCGGCGATAAAAATGAATATAAAAGTTGTATCTTGTTGTTTTCTTGAAATGATAATTTTTTAATAAACGGAACCCCCTGTTGTAATACAACTGCGGGTTGGGTATACATCTTGGCATCCGTATCGTGATATAAACCGTATGGTTTATAGCCGTGTTGCACCAGTAACTGGGTTAAATAGATTTCATATTTAAATACTATGACCGATTTTTCACGTTCGTGTTTAACAGATGTTATAAATTCATCAAAAACATCCGATGATATAATCTTTTGATTAAAACCAATAAACCACGACTGGATATGGGCCGCCATTGTCGGATTTGTATTATACACCATACCGATAAAGTCCGCACCACGTGACTCTAAATCCATTAACACGGGCTTTAAATCAAAAACCGGCCCAAAAACAGAATCATTTACAAGGTATACCCAATCGTATTTGTCAAAGATTTTTTCGTCGCGCGCCCATATATATCCACGTTTGTACGAGCCAAAATCATACTCGCCGTGTCTTTGTGCCTTGGCATATAATACATTTGGAATTTGGGTAATATGTGCCAATTCTGAATCCGGCAAATCATTATCCATAACAAAAACAATATCGCCCAGTTTTGACAATGCACGCAAATAGTATGTCAGTGTTGCATCAACACGTCCCAACTTGTCATAGCCCGCAAAAATAAATAAACGTTTGCTCATAATCGCCCTAACCCTTTGTGAATAATGGTATAATATCAAACAACCACCAATATTTGCCACGGTAACTTAATACAGGAATAAAATCAAACAAATATATGTGATTGTATTTTATCTTGAACAACGGTAAAAAACCAAACAAAGAAATTCTTTGTTTGAATTTTAAAATATTTTTTACCTTGTCATCGCCCGTTAAAAAATTAATTATTTCCGAACGAATTTTGGCATTTACCTTGTCCATTTCTGGGTTGTTGTGTGACAAACTTGTCCCAGAAACACGATAATTTACCAATATATTTGGTAAATTATGAATATTATAATGCTTTACCAATCGAACCCAAAAATCATAATCTTCGGCGGTGCGTAACGCCGGATTATACCGCAGCCCAATCGCCATAACATCCGCCCGACGAAACATAACGGTTGGATTTGATACGGCGTTTGCAATACAAAAATCCATTATTTTTGGATTCTTGGGCACAACAATTAATTCAGGTCGCGGAAATGCCAACATCGCCCCGCCAACAACCGTAACATCCGGATTTTCATCCAAGAATTTAACCTGAGTTTCCAATCGGTTTGGTACAGAAATATCATCTGCATCTTGGTACGCAATGTATTCGCCGCGCGCAGAATCCAGCAATTTATTGCGAACCGCGGAAACACCAAGATTTTTTTTACTGTCTATGAATTTTATTCTTTTATCCTGCGCCGCATATTTTCGCACTATTTTTGCGGTATTATCCGTACTGCCATCATTTATGATAATAAATTCAAAATCTGTAAATGTCTGGCTTAAAATTGATCCGATGGCATCACCGATATATTTTTCGGCATTATACACAGGTGTCAAAACAGATACGCGCGGCATAATTATTCCCCTGGATTTATTGATTTATGATATAATTGAAAAATCCGCAAGTAAAGAAGTTTTTATTCGCCTAGAACGCGTATGGTTTCGCACGAAAATTTTCGCGTGCATCACGAACATTTCGGGCAATGTCCGATGTATAACGCCCCATATCAACCAAATCCAAAGACCCATAATATGCCGTCATCATCGGATCATACGAATTATTGGTCGAAATCCATTTATCTGTACCGGAGTTTGGCGCGCCATATTTATCCAAAACACCCTGCCAGAATGCAAGAATTTTTTTCTCGCGCTGGTCTGCAAACTTTTCGTTTGCACCCTCTATCTCGTTCACGTCGTTATTATACAACACGCGCCATACAACGTTATCATCTGCATTACTGGTAAAATATACAACGATTGTTTCACCCGTATTTTCACGAACCAAGTGTAATTCCGCCGCGTATAACAGGCCCCTGTCCTTGGCCAACGTTTTTATACACTGATCCAATTCAGCGGGAACAACGATTCCCTGTTGCCGACATTCATAGTCCAGATTATATTTCCATTCTTTTTGTATTGAATAAATAATGCTGTCTTTTTCACGTGGCGAATACAAACCACGTCCCTTAAAGAACAAGGTTTCTACATCATCAAATGACATCCCCAGCATAATGCCTGCAATGTCAAAATTATTAACGGTTATTGGCTTTGCACCAGAATTTAATGTCACAGAATCCGTCGTTAAATCGGCATCACCAGAATCAGTTATTGCAAAATTACTGAAATCAAATGCATCCGCAGCGGCGTGCGCAACCGACGTGCCACCCAATAATAATCCTATTAAAAAAACAAAATATAAACGCATTTAACTATCCCTGGATAATTCGATTTACACGGAAATTAAATACCGCCGCAGGATCACCGCCATTTTCAAGGAATTCGTGTAAAACACCGATGCCCACATCATTGCGCATTCCCATTTCATATGTTATATCCATATACATTGTACCACGCGTAACAGTTGGCGCAACACTGAAATCATTTGGGCGCGTCCACGTAATTAACTCGTAATTTACGACCCAATATTGACCATTACTGGGCTGATAAATATCATCCATTACGCGCGCAATTCGCATAGATTTGTTTTCGGCCAAACGCTGTATCTGGGCCCCTTGGTTTGAATACCATTCTTCAAAAACCGCATTCGAAGACATTCGCGCCAACGCACCATTTGCACCGATGCGACGTGCAATATTTTCTGGATCCGGTGCCGCATAAAAATATTCTGTTATGTATTTACGTACCAACAAATTTAAAAATTGAGAATTTCCCATATATTCGGCCGTTTGCGGCACCCCAGGTCGCATTTCAGACAAATTATTCGGCTGAAAGAAAAATGGAAATATTCGCTGGTTCCAACCGGCATCAAAAATTCCGCCGGCCAAATAAACCACACCGCCAACCAGCCCCAGCATCGTTATTCCCAACAAAAACATTATCAATTTTTTCATCAATTTATTCTGTATGCATTAAAATCCGCAACATAGTATCCCAATGTCTGGGGATACAGTTCGGTATTACGCGCAACCTTGGCAAAGGCAATTATATCCATATCCCCAGAAATATTTGACCGAACCGTCGCAGATATTCGCCACGTGCCGCCAACATCAGAAATCTGGCCGGCGGGTTCAAAATAAATATCCAACTTGTCAACAATCCATTTTTCCCCCGATGAAAAACGTGTCTGGTAATCGGGAACAACATCATAAATAAAATGCGAAAACAATTCTTCGCCCGACGCACAATATAATGCACACGTTCTGTCATTATATGCACGTGCACCAACACCGCAAGATTCAGAACGCTCGCACGTACGCCACGCCGCATCATTTTCCGCCGCATCCGTTGATATTGTAAACCAATTTTCTGCAAAGTTCGCAACCACAGATTGCTGTAACGACCATAATACCGGATATTCAATCGGCCCGCCACCGTGCGAATGATCAAGAACAACCCATTGTCCGTTCAAATCATCAATTGATACAATAAATGGATCAATACGACGTGAACGTGTCGCCCATAATAAAACAATACACGTAAAAATTATCAAAACAAATACAATGCACGACGCAATGGCCATAAATCTTGATATGGCAATACGCGGCCCCGCGGGAAATGCGGGCGTATCAAAATTGTCCGGATAATTCAATTACGTCCCCCCTGGTATGACTGTACTATGCCTGGTATACCATAATGCAGGCGCACGGACTTAATTTTAATTCATTGTTATCATATCCGACACCAACCGGCTCGCGATCATAAATTTGACCACATCCCGCCAATACCAGCGCAACAAAGAATCCCAGTAATATTTTCTTCATCTTTCCTTCCCCTTTGGTAAATAAATTATAAGAAAAATTCACGTACCCGGTCAAGATATAAAACACCTGTCATCAGAACTGGGTTTCAAACGATAATAAGAATCGTTGTTCGCGGTCATATTCGTTTAACTTTAACGGCCACCCCCAACTGAAATTCATCGGTCCCATCGGTGTATTCCAATAAATACCAACACCAACAGATGTGCGTAAATCACTGTCTATATAATTTGGTCGCCCATAAAAAGTATATTCCTCTTTCGGTGGTTTACCCAAAATACCATAATCAAAGAATACAAATCCCTTAATCTGATATTCATCCGGGATAAATATCGGAAAGTTTAACTGGGTTGAACCATTTAATTTCCACAATCCGCCCAGCGAATATGTTGTATATGCCCAATTTCGTGAACCAACGCCCGCAATATCAAATCCGCGCAGCGTTTCCCCGCCCAAGAAATATCGATACACACGAGATATATAATCACCACCAATCGACTGTAATAATCCGAATTCCAGCGAAGAACGCAACTGCCACCGATCATCCCAGAATTTTACCATACCAATAATATCCGCATTATATCGCATATACGATTCCGTTCCGCCAAAGCCCGTATACGCAACGCCCAAATTACCCACAATTCCGGTATGTGTGTTCTGTTCAAAATTTGTATCCAGATTGTAATAGCGTAAATATGTCCCCAATGTATACAAGTTCGCATCACGCCAACCCGTTTCAGATTGAATATCATAATTCTGGTCAAATGATGCAGACAACCGGACATTTTGTGACCAATGATCCGTTAATTTCCACCCCAAACGCCCCGCAATGGTCAAAGAATCACGATCGTATCCAAAACCACCAAGTGATGAATAATCATACATAGTGTACGATATATCAAAGCCCGCGGACAATGGGCGACCAAATAAATACGGTTCTGTAAAACTGAACAACGCCTGCTTTTGATATTGTGCAATTGAACCGCGCAGTTGAACAACCTGGCCACGGCCCATAAAGTTTGTTTCTGTTATGCCGGCATCAACCATAAATCCATTTATGTTTGACCATCCAAATCCGCCGGACAATTCACCCGTTGGTTGTTCTTCCACCTGGATATCCAGATTAATCATATTGGCATCCGCAATGCGGTTGGGCACCATTTTAACATCTTTGAAATAACGCGTACGCATTAAACTTTGACGCCCCTCTTCTATTGTTTGTAAAGAAAACGGGTCACCCGAACGCATTGGAATTAATTGTTCAATAACAGAATCAAAAGTTCTGACATTGCCCAGAATATTTATAGTATTCAGATAAATACGATTTGTTTTTTCAATCTGGAATTCAATATCAATGGTTTTCGTATCATCATTCTTGGTTGGCACCGGATTTACAGTTATAAATGCATAGCCGTGATCCGCGACCGCGCCGCGCAATTTCGATATTGTTTCATCCACCAAATCAATATTATACGTGTCGCCTTCGTCCATTGCGACAACGTCATACAATTCATCATCTGACACATCAGGAAATGGATTTTTTATTGTCAATTTGCCAAAATCGTATTTTTCCCCTTCGTCAATTGTGAATGTTACAGAATAATATTGACGGTCCGGCATAAAGACCCCAGTTGCATCGGTAACCTGCATATCAACATATCCGTTACGCATATAAAATTGGCGCAACATTTGTTGATCATACATAATTCTGTCTTCATCAAAAACATCGAATTGCGTCATAAAACGCCACCACGCGTGTTCGCGGGATAAAATCTGGTCACGCAGTTCAGATGCACGAAACACCTTGTTACCATTAAAATCTATGCGGCGAATATATGTTGGGTGCCCTTCGTCAATTTCATAAACAACATTTACACGATTGTCATCCAGTTCGATTTTTTGCGGTTCGATTGTTGTACCAAAAAATCCCTTGCGCTGGTACAGTGTTAACATACGCTGGACATCGGCACCAATAACAGATTCATCATACGAATCACGCGATTTTAAACGTAATTCTTTTTTTAAATCATCCGTAGAGATTTCATCATTCCCCTCAATCGTGACCATATTTACGGTTGGCGCCTCGGTAATATCAATTTTCAAGACATTACCCGACATACGTACGCTGACACGTGAAAAATATCCGCTTTCCTGCAATTTTTTTGCAATTTGATTTGCGGATTCGGCCGTTACATTGTCGCCAACGCGCACATCAGATAAAATACGCACAGATTCGGCATCCATACGCCGGTTACCACTTACATCTATGCGATTAACCGTGGCCGCCAAGGCCGCAGGCGCGACCAAAATTGCAGATGTCGTAAACAGTATCTTTTTTTTGCTCATATCAATTTATTCCAAATACACGCGCCAAATCGTTCCACATCGTTAATGCGAACAATCCGATTATAAACAACCACCCAATAATTATTGCGATTTCCATACCGCGCCCGCCCAGTTTGCGACGGATAATTGCCTCTATTATCAAAATCAGTAAATACCCCCCATCCAACACCGGCAACGGTAACAAATTTATAACACCAAGATTCACCGATAGCAATGCAATTATTGATAATAATGCAGCAATTCCCATTGCCAATGCCTGGCCTGAAACCTCGGCAATGGTTATAAACGACCCCAGTTGCTTTGATGAACGTTCACCGGTTACAATTTGCTTTAATACCACAAGCAATGTTTTTGATTGATAATATGTTTCGCGCGCGCCGGCATACAGACCGTCAAAAAATCCCTTTTTGCGCAGTTCCGTTTTACTGCCGTCGGCAACCAAGCCCCAACGTTCGGCGGGCGATAATTGCACACGAACTAGATCCGCGCCCCGCAACAATAATACATCCGCGTCGTGATTGGATGCCAATTCTTTGGCAATAATTAATTCGCCCCAGTTTGTGATTTTTTCATCGTCAATCTGCATAACAATGTCGCCCGGTTTTACACCGGCATCAAATGCGACACTTTCTTGGATAACCTGGCCAACGATGGGCAATTGAACCTGTTTTGGTTGAAACATAAAAATCCCAGAATATATCAACCACGCCAATATAAAGTTCATCGTAACACCCGCAGCAACAATAATAAATTGTTTCCACGCGGGCACCGATAAATAATGCCCCTTTTTCTTGTCTGCGGGCAATTCATTATATTTTTTGCGGTCAAACATATCCTCTTGCCCATAAATGGATACATACCCCCCCAGTGGCAGACACGCCAATTTCCACACAGTTCCGTGTTTATCGTGCCATTTTAAAATTGCCGGACCAAAACCAATGGAAAACGTATCTACGTGAACGCCCGCCCAACGCGCGGCCCAAAAGTGCCCCAATTCGTGAATAAAAACCACGACGCCAAGAACAATTAATAATGCGACAATGGCCAACACTATCTGCATAACATACGCCCCCTTATCTTATTATCAAAACAAACCATATCAACGGCAATACGTAAAACCAACCATCAAAACGATCCAACAGGCCACCGTGCCCCGGCAAAATACGCCCAAAATCCTTGATTCCCATTTTACGCTTAATCCAACTGGCGGTTAAATCACCGTATTGCGACAACAGCGAAATGCTGATTCCCATCCATATAAGTGACGGAACAAATATATCCGCCCCCAGTAACCCATACATCAACGATGCCACAGTTCCGCAAATAATTCCCGCAATTTGCCCAGACCAGGTCTTGCCCGCAGAAAGCCGTTCCCACATCTTGTCACCGCCAAGCATACGACCAAAAAACCACGCGCCAATATCCGCACAAGATATAATCAACAATAACCACAGCATAACCCACGGACGCGTTCCAACATAATTTACCGCCCCCAGCATCAAAAATAACCACACCAGGAAAAATCCAAACGACATCCAATTCTGTTTGATTATGTCGCGTGACGTGTGCGCAATACAAATTATCATTTCTGCAATCATTCCCGCAACAATCGCAATCCCCAGATATCGTACCGCGGCAACCCCATAATACTCGCCCAATGCCGCCAGACCGACAACCAGTGCCATAACCGCCCCAACAATAACGCGTTTAGATGTGTTTGACATTTTTCCCCCGATTGATTTTATTTATTTTTTGCGACCGGAATAATTCGCCTTTTTACCGCCCCCAAAACGACGGTTACGCTTGGCATATTCATCCAGTGTAAGTTGCCATAACTTTTCATTGCGTACTAAATCAGGCCAATGTTCCGGCAAGAACAATAATTCTGCATACGCCAATTTCCACAACAAGAAATTTGAAATTCTGAATTCATTACTGGTTCGAACCATTAAATCAATTGGCAACAATTCCCCTGTATCCAAAAATGTTTCAAATGTTTCTTTGTCAACGGGCCGCCCCGCGGCAATGGCATCGTTAACGGCGGCAACAATTTCATCCTGGCCGCCATAGTTTAATGCAAAAACAACCGTGCCGGCGGTGCCTTCGGCGGATGCCGCCTCAAGCTCGTCACATTTTTTGGCCAGATGTTTTGGCAATCTGTCGCGCGACCCAATCACGCGATAGCGTAAATTTTTTTCCAATGCGTGGCGCATATTTTTATCCAGTTCTGTGGAAAATAAATCCATCAGGAAATCAACCTCTTCCTGGGATCGGTTCCAATTTTCGGTTGAAAATAAAAAGAATGTTATTGTTGTTACACCACGCGCAATAAACCAATCAACCAGATTTTCGAAATTTGCAATACCCGCACGATGCCCCGCCAATGGTGGCAGACCGCGGGCCTCGGCCCAGCGACGATTACCATCACAGATAAATGCAATATGCTTTGGGATGCGGGGTGCATCCGCCCCCGCCAATTTGGTAAATGTTTTCTTTTTAAACAGATTAAACATATTTATTCCAATGGTTTCAAGGTTATTTAAACGGACATAATATCCGCTTCTTTTTGTTTGGCCAACGCATCAACTTCGCCACCGCGACGATCAAAAACCTTTTGCAAATCGTCTTCAAACTTACGCTGGTCATCTTCGGATATTTCTTTGTCTGTGACGGCACGCTTGATTTTACCCATTGCATCCTGGCGAATATTGCGCATAGAAATCTTGGCCTCTTCGGCGTATTTTCCGGCAACCTTGGTCAATTCTTTTCTGCGTTCTTCGGTCAATGGTGGCATATTAAGACGAATAACACCACCCGCAGTCATCGGATTCAGCCCCAATCCAGAATCACGAATTGCCTTTTCAACAACGGCGGCATTATTTATATCCCATACCGTTACGGTCAATGTCTGGTTATCCGGTGTTGCAACGGTTGCCACCTGGTTCAATGGCATATCAGCCCCATAAACCGGGACCCGAACCCCGTCCAACAAGTGTACTGATGCGCGCCCCGTACGCAGGCCGGCATATTCACCCTGTAAAACCTCTAATGTTTGTTGTGTTTTTTGTTCGACTTCGGCTTTCAGTGATTGATAATCCATAATAAATCTCCTTGTGTTCAAAAAGGTTAGCAAATTGATTTGACTTTTGGCAAGAAGAAATATAGAATATTGCTTCGCAAGGGGTTGTAGCTCAGTTGGTAGAGCACTTGCATGGCATGCAAGGGGTCGTCGGTTCGAGTCCGATCAGCTCCACCAGATTTCATTATCGTTCCTTTACAGAACGATGAAGAAATCCGGGGGATGCCCGGCCACGGCGGGCAAATAAATTTGAGTATGGCGGATGTAGCTCAGTTGGTTAGAGCGTTGGTTTGTGGTACCAAATGTCGCCGGTTCGAATCCGGTCATCCGCCCCAGAAATAAAAAACGCCCAACAGGCGTTTTTTTTATTTACTGGATTGCCACGCCACTGACGTGGCTCGCAATGACAAGTGGGAAGATGTCGTGCGTCCTCCCTTGCAATGACAAGGATTGGGTGCGAACTGCATACAGATTTGTCATCGCGAGGGGAGTGTAACGACCGTGGCGATCCAGTTATTATAAACTTATTTGCGGCGGCAAATACCGTATTATAGATTGCCACGCCACTGACGTGGCTCGCAATGACAAGTGGGAAGATGTCGTGCGTCCTCCCTTGCAATGACAAGGATTGGGTGCGAACTGCATACAGATTTGTCATCGCGAGGGGAGTGTAACGACCGTGGCGATCCAGTTATTATAAACTTATTTGCGGCGGCAAATACCGTATTATAGATTGCCACGCCACTGACGTGGCTCGCAATGACAAGAGAAGATTGCCGTGCGCCCCTCCCTTGCAATGACAAATGGGGAGACAAAAGTCGTACGAGTATAGGAAACAACGGCTGCATAAGTACATTGTCATTGCGAGTGAAACGAAGCAATCCAGGTTTATTATGTCTGCGGGCGATGCCCGCAGTGCTTTTTTATTTACTGGATTGCCACGGTCGGGCGTGCGCCCTTCCTCGCAATGACAAAAAGGGGGGCACAGTATGATATGGTTATTCCAGCGGACAGGCGGCCGTAAATTCATATATGCCGGTGCTGTCACCGTATTCTGTATATGGCGGCGCAAACATAATGCAAGATTAAAACTTTTGTTATTGCCATTTTTGTATATTTTGACTAATTTTATAGTATATGAGGCGCGAATTATTTGAATTTTTAAATACTGATCTGCAGTTTATCAAGGGTGTTGGCCCCGTTCTGGCCACGCGGTTTAATGATGTGTTGGGTGGGCGGCGCGTGTTGGATTTTATGTTGCATACGCCCGCGTATATTCGCGCACGTGGAGTTACCGAAAATGTGGCCGACGCCACCGCCGGCGACATTATAACAATACCTTTATTGGTTAAATCGCACAAGGCCGGCGGCACATTTCGTGGTCATCGCCGCCCCACACAAATTACGTGCGCCGATAAAATGGGTAATACCGTAATTTTACAGTTTTTTAATGTAAACTTTCTGGATTATTGGCTGAAAAAATTGCCAATTGGCCAATGGCGTATGGTCAGTGGTAAATTGGAACGCACCCCACGACCGACGATAAATCATCCTGATTTCATAGAAGAAATGCAAAACGCAAATAAAATACCATCTGTTCAGGCGATTTATCCCGCGGGCGAAGGTCTGACACAAAAAACATTTGCAAATGTGCGCGACCAAATCTTTAACCTGTTGCCGGACAAAATCACGGGCGAATCCAATGCAAATGTTCGTGAATTTTTTGATGCGTTACAACACGTACACTATCCGGAATCGGCGGACGATTTGATGCCGAATTCAACATATGTTGTAAAGTTGGCGTATTGGGAACTGTTGGCACACCAATCCGCAATTGTTATCAGTCGACGCAATCGCGCAGATGTGCATAATCGTCGCACTGTGCGACCAAAAAAATATTACTTGATGGAAAAATTTTATTCGGCGTTGCCCTTTTCAATGACTGGGGCGCAAAAACGTGCACTGGATGAAATTTTCAACGATATGACGCGTGATGTGCCGATGATGCGTCTGGTCCAGGGCGATGTAGGCAGTGGAAAAACAATTGTCGCATTGGCGGCGGCGGTAAAAATGGCCGAAACAGGGGCACAAACCACACTGTTGGCACCAACGGACACCCTGGCCCAGCAACATTATGCAAAAATCGGGTCCGTGTGCGAAAAAATCGGAATTGTGTGCGACATCCTGACCGGACGGGACAAAGGCACGGCACGACGTGAAAAACTGGTATCACTGCGATCGGGTCGCACAAAAATTGTTGTCGGAACACACGCATTGTTTTCAGAAGATGTCGAATACAAAGATTTGGGATTGGTCATCGTTGATGAACAACACAGATTCGGCGTTTCCCAGCGCGAGGCATTACGCACCAAGGGCAATAATCCAGATTTGTTGGCACTGTCGGCAACACCAATTCCACGAACACTGTCTATGACCATATATGGCGATATGGATGTTTCGATTATAAACGAAAAGCCGGCGGGACGTTTGCCAATCATAACAACAAAATTACCAATTACGCGGGTTAATGAATTAACAGAACGATTAAAGTTACAAATTAATGCGGGGGCCAAAGTATTTTGGGTCTGTCCCTTGGTGGCGGAATCTGATGTTTCTGATTTAACTGCGGTTAATGAACGATATGATTGGCTGAAAAAAATATTCCCAACGGCGGGACTGGTCCACGGCCAGATGGATAAAAAACAACGTGATGCGGTTATGGCACGATTTGCCGACGATAATTCTGATATGAAAATACTTGTCGCAACCACAGTAATAGAGGTCGGTATAGATGTCCCACGCGCAACAATTATCGTTATCGAAAATGCAGAAAGATTCGGATTGGCCGCGCTGCATCAACTGCGTGGACGCGTGGGACGCGGTAATTTGCAATCATACTGCATATTATTATATGGGCGTAATATCAGCGACATTGGGTTAAAACGTCTGGATGTTTTAACGGAAACAGATGACGGCTTTGCAATCGCAGAACAAGATTTAATTATGCGCGGAACAGGCGAACTGTTGGGAACACGACAAAGTGGGTGGATTAATTATCACTTTGTTGATTATGCACGCCATCGGGATTTATTCAAATTGGCCGCAAATGCCGCACGTGATATGATTGATGTGGATGTGTGGACGCGCGATTTAATGTTTATTTTTGACCGCGGGGTAATAATCAGTGCGTAAAATATTAATATTTTTGCTTTGCATTGTATTTATAATGCCTGCCAAGGCGGCTTCACTGATTAACGATACAGAAACAGAACGCGTGATTACAGAACTGATTACGCCATTGGCCACGGCGGCAGATATACCGAATGGGCGGCTGCGCGTGCATATTATAAACAGTAATGAATTTAACGCATTTGTTATGGGTGGCGAAGATGTATATGTGTATACGGGACTGTTGATGCAAATTAAGTCACCCGATGCACTGCAGGCGGTGGTTGCGCACGAATTGGGACACACCATCGGTGGTCATATGGCACAAATGGCCGACAGAATGGGCGCAGAAATGACGCGCACAATGATAATCCAGGCATTGGGAATCGGATTAATGGCAATGGGTGGGGATCCGTCACTGGGGGCCGGGGTTTTGGCTGGTTCGGGGGGCGTGGCACAACAATCTATGTTGGCGTTTACACGGGATGAAGAACGCATTGCCGACGATATGGGATTAAAACTGATGATCCAGGCAAAGTTAAACCCAAATGGATTTATCGAAGTGTTCAAACAAATGGAAAATATGACGGGCGTGTTGGAATCACAAATAAACCCCAATAAAATTAATCACCCTTTGACCGCAGAAAGATTGGGAAATATACGGACACAAATTAAAAAAATCGGGGATGATTATGTTCCACAAAATGCACCATCGGATGAACTGCGTAAAGAATACGAACTGGTACGCGCAAAATTAATCGGGTATCTGGACAGCGCAAAAAACGTTGCGACAATATATCCAAATTCAGATACGTCGGATGCGGCACTGTATGCGCGCGCAATTTCCCAGATGCAGGTTGGCAATCTGGACGCGGCACGTGCGGGAACATTGACACTGATTTCACGAAGACCCGAAAATCCATATTTTTATGAACTGTTGGGGGATATAGAATATCAACTGGGGCACTTTGATGACAGCGTTGATGCATACGAAAAAAGTTTGGAATTAACGCAAAATGCCCCACAAATTGAAACCGCGTTGGCATTGGTTTTAACCGAACGAAATAAACCCGGTGATCGCGATCGGGCCATAGAAATGTGCAAACGCGCACTGTTGGGGGGGGCGATGCCACTTACATATTGGGTATTGGCGCGCGCGTACGACGACGGACGGTCCGATTGGGCACGCGCAGAATATTATCATTTAATCGGCAATGATGCCCAGGCGCGCGAATACGCACGACGGGCACAAAAATCATTGCGCCCCAACAGTCCTGAATATATTAAGGCCGGCGATATTCTTGATCAATAACCATAAAAAAACGCCGGCGGTCGCCCGCCGGTGTTTCCGAATGCCCCGAAAGGAAGGAAAGGAGAAAAAGAAATGGGCATTCTTAACTTTTAAAATTTGGGGCCCAGAGTCCAGAGGAGAGAGAATGTAGGAGGGAGTCTGAATCCCTGAACCCCATCGGGTTTTCACCCCGTCGCCGGGGTTTCCCCCTTTGACGAATCGAAATGTAATACATATTTTTGTATTTGTCAAGTATTTTTGTCAAAATTATTTTTTGTGGAAATTTTAGGACTTTAAACAAGACATTAGGAAATCGTCCTTGTTGCCCGTGGGGCATCGGTGGAATAAAATCAATATCAAGACATATATCCCAGATATGTGTCCAAAAATTCGGATTTTTCCGAACAGTAACCAGAGGAGAGAGAAAAATGACACACGATGACGTATGGCGGGCCATAGAACGATTTGCAACCGAACACGGTATGTCTTGTTCGGGCCTTGCAAAATGCAGCGGTTTAGACCCAACGACATTTAATAAAAGCAAAAGGTGGTCCAAAGAAGGACAACCACGTTGGCCTTCAACAAACAGTATTTCCAAAATTTTGTCGTCAACAGGCGCCAGTATCCAGGATTTTACCAAGTTTATTGAACCGCAAAATAAAGAACGAGAATAGATTTTTTATCTGTTTTCAGATTCAGTTAGACCGCGGTAAAAACGCGGTCTTTTTTATTGGACAATATTGTATGCTTTTATTATTCTGGATACAGTATGCTAGATGGAATCAGAATTTATTCATCCGATGGGGTTTGGCGAAATATCTTGGCCGAACTGGGCGCAATTGTGTCAGATGTGCCGGATGTAACATATTTGGATTTTGATTCACTGGGGCTGGCCTTGCCCGCAACCCCAATCGTAATAAAAACCGCAATCCAAAATGCCATTGATGGAAACATACAAATTCTGCACGATATTCTGGGACGCAGGGTACACCTGCCCTATATCCAGGCACAAATTATTATTATGCTGCATAAATCCGGCGGAATGACCGGCGCAGATTTACGTACCGCATTGGGATATTCACCAAACGCAACAACGCACGCCGTTGATACAGCAATTTATCAACTGCGAAAAATATTTGGACGCGATTTTATTATAAATACAAATGGAATTTACAAAATTGGCCGGATATAAACTAATTTCTTTTGATAAAATCCCCAGTACCCAGACATATGCACTGAATATGGTGGCAATGGGTGATGCACGTGATCATACCGTTATTATGGCCGAAGCACAATCGGCCGGTCGCGGACGGTATCGCAGAACCTGGATTTCGCATCACGGTAATTTGTATGTCAGTTTTATATTTAATGCCGAAGAACGCGATCCACGTCTGTCTTATATGGTGGCCGTCGCCGTGGCAGAAACATTGATTTCATTCAAAATTCATCCAAAAATAAAATGGCCAAACGATATTATGATTGATGGCAAAAAGGTATGTGGGATATTAATCGAGTATGCCGGTCGCTTTGTAATTGTCGGAATCGGGATAAATATTAAATCAAACCCAACCGTGGAAAATTATAAAACAACAAAACTGGATAACTATGCAGATATTGATAAGCACGATTTACTGAACAAATTAATGAAAAATCTGGACAAATGGCGCAAGACCGAATTCGCACTGGTTCGGGCACGCTGGATGGATTTGGCGACGGGTTTGAACAAAGTCGTAAAATATCGTGGCGAAAATGTAGAACTGATTGGCATTAACGAAAATGGCGCACTGGTATTGCGTGACGGATCGCGATATTTGTTGGCGTATGGTGATGAAATCAGTATGCAACATAATGGATAAAATTATTATCTTGACTTTTTTATTAAAATGTGATATTATACGACACATAGAAAAATAAAAATTATGTCCGTCGCAAGTCGACGGTTTTTTATTTTCGGGTCGCATTTTGTGCGGCCCGTTTTTTATTTCACATACAAATCACGGGGATATGCAAATATGCAACTGACACTGATAAAGAACCCAGATGAAACAAAGGGGCTGGCCTATAAAATCGCACGTGTCGTATATGCGGAAACCCAGGCCGCATCACTGCGCGTGGTCGAAGCGTTAACTTCTATGATTCAAAATCGTGTGTTCGCATTCGGACATACACCAGAACAGATTGTGTCGGACGCACAACTGTTCGATGTGTTAAACAAATCGTCACCACGTCATCATCTGATGCAGGTTACGCCCGACAACCGCGGTTTTCAAATGTGTCTGCGTGTGGCAACACGTATGATGCGTGGCGGTTTGGGCGATTGCTGTTGGGGGGCAACGTGTTTTCATCGTGATGGTATTGTACCCGGGTGGGCAACGTCACGCGGATATATCGCAGATATTGATGGACTGTTGTTTTATCTGTAATTACACAAACAGGATATAATGAAATGAAAAAAATTATCAGTGGCGGTTTTATGGCCGGACACAGAACCTGTATCATATCAGGCATCGGAATATTATCGGCGATTGGCGCATACTTAGTTGGCGATGCAGATTTATTTACGATGCTGCAATCCATATTCACATTGGGCGGAATTTATTTTCTGCGCAAATCCAGCGAAACAAAAAGGAAAACAAATGGAAAAAATTCCAGAAAAATTTCTGAATAAAGATGGAACATTAAACACAGATGCATTATTAAAATCGTATTCTGAATTAGAAAAGAAAATTGGCACGATGATTTCTGTGCCAAATGAAAATTCTGATTCTGATGCACGCGAAAAATTTTATCGTGCAATCGGTGTTCCTTCAAGTGCCGCAGAATATCCAAAAGACACGATGTTCGATGATGATGCACTGCGTGAAAAGTTTTTCGAAATCGGTTTAACATCGGACCAAGTGGAAAAAATTTATCAAATCGCAAATGATTTTTTAACACCGGTGTTGTCTGATTTATTCAATGCACAAAATGAAACAAATGCAATGAATGAATTAAAAAATTTCTTTGGTGATGATGAAAAAATGTGTGACGCTTTGCGCGCAATAAATGCATTTGGTGAAAAGTATTTACCACGCGAAGCATTTGATACACTGTGCGCCACACCCCAGGGAATCCGCAGCATATACACAATGATGCAATCAATGGAACCAAACGTTCAAACAGATAATCCGATGCAAAAAAATTTAACTGATAATGATCTGCGACAAATGATGCGCGATCCAAAATATTGGCGCGACCAAGATCCAGAATATGTTCGCAAAATAGAAAATGGTTTTAAAAAATTATATTCTTGATGAAAAAAATTCACTTTCTTCTTTACTATTATTTTTGTTTCATATAAAATAAAAGTAAGAACAAAAGAAATTTGTTCTATCCAAAAAATAAAAAGGAGAGAAGAATGGCATTCACATTCTTGAAACCAGCCGCAAAAAAACCTGCTGCTAAAAAAGCGGCGGCAAAACCGGCTGTAAAAAAACCGGCCGCAAAGAAAGCAGCGGCAAAACCGGTCGCAAAAAAAGCGCCTGCTAAAAAAACTGTTGCAAAAAAAGTTGCAGCGAAAAAACCGGTCGCAAAAAAAGTTGCGGTAAAAAAACCGGTCGCGAAAAAAGCACCTGCTAAAAAAACTGTTGCAAAAAAAGTTGCAGCGAAAAAGCCGGTCGCAAAAAAAGTTGCCGCAAAACCGGCCGCGAAAAAAGCACCTGCTAAAAAAGCAGCGGTAAAAAAACCGGTCGCAAAAAAAGCGTGTGCAAAGAAAAAATAATTTAAATCCCCGGTAACGGGGATTTTTTATTTAATATACACATTGTCCGATTTGTTCGGGCTTTTTTAATATCCAGTCAGATTTTGCGCACGTCTGACTGGATATTTTTTGGACAATCCCATAATGGGACCCGTTTATGTGTTTTGTTTGCGGCGCATATATTGGTGTGCACAACCGTAATTGCAAAACTTTTTATGTTTCATTTTTTTAACAAAGGAATCTTATAATGTCTGTTTCAGTTGACCAGGTCTTTATAAAACAATTCGAGGCCGATGTTCATCTGGCATACCAACAGATGGGCACAAAACTGCGTTCAACCGTTCGCAGCAAATCCGGTGTTATTGGCGCATCCACCACTTTCCAAAAAGTTGGACGCGGCACCGCAAGTACAAAATCACGTCACGGTATCGTTCCCGTTATGAACCTGAATCACGAACCGGTTGAATGTATTTTACAAGATTACTATGCCGGTGATTGGGTTGATGCATTGGATGAATTAAAAACAAATGTTGATGAACGACGCGTCGTCGCCAGTGCCGGCGCATATGCGTTGGGGCGCAAAACCGACGAATTAATTGTTGGCGCAATGAAGCAAGCAACCACATCCGTTGGTGATTATTCAACCGGTCTGACCAAAGATTTGATTTTGTCCGCACTGGAAGTTTTAAATCAAAACGATGTCCCAGATGATGGACGCAGATTCGCCGTCGTTGGCGTACACCAATGGAACGAATTACTGTCTTTGGATGAATTTGTTTCCGCAGATTATGTGGGCGACAATCTGCCGTTGATTTCGGGCGGCGCATCAAAAAAGTGGCTTGGCATTACGTGGGTGTTATATAACGATTTGCCAATTTCAAGTGCCAATCGTGATTGCTTTATGTACCACGCAACCGGTATCGGGCACGCCTGTGGACAAGAGGTTAAAACCGATATTTCGTGGCACGGCGAACGCGCCGCGCACTTTATCAGTAACAGTATGTCCCAAGGCGCTGTGTTGATAGATAATGCAGGTATCGTTCGTATCAAATGCAAAGATAACGATGATACAGGTGATTAATAAAAAATATCTTTTATTTTAACCAAAGGATTTTACACAATGGCATTTCAAAATAAAAACCTGTCCGTGATTGCGTACGCAAACGGATTTACCCTGTGGCATTATGCCGCAGATGAAACAATGTCTGCAATCAGCGCATCCGGATATTTCGACAGTGTTAAATCTTTGATGAACAATGGCGATGTTATTATTATCAATGCATCGGATAACACATCTATTAAAAAAATTGCGGTCGCAACCAATGTAACGGTCGCGGCGTTGGCATAATATTTTTCATACCGGGGCGATCGTTCGCCCCGGATTTTTTTAATTCTTGATCATAATAAGGAAAACCTTATGTATACAAAAATAGATTTATGCACAATGGCGTTATTAAAACTGGGCGAAAAACCAATCGAATCGTTACAGGATTCATCGCCGGCGGCACAATTGGCACGAACATTGTTTGATTCCGTGGTTGACACATTGATTGCAATGCACCCGTGGCGCTTTGCGTGCAAAAAATTCGATTTAACAAAAAATGACGACAATGAATTTTTAATCCCAGACGATTGTTTAAGAATAATAAAATGTGATGGTGAAATTATTGGCGACAAAATAATATCGTCCGCAGAAAAAATATCCATAATCGCGGTTGTACGTGCATCCCCAGAATCTTTTCCCGGATATTTCGCATCACTGGTGGCGACAAAACTGGCGATGGAATTTTGTATCCCGCTGATGGGTGACCAGACCGTGTTTCGTATGCTGGCCGCGCTGTACGAAACAGAATTACAAACCGCAAAATTTATAGACAGCACCACGTCACATACATCAAATAATATAAATAACTTTTCCCTGGTTAATATACGTTTTTAATCTTTATAGGGGGACAAAATGTCAGATTTTATCAAAACACAAAATTCTTTTGCCGATGGCGAGGTTGCACCCGAATTTTTCGCACGCGATAATCTGAACGGGTTGTCAAAACTGGAAAATATGGATATTTTATCCGGCGGGGGACTTAAACGACGCGATGGATTGGAAATTGTCACAGAACTGAATTCGGCGGCACGAATAATACCTTTTTCGGTATCAGAATCAGAAAACTATATTTTGGCGTTAACCGATGGCCATCTGTTAATTTATAACGGCGCGACACGTGTGCGAGATTTGATAGTGCCCTGGGAATTTGATGCCATAGAAAAAATCCAATACGCCCAACGTTTTGGCACAATGATTTTTGTACATCCGGATTTCCAACCATATATTCTGGAAAAATCCGACGGTCTGTTTGATTTAGTGCCATTCGAATTTTCACGAAATAATTCAGATATGACGACAAATATACCGTTTATGAAATTCGAAGATACCACCGATATAAACATTACTGTTTCCGCAAACAGCGCAGGCAGCAACTATGCCACATTTACAACAAATAAATCTTTTTGGACCCAGGATAATGTTGGCGGCCAATTGATGCTGATAAACAATCAATGGCTGATAACAGAGTATATCAGTCCAACCGTTGTCCAGGCATATACCACCGGACAATATAATGTTCCAGATGAACCTGTTTCCGATTGGACCGAGGCCGCATTCAGTGATCGACGCGGATGGCCCTGCAGCATCACGTTCCACCAAGACAGATTGGTCTTTGGCGGCAGCAAATCGTGGCCCAGTGGTATATGGATGTCCCAGGTCGGACGACATAAAAACTTTAATGTCGGGACCGGACTGGATGACGAGGCAATATTTATTACCCTGGTATCACAACAAAGACAACAAATCTGTACCCTGGTCAGCAGTGATACGCTGCAAATACTAACAAATATTGGCGAATGGGCAATTGCCAGTAAACCACTGACCCCATCAAATATTGACATCAAGCAGCATACGTCCGTTGGAAGTATAACGACACGATACCTGCCACCGCAAAAAATAGAGGGCGCAACCGTATTTATATCTGCCACACAAAAAGACATTCGGGAACTGGCATTGGATGCATTGGGCGAAAACTATAACGCGCGCGATTTATGCACCCAGGCAAAACATCTGATGCAAAATCCGGTTGATATATCTTATAACGATGAACGGCGGCAATTATTCGTTGTTATGGAAAATGGTGATATGGCCGTATTAAATCAAAATTCGGCCCTGGGAATTTCTGGGTGGGCCCAATATAAAACCCAGGGTAAATTTAAATCTGTTGCAACAATAAACGGCACAACGTTCGTCGTCGTTGAACGTGGCGATGATTTTTATATTGAAAAATTTTCCGGCAATGCATCAGAAGATGCAGACGAATATGAATTTTCTTTTTCCGCCGCCGCAATACCAATTCGTGCATCGGGACATAATGCAAATATGCTTCGCATAAGAAAAATTTCTGTGCGGGTACTGGATACAAAAACACTGTTTATAAATGGCGAACGGGCATCACTGCCAAACGATATATATGCCCAAGATTCGCCCGGATTCAGTGGCGATGTATTTATAAACCAACTGGGGTGCCAGCGCAATTGTATAAATGCGCCCTGGGTCATTTCCAGTGATGAACAATTACCGGCAACAATTCTGTCCGTTGGAATGTACGGATATTACATTGTATAAAAAACAAAAGGATATATAAAATGGGACAATTGGTATCAGATGTTACATCTGTATTAAACTATCGCGATTCAAAAAAAGAGGCAGAAAATGAACGCCAAAAAATTTTGGCCGATATTGCCGCAGACGAACGCGAAAAGACAAATCTGGTAAAAAAAACATTGGCAACACAACGTGCAAAATATGGCGCATCGGGGGTGGCGGGCCACAGTATGTCAAATGGTGCCGTGTTAAAACGACTTAAATCCGAAACCGCACAACCATATAATGAAAAGAAAAAATCATATCTTGAAAAATTAAAAAATACACGTGTAAAACGACCCAATTTGATACAATCACTGTTAAGTAAATTTGATGAACTTGTCGGATAAAATGGAACAAGATTTCTGCGATTTTATGGATGCGTGGAATAATATCTTGGGGTTGGGGACGCCGGAACACCATAAAAAAATTATGAATTTTTTAGTATCGATATGGCGCGATGTGCCACGACGCGGACTGCTAATGGCGTTTCGGCATTCCGGAAAATCAACCGTTGTTGGAATTTTTGCCGCGTGCGTATTGCTTGTCCGACCTGAAACGCGCATCTTGATATTGTCGGCGGAAAACAATCTGGCGGGGCGAATGGTGTCACATATTCGACACATATTGGAAAACCATCCGATGTGTACCGAACTGGTGCCTGCGGTAAAAAAAGAATGGGCGTCGGGACGAATTACCGTAAATCGGCCAATTGGTATTCGCGAACCATCCGTCCTGTGCCAGGGCATCCACGGAAACATAACCGGTATGCGCGCAGATTTAATTATTTGCGACGACATAGAGGTTCCAAATACATCCAATACCGCACAAAAACGCGAAATGTTGCGCGCACGATTACGCGAACTGGATTTTATCTTGTCGCCAAATGGTGCAATGATTTATATTGGAACACCGCATACAATGGATACTATTTACAGAACACACGATGATGATTAATAATTCAAGCCATCATTACCACTGTCATCAACGGGTGGCATTGTCGTGATAAAAGAACGTAACTTTTCCAACAATTCCGTGCCGGCATCGCCAAACATCGGCAGATATGTTTCATATTCAGGCATATCAACCTGTAACTGGGCCCGGGCACGTTCGGACAAAGGTTGGTTTAACATATCACTGGCAACCTTCCATAAATAATATGCGCGATATGTTTTATTAATCACAGACCACTTTTCCAGCAAATCCGGACGTTCCGATAATGCCGCACGAATTGCGACCAACCATTGATCGCCAAACTTTTTTACAACATTTAATTGTTGAATGCGTTCAAGGCCGGCCTGGTCCGTGGTAAATGAATCAATTCCAGATTCTAATTCCGACCATTCTTCTGCGGTTAATGGCACGGTTGCGATTGTTTCTGCCATCATACCACCATATGGCAATAATTCACGTTCAATGGTATCCATAGGGGTTTTGCCACTGCGCAGATTTTCAATATGACGAATTAAATTTTTTCCGGTTGGCAATTCACGTAATTCACGCAATACATCTTGGTCAGCCTCTTCAACAAAAACACGATTTACGGCGGCCCATCCACCAAATATGACGTGTTCTTGGCGATACAGGTTTAACAATTTTTGTGCGATTACGCTGGCTTTTGCTTTCATTCCCCTTTCCCCCCTGATGTGATTATTCCATAACGATCATAACAACGCGATGCATTGTTTTGCCGACAATTTTTTCTTCGGGTGCAGAAATTTGACCATAAATTTTTCCACGCGAATCACTGCGAACACTTACAATCTGGGCGTTGGCAACCGTATTGGAATCCAACGCAGCAAAGTCAACATCAATGCACACGGCCAAATCACCGACCGATGCCGGCGTTTCTGAATCTGCAAAAACGTATGCGTTTTCAGGGATATATCCGGCCAGACGTTTAGAATTAGGTTTTACGGCGTATATGCCTTGGTGACCCTCCAACGACATTGGGGCAACAATCATTGTTTTATCAGATTTCTTGAACGCAATTGATTTACCAGACGGAACGCCAAACACGGGAACCAATTTTTTACGTGCACTGTCATATAATTTGGCGCCGTACAAACTGCTGTGATCTATGCCGGACAAAGGATTACCCGGAACCAAGACCGATTTTACACGTTCTTTGACCTTGTTAATTTGTTTATTTAATTCACCGGATTTATACAATGATGCAATTTTATCAAATAATGTTTCCGCGGTATACGAAAATGATTTTGCCAATGGTTCTATCTCGTTTTCATAGATTTCGCGTTGGCCAACCTCTATCTTATGATAAACAGACAATGTCATTCCCGCATCTTGGGCCGCCTGGGCAATTGTTTTGCCGGACTGTTGCCGGATTTTACGCAGACCACTGCCAAAAATTTTAAGGCCACTGTCTTCGTTATCATTAAGACGGCGCTTAATCTCGTTTTGCCATTGACCCGCGACGGCATCGGATTCTTTGATAAATATATCAGATAATTTACACCCCAAAATATTACAAATGTTTAACAATTGTTTCTGGTTCAGACGACGCACGCCCTTTTCTATTTTCGAAACCGCAGACAATGATAAGTTTGCCTGGCGCGCCAATTCGGTCATTTTCATACCGTTGGCCAGACGAATATTTCTGATATTGTTTGGGAAAATTATTTCTTCTTGGGCCATCGTAAATCTCCTTGAAATTTCTTGACAAAATTTTAGTCAAATTTAAGGAGTTTGGCAAGCATAAAATTGTTACAATGGCATATCGTCCGGTATTGCATCGGCGTCAATCGGTGTCGGTTCCATTTCAACATCGCCCGACATTGCCCCAGATGACGACATTCCCGCGGGCGCAAAGTCACCTTCGGGATGGGATGCACCTTCGTCCAGATTGTCGAACAAACTGTAATCGCCAAAGAACGCCATCCGAACCGTTTCCGGTCGGCCGTGACGGTTTTTACCAATGATAACATCGGCCTTGCCACGGGCACGTTCAAGACGACGCTGGTAATTTTCAATTATCTTGTCATTGGTATTACCGGAAATACGTTGGGACGGATCACGATTGTCCAGATAATATTCTTCACGATATGTAAACATAACTATGTCGGCATCCTGTTCAATAGAACCAGATTCACGCAAATCGGCCAACTGGGGACGTTTATCATCGCGACTTTCCACACTGCGCGACAACTGGGACAATGCGATAACAGGAACATCCAATTCCTTGGCCAACATTTTCAAACCACGTGTTATTTCGGATATTTCCTGGACACGGTTATCATTGCGACGCCCGCCGGGTGATGTCATTAACTGAAGATAATCAATCACTATCAGTGCTATGCCACCGCACTTTCGTGCCAAACGACGCGCACGTGTACGTATCATCGGCACAGACATACCGGGCGTATCATCAATAAACAATGGCACTTTGGCAATGGCGTCGGCATATTGCGACATTTTTAAAAAATCTTCGTCCGTCAAAGATCCTTCACGCATCGCGGACGCAGGTATTTTTGATTGCGACGATAGCACACGTGCCGCCAACTGGGACTTGGACATTTCCAAACTGAAGAACACAACCGCGCCATTGTACCGTTCGTTCGCACGACCGTACTGAATCGCGTTTGCCGCATTAAATGCGATGTTCATCGCCAATGTCGTTTTTCCCATTGCCGGTCGACCCGCAATTATAATTAAATCAGAATGATGTAAACCACTGATAGATTTATCCAAAGCGGTTAAACCGGTTGTTAAACCAGACAATTGACCGTCGGCCTTGTATGCAATTTCGGCCTCTTTCAATGCGTCTTGCAGTGCGATGCCGATGGATGCAACTTCGCGCTCGGACACGCCGGCAGATGCCATTTCAAATAATTTCTGTTCTGCGGTTTCAATCTGGGCAGAAACGGGGTTGTCCATATCTTCGACAAATGCGGCATCGGTTATGGATTGGCCCAGATTTATTAATTCACGACGCATTGCGTTTTCATACACAATGCGACCGTACTGTTCAACATTCACAACCGTTGCACCGGCGGATGCCAACTGGGTCAAATATTCAACACCACCAACGGATTCCAATACACCCTGTTGTTCCAAATAGTTCTTGGCAGTAATGATATCAAATGGTATTCCGGCGGCAAATTGACGTTCCGCCAGTTTATAAATTTCTTGGTGCG
The DNA here is from genome assembly GCA_944389495.1 of uncultured Alphaproteobacteria bacterium. Lineage (GTDB taxonomy): Bacteria > Pseudomonadota > Alphaproteobacteria > Rs-D84 > Rs-D84 > Enterousia. The sequence continues at coordinate 169,862 of CALXMN010000001.1, read as the reverse complement.
CAGGATGCGAAAAATGTTCTGGCTTAAGAAATTCGGACACACGTTCCAACGCACGGTTATTCATTAAAACCGCCGCAAGAACAGCCTGTTCAGCCTCTAAATTAGTTGGTAATGTCTTTGGGGTAAAGTCCATGTCAGATATGGTATATAAAAATTTACGTTTTTCAACGCCTTTTTTACGCGGATTTCGCGAACTGAAAATACCCGCAATTTCCGCGGATGGCGTACCGGCGTGGCCGGAAATGTTCCCAGTTGCACGTCTGGACGAAATGCGATTGGCCACAGGAACGCGATATTTTTCCGCCCAGATGATGTTGGAATTTATCGCACCAGATCGGGCCAGATTGGATCCAGATGCATTGAATCTGTATGAATCTGATTTTGATGCACGTACGGCACGAATTGGCGAATTTGAAATTACGGGCGCAACAGTTTACTGGGACCCTTCGACCGGACGAAAAAAATCCGACGGCAGTGTTTGCGTCTTGGTATATCGCGACGATAAAACACGAAAAATTTTTATTCACGATGCGATGTATCTGGTTGTGCCAGACGAAGAACTGCACCCGTTGGCAACACAATGTGAAACAGTTCTTGAATTTATGTTGCAACACACCATACGCAGAATTTACATAGAAACAAACGGTATTGGAAATGCACTGCCCGAAATTATGCGAAATGTGGCCACACAACACAACGTAACAATAAATATCCAGAAAATTACAAACCATCAAAATAAAGAAACAAGAATTCTTGATGCGATTGAACCCGTGCTGGCATCGGGTCGCCTGTATGCACACAGACGTATTCAATCCACACCGCTGGTTGCGGAAATGTTGGGCTGGGCCCCAATGGGTTGCGTTGGACACGATGACGGATTGGATGCGGTGGCCGGCGCAATATGCGCCACGCCAATACCAATTCGCCCAATTGGACGCAATATCCCCATATTTTCCGCAAACACAAAATTTAAAATATAACCAAAATTTTCAATTTAACATCTTGACTTTCCCCGACTTTCAGTTGGGGATTTTTTCAACAAAAAAAAGGATGAATTATGCAAAATAACTTACAACAAATGTATCGACGCGCAATGGATTTACGTACACCGTGGCTTAACCGGTGGGATGATGCACAAAAATATACAATCCCAACAAATGATGATGATGTGGCGACGCTGTTCGATGCAACCGCCGCAGACGCGGTGGATAATCTGGCGGCATCAATTTATTCACTGTTGACACCGCCGGAATCTATGTGGGTATCGTTAGTTCCAGAAAGTACAGAATCGCCCGACGCCGTTGCCGCGACAAATGCATTACGCGCAAATTTAAATGATTCTAATTTTTATACGACAATACATCAATGCTATATGGACTTAATCGTATTGGGGACGGCGTGCCTTTTTATGGCAGAAAATCCAATTGGGGCCGCGTCTGCATTCTCGTTTACTGCGATTCCAATTCGTGATATTGCAATTTTACACAATGCTGTTTTTCACACCGCGACATTATCTGCACACGAGGTTATGGAAAAATATCCTAAATGGACACCACCGGCCAATATGCGTGACGAAATAAAAAATAATCCTGAAATGCCGTTGCGATTAATTCAAAGCCTGGTTGGCACAGACTTTACAGCGTGGTTGGATGTTGGCGGCGATATTGAAAATAATATTGTTGCGCACGGAACATTTGAAACAAATCCATATATAATATTTCGTTGGTCCGTGGCCAGTGGCGAAATATACGGACGCGGTCCGGTGTTGCGTGCACTGCCCGATATAAAAACCGCGAACAAAGTTGTGGAATTGGTTCTGAAAAACGCAACTATTGCCGTTTCAGGTATATGGCAGGCCGATGATGACGGTGTAATAAACCTGGGCAATATAAATCTGACACCGGGCGCAATTATCCCCAAGGCCGTCGGCTCGTCGGGTTTAACCCCGTTGGCGTCGGGTGCAAACTTTGATGTATCGCAAATCGTACTGAAAGATTTACGCGACAGAATTCGACACGCATTGTTGGCAGACAGATTGGGACTGTTAACCGAAAAAGAAATGACCGCGACAGAAATTATGGCACGCAGTGCAGATATGATGCGAATTCTGGGTGCAACATACGGACGATTATTGCACGAATTTATTCACCCGTTGGTGGAACGCGGTCTGCAAATTCTGTCGCGGCGCGGGGTAATTGATAAAATATCACTGCACAGTGATGCGGAACTGAAATATATCGCACCAATTGCAAAAATGGCTGTGGCGGAAACTTTAATATAAAGGGGAATTAAAAATGCGCGAAACAGAACAAAACTTTGCACGAACGTTTTCAACAACTGCGGGGGCGGCGGTGTTGCAATATCTGCGTAAAATTACAATAGAACGTGTATTGGGCCCGGATGCCAGTGATGCACAACTGCGCGGGCTTGAAGCACAACGCGCACTGGTTCACCAAATTGAAAATATGACAGAACGAGGAAAGTAATGAAAAATCAGCCACGCGGTGCAATTGGGATTATTGATTTTCTGCGCAACAGTTGGTTTTTAATTGCGTTCATCGCGGGCGTAATATATTGGGTCGCCCGCCAGGATTCGTCACTGGCGGATCTGGCGCGGGCCGAACGGCGCATAACCGCACTGGAAAACCGTACAACAATCTTGGAAACCGGAATCGGACAACTGCAAATAAAAATCGATACAATACGCGAAGATGTTGCACTTATTAAAAGTGCGGTTATTAAATAGGTAAAAAACAGCCCTTTGGGGCTGTTTTTATCAAACGTTAAATACAGAAAATATTTCCCAATGTGCACTGCCAACAAATTGATCGACGGGAACAAGTTCTTGTAACCGAAAACCGCCACGTGTTAACACATTCGCATCGCGACGCCACGTTGTCGGATTGCACGATACATATATTACACGGGGAACACGACTTTTTATAATCTCTTTACACTGGGCAAATGCACCGGCACGTGGCGGATCCATTACCAGGCAATCATACTGGTTCAGCATCCCGACCGTTAACGGATGGGTAAATAAATCGCGCTTTATGCCCGTTCCAACAATATCAAAACCCGTCGCATTTAATGCAAATGTAAAATTCCCCAGACCACAAAATAAATCCGCAATGTGATGCGCCCCAGATGCCGCAGTTAACACCATATTACGCAACACACGTTCACTGGATACCGTTGGTTGTAAAAATGCACCGGCAGGATATTCAACCGTATGGCCATCAAAATTTATAACCGGTGTGGCGCGACACATAACCGTGTGCGAATTCCACGTTACGCGTATAACACCCGGCAACAGTTCCGCCACACGCCTGAATTCGGATGAAAAATATGGCACAGGGGATGTAACCGTAACATCTGTGCCATTATCACAAATCGTTACCAAACACGACCCCGCCCCGCCCCACGGCATTGCGGCCAAGTGCGGTAACAAGTCATTTGTCTTGGGGCACATTAATGGGCATTGTCGTATGGGGACAATTGTCTTGGAATGATTTTTATAAAAACCGAACACCCCGTCTGCAAACGCAAAATCCGCCCGTCGACGTGTTCCAATCTCTGTCCAAATCGCCGGCCCTGTTACCGGCAACGTGGATATTTCTGATAACTTATTTTCACGATAATCAGGCGCCGCAAAATCATATTTACAACCACCACATATACCAAAAAAAGGACACGTTTTCATATTTATCCTAGAAATGCACACGTGCACCAACACGAAACTGGTGCCCGATGGGCGCAAAGTCAGAAATTACATCAAAATCCGGCGAAAACATATACATATATCTGTACCCAAAATCCAACGCAAAATACTCGCCCAATTCAACCCCAAGTCCCGCCATCGCAGATAACACCGGACTTATCTTATCCCCCAGGGTCACGCCATCGGCCGAATTCCACGAAACACCCGCACCAATACCAACATAGGGAACCATACGCTGGTTATAAAACAGTCTGTATAAATTACCAATGCGGGCATCAAATATCGCATTTATCATCGCTGTGTCGCCCGTTAATTCAAATTCATTCCATCGCGCAGATGTTCGAATATAATTTGCCTCTATACGAAATATATCAAAGGCACGGACACCGGCAACGATATCAAACGAAGACGTGTTTCGACCCGATATACTGGTTACACCGTCCGTACCATTATTCCACATTGTAAAATCATACATACCACCAATATAAAACCGATGCATACGGGCCAAAGCCTGGTCATCCTTGCCGGACACAGACGTCTGGACCGGAATATCGATTTGTTCCACACGATAGGGAATCGCCGCGTTCGCCGCGCACGTAAGCATAAATACAGATCCCAATGTTATTCCAAACTTCATTTTATTCCCCATCCTTTATCAGAAATTCACACGGAATGACGCCATAATATTACTGATATTATCAACGCCACCGGCACGAACATCCCAACCAAAGCCATTGCCAATCATCATCTGGTACTGGTACATAATGTCAATGCCAATTAAATCATTCAACATCACATTAAATCCCAATGTCGCCCGCGGTGCCGCGATAACAAAACCATCCGCCCCACCCGCGCCATCAAACTTGTATACGCCCGCCGCCGCGCCAATGCCCATAAATGGCACAAAACGACGACGATATGTAATGTCACCCGTCTGGACATAGCGACGCGCAAAATCAAAATACAACATTCCACCCAATGTTTGGTATGTTGCCCCCGCATCTTCAATATCAGAAAATTCAAAGGTTGATTCCTGGAAATCTATTTCTGTGCGAACGTACGAAGATAAATTCCACCCAAGGCCGATTTGCGTGCTCCAACTGCCGGAAGAATCGTGCGCGACATCACCCACGTGCGCCGCATCCGTTGCGAACGGTAAATTTAATCCCGCACCCGCCCGCATATACATACGCGTCGGAATAAACATCTGGACATCTGAATTGTACCCCGCGTCAGCCGTCTGGTACACATCCAACCCCAATTCGCCGGGCGCCGCATCGGGCCGATCAACATTGGCACGCGCACCGATAAGATCCAATCCCTCGATCACTTCGGCACGAAACTGTTCATCGCTGTATGCGGCCGTGGCCGGCGTTGCCAGCAATGCAAACAACATTCCCAGATATGATATTTTCTTCATATTTCCCTTTACCTAGATTTATTATTAATTAAAGTTTAACACAAATTGCAACTTGATTCCAGCCCGTTTTATTCGTACCATATTCAAATATGAAACAAAACGTAAAAAAATCAGACAAAAAAATCGCATTGGTTGCCGGGGCACTGGATTTACCATTTTTTACGCGCGATGCGCTGCGCCGGGCGGGATGGGATGTATACGTCGTCGGACTTAAGCCGTTTTATGACGCACGATTAAACCCGGACATAGCCGTACGCCCCGGCGGTGGATGGCCCGCCGTGCGACAATTTCGTAAACGCGGAATAAAAAAACTGACCTTTGTCGGGGCATTGGGGCACCCAAACCTGGCCGATATTCGACCGGACTTATGGTCTGTTGGATTATTAATCAGCATTTTAAAACACCAACGGGGGTATGATTCTATGGCGGTTGCATTGAACAAGGCACTGGAAAAACGTGGATTTGAAATCGTCGCGGCCCAAGATGTGGCACCGGAACTGGCATTTCAAAGGGCAGGCGTGCAAACAAAGACCAAACCGAACACACGTGATACACGGGACATAGAACGCGCAATTAATGTATCGCACACAATCGGTGCGGCGGACATTGGCGCATCCGTCGTTGTCGATAAACAAGTTATCGCGGTCGAGGCAGCCGAAGGCACCGCCAAGATGCTGGATCGGGTTGTTGAAATGCGCAAAAATCACAAGCGCCCCAGTGGGGTCTTTGCAAAGATGACAAAACCGGGACAAGATTTACGCATAGATATTCCAGCAATCGGCGTTGATACCGTGAATGCGGTTGCGGCGGCAAAACTGCGCGGAATTATAGTGAACACAAAAACGTGCTTTGTTGTTGATAAAGACGCGGTAATCAAACGCGCAAATGAATTAAAAATCTTTATTGTTGCAATTGACGAATAATAATCCACATACACAATATGCCCATACAAAAAACGACCCATTCGGGTCGTTTTTTGTTTTGACAAGACAAACCATAAATAACATCCACGATTAATCGTCACTTATGCATACTTTTGTGATATAATGAATTTCAAGAACAAAGAAAGGAAAACCTGATGAAGCGCGCTATTAAATTCAAATTAAAAAATGGAAAAATTGTTACTATTCGTCGTATTTGTGGAACAGACTATGAAGATGTTATGAAATACCTTGGTAAATTTTCGAACGGTCCCGGCGCAAAATGGACTTGGCAATATGCAGGACAACCCAAAAAAGACAAAGAAAAATCTATTCAAATATACAACAACCCCAATAATTTGTTTGTTGGTGCCTGGGACGGAAATAAACTTATTGGTATGGCCGATATAAATAAAAAACAAGTTGGACACCCCTATTCTGGACGCGTTGCCAGTACGTCAACAACTATGTTGGAACAATATACATCCAATGGTCTGGGAACAAAATTTAAACAGATAGTTGAAAAATGGGCCCGTGAAAATAATGTTCACGTATTACAAAGCAGTGTTCGACATAAAAACATACGTTCGTTGGGCAATTTGTTGAAACAAGGTTGGGAAATTGTTGGCATTTTACACGATACCGCATTTATAGATGGTGAATGGCATCACGAATACTTGTTGGAAAAAATATTAGAAAAATAGTTTGCAAACCATAAAAAACAGCCGCCGTTTTTACCATACAATTTACAAACCTGTGAACAAACGGGTGGTTCGGCGGTGCCGGGTTGTAAATTTCCGCCGTACATACACGTGCGCGCCCATTTCGGTCTCGTAAGGTTCAAACGCGCAAAACGCGCTTTCGCCAACTGCGCGTACGAACAATACCGGTTCAACCCCAGAACCCATACAAAAACAAAAAACCGCGGAAATACGCGGTTTTTATCTTGGCAGCCCCAACCAGATTCGAACTGGTGTTCTCGCCTTGAAAGGGCGGTGTCCTGGGCCTCTAGACGATGGGGCCAAAACTGTCATACATTTGGAATACGCAATCCAAAATGCTGGCAAATTATAACCGGCATTTTACCAGATGTCAAGGTATTTATGCCGGTTATTTTTTATTTAACTATTCCGCCGTGGCAGGTTCCGCCGCAACAGGAATCGCAACCGCATCGGCCGGAACGTCTTCGGTTACGGTGGCTTCCTCTGTTACCTCTGCGGTGGGTTCAACCTGTTGAAATACAATTTCTTTGCCATCGGCATTCTTTAATGTTAAACGACCATCTGTTAAATCGTACGTTTCAACCGTGGTCATAAACTGGAAATAATCCTGTTCGGTCTGCATAGCATCCATCGGGCCCATCATCATAGTTGATGCAAATGGACTGAACTTTATCTGGTCACCATTAACCTCGTACGAGCCATTGTACAGATTTACCACCTGGCCATTGACACGCATTTCAGTCGGATCAAATGATAATGTAATGTCCGCGCCGGTACCAGCCGCAATAAAGTTCGCGCCCTTTAACAATTCTGGATTGGGTGTGTTGTCGCCACACGCCGCCAATGCCAAAACACCGGCAATTAATGCAAAAGATTTGATATTCATATTTTCCCCTTTGTTAAGTTCGATAATAAGTATACCAATCCCGGCAGATATATCAACAGAATATTATTCCGCATAAAAAACAAAAAAACGCCGCGATTGCGACGTCAAAATCTCTGGCGGGATTGACGGGGCTCGAACCCGCGACCTTCTGCGTGACAGGCAGACGCTCTAAACCAGCTGAGCTACAACCCCAAAGAGCAAGGCATATATTATACTGTTCTTGGAATAAATGCAAGTGGTTTTTTATAAAAAATATAAAATGTTTTATGTCTTGTTTTTCCTGGGTTATCCGGATATACTAGCAAACGAAACCAATGATTGTTGGTTTTGGGACTTGGAAAATCCCCTAGAAGTTCGGTGCGGCCATTATGTCCGTGTCGTTATTTTATACGTGCGTCAATGTACGTACATTTCCTGACTTTTATTGGGTCGGGATGTGCTGGTTATACAACAGGCGTTTGCCAAAACCCAGCGGATCATTAACTTCTATGATTTTTCCAACTCCCGACCACCAAGGTTTTTGGTGGTTTTTGTTTAACCCAAAAACAAAAAAGGGAACAGGAAAAATGAAGAAATCATTTTTTTAATAACATACGCTCTTTGGGCAATTGTTTTTTTTGCGACATCAACAAAATTGTATGCCGTCACATCTGCCGATATGTGTTGATTGGCCGCGTGCTCGCCAAATGATTTTGGCGTTATTGATGTGGCCGAAAATTGTCAACACATCGCAGCAACCTGCCTTACAGATGATAACGGCAATTTATTCGGCATCACACGGTGCACTGCGTGCAATCCGGGATATACCCTGGTACAAACGACATTTGGCGTAACGTGTAAAAACTTGCTGCACAATTTGCCATTTTTTACCTGTGTACAAACCTGTACCAGTTCAAATTGCAAAAGTGATACGTCGTGGTCAACCTTGGATACCGGGTATCAACAAATGGTAACAAGATTATGCACAGACGACACAACCTGTACAGAAAAATATCAATATCGTTGCGCGGCGGGATATTATGGATCTTCTTTGGACGGGGTATCTGGCTGCACCATATGCCCGGGCGACGGAACATCCGTTGCGGGTTCAACATCAAAAAATAATTGCTATATCCCATCGGGTTACCAAGGTTCCGATTCTGGGGGCACATATAAGTATACATCAAATTGTTATTGGGAAAATTAAAACAATGCCTTTTCTTGTCATCCCGCCCCAGGCATTATATGGACGCAACAATTCGGGGATTACATTGCTTTATTTAAAACAAACAACGGATTAAAACCGTTTTTGCACATTAAAAAAACGGGGCAATGCCCCGTTTCCTTTATTTGATAAGTTTGCCCATCGCAACGGCTGTGTCGCCCATACGATTTGAAAAACCCCATTCATTATCATACCACGCAGTTACGTGAACCAAACGGTCCCCCAGGACCTTGGTCTGGGACGCATCAAAAATAGAACTGTGTGCATCACCCTTGAAATCAACGGAAACCATCGGTAAATCATTATAGCCAAACGTCTTGGATTCCGCGGCACACATTGCGTTATTTATTGCGTCAACCGTGGCGTCTTGTTCCAGATTCACAACCAATTCAACAACCGAAACATCCGGCGTTGGTACGCGAATTGCCATACCATCCAATTTGCCCGCCAATTTCGGCAAAACCAAACCAATGGCCTTGGCCGCACCGGTACTGGTCGGAATCATAGACAACCCAGCTGCGCGGGCACGACGAAAATCTTTGTGATTTTTATCCAACAACTGTTGATCGCCGGTGTATGCGTGCACGGTCGTCATCCAGCCCGATATAATACCGAACGTGTCATCCAGAACACGTGCAACCGGCGCCAAGCAATTTGTTGTACACGACGCATTTGACACAATTAAATCATCCGCGGTTAATGTATCTTGGTTTACACCAAATACAATTGTCTTATCTGCGCCCGCCGATGGTGCAGAAACCAATACGCGTTTTGCACCACAGTCAAGGTGTACACGCGCCTTGTCCGCGGCAGTAAAGATACCCGTACATTCCATAACAATATCTATATCCATATCGCGCCAAGGCAATTTTGTCGGGTCTTTTTCCGCAATACATTTAATTTTCTGATCGCCAACAATTATGTATTCACCGTCCAGTTTTACATCCATCGGCAATTTGCCGTGTACAGAATCATACTGTAATAAATATGCGTTCTGTTCCGCCGGCGCCAGGTCATTTACCGCAACAAATTCAATATCATCACGCCCAGATACCAAGGCCGCACGCAAAACCAGACGACCAATTCGGCCAAAACCATTAATTGCAACTCTTACTTTTGACATTTTTATTCCTTTCGTTTTTTATCTATTGGACGGGTGGTATTTTAACACGGTGGGAAAATTGTGCAATCTTAATTTTTAAATGCCCGGCTTACTTGAATTTGCGCACGCACGCGTATATAATCACATCAATATGATCGAAAAACGAGAATCTTATATAGTAACCGGACCGACTGCATCGGGAAAATCAGAATACGCACATAAATTGGCGCGCGAAATTAACGGCGTCATTATTAACTGTGACAGCGTGCAAATATATGGCGGCATAGAAAATATTTCGGCCAGCCCATTCGCAGGGCGCGATATAACCCCGGAAATAGACGGTGTACCATATCGATTGTTTTCTATATTACCACTTAGTGTACAAATCAGTGTGGCAAAATATCTTGATATGGCGCGGCGTGAATATGATGCGGCGCGTAATGCGGGCAAGACCCCGATCTTTGTTGGTGGAACAGGATATTATATAAATGCACTGATAAATGGAATGTCACCTGTACCGGAAATATCAGACAAAAATCGGGCACAGGCACGCGAAATGGTCGCCAACAATCTGGCCGCGGCACAAAAAATGTTGCCTGATGGCTTTCACGCAACCGACCCCCAACGCGTCGCACGCGCAATAGAAGTGTTTTTGCAAACAGGGACACATTTAACCGAATGGCAAAAGTTGCCGCGCGTCGGCGCAATTTGCCCCACCCCATATAAAATACTTATAAACCCTGATATGTCTGTATTACGCCCAAGAATTGCGGCACGCATTTCAGAAATGTTGGCACACGGCGCCGTGGACGAAGCGCAATACATAATCCAATCAAATTGGGATGTGCGACGCGCAATTGGCGCGGCACAACTGTGCGCGTTTGTTCGTGGCGAAATATCGCGCGAACAATGTATAGCCGATTGGACAACAAAAACAAACCAATATGCAAAAAGACAGCGAACTTGGTTCCGTACCCAGTTCGCCGCCGATTTGGAAATTAATCATATAGATTAACCAACATTAACGTTTACGCACAACAATTTCGACAATCTTGTTTGTCTGTTGACTTTGTATGTCGGCATATTTTTGTTTTATATCCTGGGCCTGGCGGGCATTTTTATTGCCAGACGGCCGCTTGTATATATTGCGACGCGATGCATCGCGGACATCACGATTAATGGCCTGGCGCAATAATAAGTTTTGAATGTACGTTGATTCATCATATAATGTTATACGCAATTGTTCACGGGCCTTTTTACGGGTTTCGCGTTTCAAACTGCGTACGGTATATGCCGATAAATAATCCGCCATTCGACGTGTTAACGCGTCCAAAAACTGGGGATTTGTGGAATTAGAATTACGCGAATCCAAAAAACGAATAAACATCTTGGTTTTAAATATCAAAAAATCTTCTATTTCATCCGTGTATGGAATCTTGCAACGCCACGTGTTGCGCATTTCCAACTGGCTGGAATACGATGGACCATATTGCTCTATTACCATATTTGATATGTATACCGTATAACTGGAAAATACACGTTGTGCGGCGGTTTGCTTTCTTTTGTCTGGCTTCATATGGACCCCCATTAAAAAATTGACAAAGACAGAGTACGCACAAACAAACAATTTGTCAATAAAAATAATTTAAATTATTGAATTATTTTTTATGGGCGACACGCGATGTGTTGGAAATGTTTTTATAATGCGCCCGTATAACATCGCCAATTCCAGAATTACGCACACGGTGCGAATACGCAATCGCATTATTAAATTCTGATTCCAACGTACCCCAACCGGCATATTCCCAATCAATAACACCAACAACACGGCGCGTCTTTTTATCAACAATTATATTATTACACATATCATTGTGATTCCATCCGTCACCCGTTGCATCGGCACGTAAATCATCAATTTCCGGCGGCCGTGCATTATGCACCGCGTATATAAATTCCGCCAACTGGGTTCCCCAATCACGGGCGTGGCGCCGTATAACACGCGTTGAATACAGATTCAAATTTTGTCCCGGTATAAAATCGTATTTATAAAACGTATATTTACCCGCACGAACAATTTCTATTTTCGGTATGCGCAGTGGCGATATATTGGCAAACGCGTCTGTAATTCTTTTTTCACGCATAATTTTTTCAATCGGAATAGACGTGTCGTAAAATTTTCGTATCTTGAAAACATAGCGATTATCAACAATAAAGCCAATGTTCCAACCACCCTTTATCATACGAGTATGACGAAAATTTAATTCGGGAAATTTTTTCCGCAGCGCATTATATTTATCGCGCCAATCAAACAATCGTTGTTCACGGATATTACGCCGTATGCGCCGATTTGGTATCAGCCCGCACAACACATCACACGTTTCAAAAAATAATTTCCACATAGCCATAGATTTTTTATGCCATAAATGGTATTGAAAAAAAAGAAAAAAACAAGTACTTTGTGGATATGTTTAAATCGGGCGATATTGTAAAAATTTTGATACCAAATGTCGTAAACGCAGGATATGACTATCGATTAAATGCGCCGGCATCATTGGGAAATTTTGTCCGCGTCAGCGTTATGAACCGACAGTATATCGGTGTTGTGTACGGTATTGGCGACGGTAATCTGGCCCCGGAAAAAATAAAAGAAACCTTAGATGTTTTTCCAGAACATTTATCCTTGGCAGATTTACAATGGATAAAGAAAATGTCCGAATGGACACTGATGACACCGGGGGCGGTTCTGCGATTAATTATAAATGTGCCTGATGCATTTTCACCGCCAAAGTTGGAACAACTGTATGCATATAACCCGGATGAAAAAATCCGTATGACGGATGCACGTCAATCTGTTGCGGATGCATTTGCATCAAATGATAACGACGCAATGGGAATACCAGATATCCAAAATATCGCACACGTCAGTGCCGCCGTCGTACGCGGAATGATTACACACGGTGTATTAACACCCGTGGCCACACGTGCACGAAATACAAATGTGTCACAATACCAATATCGTGATATGGGAAATGTCGTTCTTAACCCAGAACAAGCCGCCGCCGCAAAAACAATTTGTGACGCAATTAATCGTGGCGGTTTTTCTGCATATCTGTTGGATGGCATCACCGGCAGTGGTAAAACACAGGTTTATTTTGATGCCGCCTGGGATGCATACAGTCGGGGGGCATCGGTATTACTGATGATGCCGGAAATCGCATTAACCGCACAATTTATGTCGCGGTACGAAAAAAGATTTGGTGCACCACCCGTCGTATGGCACAGCAACCTTACCGCGGCACGGCGACGCGAAATATGGCGCGGTGTATTAAATGGAAAAATTCGTATGGTTGTGGGAACACGCAGTGCACTGTTTCTGCCGTGGCAAAATCTTGGGCTGATTGTAGTGGACGAAGAACACGACACTTCGTATAAACAAGAAGATATGGGAAATTATCACGCGCGCGATATGGCCGTTCTGCGCGCAAAGATAGCCGGCTTTCCCATAATATTGGCCAGTGCAACCCCATCGGCCGAAACACTGAAAAATGTTGCAGACGGAAAATATATCCAACTGAAATTAACATCACGATTTGGCGGGGCGTCTTTGCCAACAATCGAAACCATAGATATACGTGAAAATCGGCCCCAGCAATATATTTTACCGACCGATACCGACAATACACAACCACATACGGGAAATTTATCACCCGCATTGTGCGACGCCGTGCGAAAAACACTGGATGCCGGACATCAAGTTATGTTGTTCATAAACCGGCGCGGATTTGCACCAATTGTTGGATGCAAAAAATGCGGATGGGTTGCACAATGCCCGGACTGCAGCGTGGGTATGACATACCACAAACAACTGGGGAAAATGCTGTGCCATATGTGTGGGCGAACAATGCCGCAACCGGACAAGTGCCCAATGTGCGGAAACACTGTATCTATGCGCGGGGCGGGACTGGAAAAAATAGAAGAAGAAGTTTCTGTTAAATTTCCCGGCGCACGCACCGCATTGGTATCCAGTGATACAATTATGTCGCGCCAGGCACTGGAACGTATCGTGCAAAAAATGGAAAATGGCGAAACAGATATTGTAATTGGAACACAAATTCTGGCCAAGGGACATCATTTTCCAAACCTGACCCTGGTGGGCGTGGTTGATGCAGATATGGGATTGTTCGGAACAGATTTTCGTGCGGCCGAACACACGTTTCAGCAACTGTTCCAGGTTGCTGGTCGCGCCGGCCGTGGCGATATACCGGGACACGTTTTAATGCAAACATATCAGCCGAACCACCCCGTATTACAGGCAATTTGTAATGGCGACCGTGATGCATTTATGACGGCCGATATGGCGGCACGACGTACCGCAAAGATGCCACCGTATGGCCAACTGGTCGCACTGGTCATAGAGGCAAACAAGGAAAATATTCTTAAAAACTTTTGTGATGTATTGAAAAATGCCGCACCGGTGGCGACGGGGGTTAAAATAATGGGACCGATTGCCGCACAAATTTACCAGGTACGAAATTGGTACAGAATGCGTTTTCTGGTGGCGGGGGACGCCCGGGCGATGTTACAGCCTTTGGTTGCGCACTGGGTCGGACGTGTTCGCGTGCCCGCAAATGTACGCATAAAAATCGATGTTAATCCCCAGAATTTTATGTAATGGCATTCTTGAACAAAATCACGTTTTATTGTATAATATACAGTAATTAAACAACGGGGGTAAATTATGCTGGAAGTTATTGTTGCATTTTTAATTATGTTCTGTATTGCGGTTGTATGCGTCGCGTTTTTGGCGATACCAATTATGATCGCAAATGCACGCGGAATTTGTGGTGGTGAAAAAACAACCATTGTTGTGTTATCTGTTCTGGGGATATTTTTCGGATTAACCTGGGTCGTGGCGTTAATATTGTCGTTGGTATGGCGTGGCGATTGTCTGGGCGGGGACGCTTTGGATAAATTGGAAAAGTTATCGAAATTGTACAAGGATAAAGTTATTACAAAATCTGAGTATGAACAAATGAAATCCAAATTGCTAAACAAATAAAAGGGCCCCAAAGGGGCCATTTTATTTAACCCGACGACGCGCAGCAAAAAAGTTATAAATTTTATCCATCAACGATGGTGCATTTATTCTTTCTTCTTCTTTAACACGTGCACGTTCCATCTTCGCTTCATCCCATTGACGCAGGATTTCATCACGCTCGGCCGAGGTTTTGGCGGCGTTTAATTTATCATCCAGCCAGGGACTGGGCTGATTTTTGCCTGTCATTTTATTATCCTTTTTTTATATTTTCTGCAGAATATATAGGTATACATATCATAATATACAAGTGACGAAATGATAATTTTTATTCCGCACACAAAATTTTGCAAATACGAAATGGTTACGCAATTCTGTGACATTTGTGATGCAGGAGATTATTTGAACGCTGATTATTGTGCCGGGTGCCCATATATGGATGATGCCAATGGGACAAAACGATATGACAATTCTTGACCGCGTGTACGGCATCTTGATGAAAAAATCGCCCAAATGGGCGTTTTTTACATAAATAGTATAAGTTATGGGGGATAATGCTATACAACCTCGGTCACGGCACGCAAGGCGCCGTCACGCGACAATTGGACCACACGAATTTTCTTTTTCATTTCGGCAATTAAATCGGAACGATCGTATGCAGGCTGGGTATGTAAAATGCGGTCTGCAAATGCGGCGTATGCGGCATCGGCACTCTCGGCGTGAATGGTCGTATAAAAATGATCGTGCCCCGTCCCCAACATTTCCCATAAAACAGATGCATTATCCGTCGAAATTTCACCACCAATAATGACATCCGGCGTCATACGAACCACCAAATCCAGCAAACGCGCATAGTTAAAATCGTTTGTCTGTTCCGTTCGTGATAATATAAAGTGAACGTGGTTCGGCTGGGGCACACGAATTTCACGTGCATCTTCGACCGTGATGACACGACTGTTTTTATCAATCAGGGTCAACATATGATTTAAAAACGTTGTCTTCCCAGTTGCAGTGGCGCCACTGATTAAAATAGGACTGCCGTCATTTATGGCGGACATTAACCGATCGTACGGATCATCGGGACGCGTGGATTCACGCGGCTTGACCCGCATTAACCGTTCCCCACGCTTTAAATGATATTGCTCGAACGAGGTTTCGGGCGCGGATGTTCCACGTATATTCAATGCAACCCCACCCGTTATATCACGTTCGTCATATTGGACGTTTGGGCCCGCAATTGCTGTAAAGCGATGATTCCCGGGCAAAGTTGCATAGACCACAGGTACACCGTGCACCGGATCAAATGGACGTTCGTAAATATTTGCAACCGTATGAATTAAATCGATAAGATATTGTTTGGTCAATACTTCGGCACTGTACGCAACCCAGGGCACACGTGCACCGTGCAAACGCATCCAAACCTGGCCCGCGTGATTTATGGCAATTTCCTCTACAAACGATGGTTTATAGAAATCTTCCAGTGGCTTTAACAAAGAATCCAGTACGACATTCGACATCGTATTAATTTTATCACAAATCGTGACTTGAATCAAAATGCTTTATTTGATAAAATTAAAAAAAAGAGAGATATAAAAATGAAAAAAACTTTGCTGATGCTGCTGTGTTCGGTTTTTGTTTTGGGCGCGTGTAATACCGGTAATGATACACCATATAATACCGAAGATTTTGCCGCCGGTGGTGCGGATGCACCATTGTACAACGAACGAACCAGTACCTTTATGCAATCGGAAAATCAATATTCCAACATTGATTCTTATAAACCAAAAACCGATGCAGAAAAAGAGGCCAGCAATAACCGTTGGAATACCGCACGTATGGAAACCCGGTGGCAGGAATATCGTGGCACAATGGTTCGGGTCCAGATTTTGTTGGGGAACACTGATTTGCGCGAAATGCGGCTGCGCCTTATCCAGAACGCAGACGGTATGGACATTGATGGCGATGCACGTACCGTATTGGCCAAGGTGGCAGACTATGAAATGAAACGCATTTGTGGCCGCAATGCCGACAGTATTGTTATGGTATACGATCGGCCATCTTTTGATGTAATGCGCCCGACGCCCTATTTCGATTATCGTGTAGAGGCCGAAGGTTCCACTATGCGCGAATATGGATTCAGATGCGTATATAATAACTAAAACCAATCGATTATATTTTTAATATGTCAAATAAAGAATATACCGCGGCATTGAAACGTCTTGATTCTTTTTTTAATAGCGAGGCCGCCGCAGAAGATAAAATTTTGGCACGTGATTTACGTCGTGCGGGCGATTTCTTAAAATCTGGATACAATAAATTGGCCAAGCCAGATAACGTACAAAATATTCAGATTATGTCACAATATAAAAAGATGGTTGAAATCGCAATGCGTAAATCAGACGAACGTATTTCTGAATCAAATAAAAATAATATGAAAATTGTAAATAATATATTGAACAACACGAATAAAATACGCTAAACTGTTATTACACAAACAAACATTAACCAAGGGTGACAAAATGAAAAAACTTATGTCAGCGGTCGCAATCTGCGGCGCAATGTTTTTAACCGCCTGTGACAGCAATGCCGGCGCACAAAACGGTGATACGGTTGTAATTGACTTTGCCGGTTACAAAGACGGCGTTGCATTCGAAGGTGGAACCGCAACCAATTTCCCACTGGTTCTGGGCAGTGGTCAATTCGTTCCGGGATTTGAAGAACAGTTAATCGGTATGGAACAGGGTGAAACACGTGATATTAACATCACATTCCCGCAAGACTATGTTCCGGAATTGGCCGGTCAAGATGTGGTCTTTAAAGTTACTGTTAACGAAATCGTTAAGCAATAGGTAAAAAAAATCGTCCATATGCGGGCGATTTTTATTTAACAAATCCCATAACTTTATGTTGTGGGATTTATTTTTTATTAGGAATTTTTACCCATTGCAAAACACGTGTATTTAGGATATAATTCAACCATAACGAGAATAAACACAAGGAGAGAGCACTTATGACGCATAATGGAATCTGGACCGCAATAGATAAAATTGCGGAAAAACTGGGGGTAAGTTGTTCGGGACTGGCCAAACTTTGTGGAATGGATCCAACCGCATTTAATAAAAGCAAACGGATTTCAAAATACGGAAAACCACATTGGCCATCTGGGAACACCATCGCAAAAATCGCCAGTGTTGCAAAAATGACACCCGAAGAATTCGGCCGATTTGTGCGTCAAAAATAAAAAAACGGGGCGATGCCCCGTCCTTTGCATATTATATCAAGTGCGCTTCCCGCAGTAATTGTTCCAAATATGTTCCACGAACGTGTTTTAACCCCTGGCGTTCCAATAACTTAACAACCCAAGGCACGTCCAGTTGTCGCAACTTTTTACCATCGTTCAGATAATATATACTTTGCAACAGCATACGTATATCAAAGCACGAATCAAATACCTCTGGGATACCACGATCAATGTTCAGCAATGTATACACCGCCTGCATCGCAGTACGAACAGAATATTCGGTTGTAAAAACTGTGTCACGATCTGTTTCTGCATAATTACCAATAAACGCCAAATTGACCGATCCATTTGGCACAACGCGCGGCCTGTCCCCAAGCGCACGTGGCATAAAATATGTTGTTATATATGGCATATGTGATGGGACCGTGCTGGATCTGTTATGTGCTATGTCTTCTATTTGCGAAACAGGAACACCGATATGATACAGCCATTCCGCACATAATTCTGCACCGGTACAATCCGCTATTTTCTTTTTAATAAAATTGCCATCTGTATCCGACAGTAACCCGTATGTCCATACGACAATTTCATTCGGTTTTTGTGCACGAAAATGTGGCTGGCGCGAAATGCTGAAACCGTACAACCAATTAGAATCTTTGATTGTGACGGGGCCACTGCTGACAATTGATCCACTGTGCGGATCTTTTTTGCAAATTTTTTCTATGTATGGAACAACCGTGTCATCAAACAGTGTTATCGTTGCAGACATTACCCAATTGGCCGCCGGAATATTTTCACAGAATTTTTCCGGATGTCCAAATTCTTCACACTGGGCCGCCAAATTTTTCCACAATACCCACGACGCCCCCAATTCGTGCCGCCGTTCGGCGGGCGTATCGTTATCACCATATGTTGTGCTTTCGGTTATCGAACCATTGGTAACAAAAACTAAATCATCCGATGTTAATTTTATTTCACGTTTGCGACCCGATTTTACCATCTCGATTTTCTGGACTATTTTTTTATTTTGTTTGCAATTAACGTCCAGATTGGTAACGATTGTATCATAGTGAAATTTTACACCGTGCGATTCCAACCATCGTACCAACGGCGTTATCAAAGATTCGTATTGGTTATACTTTGTAAACTTTAATGCAGACATATCCGCCAGTTTTCCAACGTGATGAATAAATCGTAAAAGATAACGTCGCATCTCCATCGCACTGGACCATTTTTCAAATGCAAACATCGTTGCCCAATATAACCAAAAATTAGATTCAAAAAATTCATCGCCAAACACCTGGTCAATTTGTACATCTTGTAATTTTTCTTCGGGTGTTAATGCCAAATCTATCATTTCGCGAATTGCCGTCGGCGTCAGTGTCAATTTGCCATCATCACGCATACGATGACCACGACGTTCAATTGCGCGACAATGTGAAAAACTGGGGTCGGATTTATTCAGCCAATAAAATTCATCCAATACCGATATGTCCGGATTTTCCAGTGACGGAATTGAACGAAATAAATCCCAAAGCGTTTCAAAATGCGCCTCCATCTCGCGACCACCGCGAATGATAAAGCCACGTTGTGGGTTCTTGATGCCGTCCATACTGCCACCGGGGATGGCCAGTTCTTCAAAAATATGAATTTTATTACCGCGCATTTTCCCATCGCGAATCATAAACACCGCCGCCGCCAACCCGGCCAGACCGCCGCCCACAATGTAAGCAGACTTTTTATTGGCGTCGGCCGGTGGCAAAGGATTGGCAAACGCCTCGTAATTACCGTTGCTGTAGTACATAATTTCTCTCTCCATTTTTTATTTGTTGTGATGTACGTATAAATTTTACTATGTTACACACACAGAAATAAACAGGACTGTATTCAGCAACCAATTGATCTATTTGACAATTTCGAAAATATGTGGATATAATAATGGGGATGAAGAAATTATTCTTGGGATTTTTATTGATTTCAACACTGGCCATTACCGCGTGTGGCGTAAAATCGGAATTGGTACGTCCCGATCCGTCATATCCACGCAGTTATCCGGTTTATTAAAAATTACTGGGATTTGGTGGGCGTACAGGGATTTGAACCCTGATGGGTTGCCCCACTGGAACCTAAATCCAGCGCGTCTACCAATTTCGCCATACGCCCAGAATTGAATCTTATGATAAAAAGTACTTGATTTCCAGTTATTTTTAACCTAAAATCCACCCAGTATTAAATAAAGGGTTTTTAAAATGGCATCCAAAAAAGGCAGTAAAGAAGTTGTAAAACTGGAAAACAAAGAAACCGGTTACTTCTATACAACAACAAAAAATACGCGCTCGGAAAATACCGCTGGCAAAATGAAATTCCGCAAGTATGATCCAAAACTGCGCAAGCACGTCATTATGACCGAAGGAAAAATGCCTCATTAATTTTGTGGCAGGTTGATTTTATAAAAAATGACATCCATTTGATGTCATTTTTTATTTTCTTAAAAACGCTGGGCCATTGTAAATTCGACCGCCCATCGATCGTATTCGCGTTGCCACATATTTGAATCGCGGCGCGAATAACTGAATATAACCGTCGGCACAAAGCCCCATATGTCAAATTTATTGTTCGATACAGATAACTGATAACGTTGGGTAAAATCACGTTCGGTTACCTGGGTAAATGTACCGTTTTGAACGGACCACTGGTCACCATCATATAACTGCCAATAAATTGATGGCGATGCAAAAATATTAAATCCGTACGGCAATTCCGCCCCAATTCCAACACTGGCACTGGGCATCCAATACGAATATGTTGATGACGCGGCGGCTTCGCGTGAAAGCCCCGCCCGCGCCGTTGCGTATATGTTCGGGGTTATGGAATAAAACGCATCCACAAACACAGAATATGTTTCACCATCCAGATACTCGGAATAATAATCATACCAATTGGACAAAAATTGAAAATTTATACCGGCCGATAACTTATTTGTTATATCATAATTTATATCCAACTGGGCACCGGCCGACCAATTATATTCTTCCCATCCGTACCAACGGCGCGACATCATTGCCGATGCCCACACATCACCACGCGACCAAATATACCGCGGTCCAGACGCACCATATAAATATAAATCATCATAGTCGTGCAAATTGTATATATTGGAATATACGCCGGCCTGGGACTTCCACCGCCAATTATCAGACAATTTAAATTCGTAATCGCCCCCAAGCGATAAATTAAATCCAACCGCAGATTCTGGTTCTATTAAATTTCGACACAGCGGCCCAAATATTGTCATTACGCATTCTTGGCCGCCGGTGGCGTTGTTGACATTATTATCAGGCGCGGCACCAAAATTGAACCAAACATTCCAATTCTTATTCTGACGAATTATATAGCGATAGTAATTCATTACCTGGCGAACATTGTCGGGCAAATCTTTGCCCGCCATCGCCAAACGTAATTGATAATCCGCGCGCCCCCATTGGGATGTTTTCATATAACATATTGCCAATTCAAATCGAATACGCGCCAATTCCGGCTGGGCATCAAGAATTGTTCTGAATATCTGGATTGCCACATCAAAATCGCCGCGCATACTTGCGATACGCCCCAATAAAAACCAGCGTTCTATTTCCAGCGGCCCACCACCCAACGATGGCATTTTGGTTAAAATCTGCTCGGCCTGGTCAAGTTCACCATTGTCAACCATCGCCCCCGCAATATGCAGCGCATCCAATGTTGTCATTGTTACTTCGGTTGTGCCGTCTTGTTTCTTGACAGACGTTAAATCTGCCCAGGTTACCCCGGGCAGAAAAAGTACGCATAAAAATAAAATTATTTTTTTCAAAACTGCTGCTTTACACCAAATACCATATCCATCTTAACATCATCCGCACCATTGTCAACCGTGGCCAGGCCGGTTGCCTCGGTCGGTAAATTTGTTTCTGGATTTTCGGCATAGTAATTTATGTCCATCTTTCCGGTTGTTTCAAATTTACCGTCAACCGCATCGGCGAACTGGAATAAATATATACCGGATTCGGCAAAGTTGGAAAATGTAAATTTGGCGTCATTATTACCAATATTTTTGGTCGCCACGACATTGTACCAGTTATCAAAACTTGTTACCAATTCAACCGCACCAGAATCCTTGTTCATATACAAATTTGATACACCCGTAAAGTTCGCCGTTGCCGGTTCTGAACCACGACCAGATGTTACCGTTGCGGCGGCACGACCATAAAGTACCAAATCCGTATCGGGAATAACGATATCCGCCTCGGCTATTTTTTTGGATTCGTATCCGCCCGCAAACATACCCGTTGTGGTTGAACCTGTTTCCTGGCCGGTGTTCGCATTCAATACACCGGACGTGATTTTATAACGCCCAAAATCCGAATAACTAAGCCCCAATTCACGACCAATTGAATCATAAGAAAAATTCTGGAGTGTGGCGGTGTTTGCATCCGAATCAACCGAATAATTATGCCATTGTTTAAAATCCGTTGTCACATCATCGGCATCGGTCAGTTGAACACCTGAAATCGTTCCGTTCGTATCAAGAAAAAATGTAAATTCTTTGCCGTCCACCGTATTCATTACCGCACCATCCGCCGTTAACAATGTCGCGTTTTCACGGATTTCTGTGGAAATGTTTTCAAAATATGGTGGCACACTGTCACGCCATTCGGTAAAGCACGTCGCAGAATCCGTGCCACTGTCAAAACAATGATTTAATGCGTTATTTATAACATAAACCGCCATATGAAATAAATCACGTTTACCATCAAAATGTTCCGCGATTTCCGCGGCACTTAATTCAGCATTTGTCAAATATAATGCCGCATCGGCAATATCAACCCGCGAAATGTTTTCACCAACATCTGGATTAAAATCATCCCAATCATTCAAACGATAATCTATGTAATCTGTAACCTGGACCGTGTTGCGCGAATATAATCCCGTTAAATCATTATTTTGTTCAACAGATGCATTTTCAAAATCCACCGTCGGGTTTTGGGGTCTGGGTTTAAAGCCACTGTCGGGTGGATTTGGAACGTATCCCGATGTTCCACCACCATCGCTGCACCCAAACAATAATGTCAACGCACCAATCACACAGCACAGTTTTTTCATTCTGTTATCCTATTTATTCTTTACGCCAAATGCGACATCCATCTGGATACCATTTGTGTCATTTTTATAGTGAACCAGACCGGTTGCCTCGGTCGGGATGCCAGATGTCGGGGCCGCCCCGTAATATCCCATATTAATATCTGCGGTGCCGGATTTCACATCATCCGGTAAACGGAAATCCGCCGTCCCGACATAATTTGAAAAAATAATGTTCCCGTTTGTGGCATTCATATCACGGCTTAACGTAACATTATACCAATTTGCAAAATTTGCGGTCAGTGTTGATACGCCGTCTGATTTATTAAACACCAAAAACGCACGCTCGTCACGAATATCAAGATTCTTGTTTTCAGAATTCGTAACCGTACCGACCGCCGCACCCGAAAATTCCAGATTACCATCAATTGCATCCATAATACGACTCTCTGCGATGCGACGCGATTCATATCCACCTGCAAACGGGATATTTTTACCCGCAACGCCATCGGCGGTTATCTGGTACACACCAAAGTCCGAATACGACAGGTTTGGAATACCACTGTCGGTGTCCATAACGCCGGACTTGTATGTTAACGTGGCGCCTTCGGTATCGGTAAATACATTTGTGTCACCATTGCGCGTGTAATCAACACCATCAAAATTTATTCCATTAATCTGGCCGTCTGAATTAATCAAAAAGCGCAGTTTTTTATCCGCACCCGCCGCAGTTGAAAAATTAATTTCCGTAATATCCAAAAAATCCGCACGCGCACGCAATTCGGTCAAACGTGTTGCCAACAATGTCGCATTATCCACACGCCAATTATCAATGCACCCCGCCCCATCCGATGCATCACCACACGCCGTAAATAATTCCGGATCAACAACATACATCGCCGCCCGACGTGTCGAATCATCAATATTGTCCGCAATTGCATCACCATTCGCAATCGCCAAAGCCGTTTGTGCAACCGCTGCGTAATCAGTAACAGATGTATCTGTATACCCAATTAATCTGTGCTGGATATATTTACCAACCTGGGCATCATTAAGGGCAATCATCATATTAATGCGGCGATTACTGGTGGCGGCATTATCTATGAAACGATTTTTATCGGGTGTTAAACCATCAAATCCACACGCACCATTTGGCCCAACACAGGTCGGTGTTCCACCATCCGTGCACGCGGCCAATAATAAAGTTGCAAAAATATATGGAATTTTCCTCAAATCTTCACCCCTTTCTTTATTTGATTCTAGAAAGTTTGCAATACTTATACAAGTGAAAAAATTTCACGAATTACCAAAAAAAATCCCCCACACGGGGGATGTGAATTATTTTCCAAACTTTCCGCTGCGCGGGAATCCAACGGGAACGGTTCGTCCCTGGGATGCACGACGACCGGTCCACGGTGCCCAATCATCCAACTTGGTTGTTCCGCGCCCAGTTGTCCATCCAAAACCATCCGCCGCGTTAAAGAACATTACGTCCAAAACATACGTACGTTCGGCATTGTATTTTTGTAAAATCACGCCCTTGCCCCGGGTCATTTCCGGAATTTCCGCGGTCTGGAATATTAATAATTTATCATTAGAACCCGACATCGCAACCGTATCACCCGTTACCGGCACACACATAATTGCACGATTACGCGCATCTGTGTTCATAATTTGTTTTCCACCACGCGTCTGGGCCAGACAGTTTTCACCCGCAACAATAAATCCGGTTCCGTGACGCCCAACCAGCAAATACTTTGCCGCCGTATCCAAAACAAATGCCGCAACGATATTTTCATCCGCCCCAATATCAACCATCATACGCACAGATTCACCAAAACCGCGTGCCGATGGTAACTCATTTGCCGCCAAGGTAAACATTTTTCCCCCGTCTGCAAATAAATTAATCTTGTCGGTGGACATTGCGTGAAATGCGAATTTCAGTTCGTCACCCTCTTTGAACTTTAAATCAAGATTATTTAAATCCAACGTTCCCTTGGCCGCACGAATCCACCCGGCCGCAGACAAGATGATAGTTAACGGTTCTTTTTCAATAAATTCGTCCGTATTTACAACAATTTCCGTGGTCTGGGGCGCCCACAGGGTACGCCGCCGCCCCAGCGCAGTCTTTTTATCGTAACGTTTTTTTATATCCGCGAACCAGGCCTTTAGTTGCTCGTTCTGGGCATCCGGACTGGCCAACAGGTCGCGCAATTGCTTTTGTTCCGCCAACAATGCCGCATCTTCACGACGAATTTCCATTTCTTCCAATTTTCGCAACGAACGTAAACGAGTGTTTAAAATTGCCTCTACTTGGATTTCTGTTAATTTAAATTCCGACATTAATACAGATTTTGCATCGTCTTCATTACGAATTATTTCAATCACACGATCCAAGTTTAAATAAACAATTAACAAACCACCAAGAATTTCAAGACGACGTTCTATGTTACCCAAACGCCAATTTGTGCGACGAATTAAAACATTTTTCTGATGTGCAATAAATTCACGCAACACATCGCCAATACCCATAACACGCGGTACACCACGTGAATCAATTACGTTAAAATTCATATTGAATTTATATTCCAAATCCGTCATCGCAAACAGATGCGCCATCATTTTGTCCGCAGGTACATTACGGGTCTTGGGCGTGATGACAATGCGCACAGATGTGGTCGATTCATCAGATATATCATCAACCAATGGCAATTTCTTGGCATCTATTAAATTGGCAATCTGTTCCACCAGTTTAGACTTTATAATGCCGTATGGAATTTCAGTGATAACAACCTGTTCGGCCCCGCGATCCAGTTTTTCAATGTCCCACTTGGCCCGAATACGAAACGCGCCGCGGCCGGTATCATAATTCTTTACAATCGTATCAAAAGAATCTATTAATATGCCACCCGTTGGAAAATCCGGTCCAATCATTTTCTTCATAATCTGGGCCGTGGTGGCATCCGGATTATCCACAACCAGGGCCAATGCATCACAAACCTCGGCCACGTTGTGGGTTGGAATGTTCGTTGCCATACCAACCGCAATTCCCATTCCGCCATTCGCCAACAGGTTTGGAAATGCCCCCGGCATAACAGCCGGCTCGGTCGTGGTGCCATCAAAGTTCGGCATCATATCAACACTGTTTTCGTCGATACCCTCCATAATCAGCATCGCGGCATCGGTCATTTTGGATTCTGTGTAACGATATGCCGCCTGGGGATCGCCATCGATGTTACCGAAATTACCCTGGCCATCAATCAGGGGGTATCGCACGGAAAAATCCTGGGCCAGACGAACCATTGCATCATATACAGATGAATCACCGTGCGGATGATAATGCCCCAACACATCACCAACAACCGTCGCACATTTACGAAATGCCGCCGATGGGGACAGTTTTTGCCGCAACATAGAATATAAAATTCGCCGATGTACGGGCTTTAGCCCATCACGAACATCCGGCAATGCACGGGATACAATCGTGCTTACCGCGTATGATAAATAACGTTCAGACAACGCGTCTGACAGTTGCTGAGAATCAATTCTTTCGATAACTTCCTTGCTCATAACATCGTTAAATTAAAACATTTGCAAAAAAATAACAACAGAAAAAATGCCCCGTTTGGGCCAACCGGTTTCCCAAAAATATTAAAAAAAATAATTTTTTTCATTTTTGACTTGAAATTTATTTTTTTCGATATATATGTATATACAAACTTTGGTTCCCTGGTTTCGGGGCGGGCTGTCTGATTAGACAAGTCGGGGCACGGTGATTTATTTCGTGTCTGAATGTACGTTGCCAAAATTGCTCTGATGGCGACGAACCAATCAAAACAAAAACGGAAAAATGTCACAACCGGTACGCCGGTGTGTCGCTTTGATTGCAAAGGAGGTATTAATATGAGTTTCAAGCGTACAATTCCGTACTTTTTAACAAGTGCAGCAATGCTGTTCGGTATGTCGCATACAATGGGTTCAACCGGCACAGATACACCAATCGAACCGGATGCAACAACGGCCGCCGCCAAGGTAAAACCTGTGACGCAGCCACGCGAAAATGCAGATACCGTATACGCAATCGCAGATATAAAAATACGCCCAGATGCCGTTATTGATGCCATCGCACACAACTATGACGTTGTATATACACGCGCAGATGGAAATAAATTCCGGCGCAGCGGTGGAACACGCGCCTGGCGCAATAATAACCCGGGATGTTTACGCTATTCCGATTTCAGTATAACCCAGGGCGCAATTGGACGCGCCGGCGGATTTGCCGTGTTCCCAGATGAACAAACCGGTATGCGCGCAATTGGTGCACTGTTAAAATCAAAAAACTATAAAAATCTTAGCATTGCCCAGGCCATTTTCAAATATGCGCCACCGCACGAAAACAATACGGCCGGGTATAATGCCACTTTGCGCAGATTAACCGGATTGGATACGTCGATAAAATTGTCGCAATTAAATGACGAACAAATTATGCGCGTAGTAAACGCCATTCGTGTTGTCGAAGGTTGGCGCACTGGGCGCGAAACGCATATTGCGGCACCAAAATCTGAAATATCAGATTCTGTAAATCTGTATGCCAATGTACGGGCAAATTTGACATCAAAATCTGTACAAAAAACACTGTAAAAAGCGCGCAATTATGCGCGTTTTTGTTTAATTCAACTTGTTCTTGATTTCACGAATACGTGCCAATATCTCGCGCAGGTCTGTGTCCGTAACGGTTGGCGCGGGGCGGTTATGCACCTCGTCTGCGAGAACGATGCACAGTGTCGCCAATAACGCATTTTCCGGCAATGGACCAATTTTATCCAATATCTCGCGCGCACGCGCATCAACCATTTTTCCCAATTCTATCAGACGGGATTCTTGGCCGTCTTCGCATCCCATCGGATAATTCTTGTTTACAATCGGTATGGATACAACACTCATTTTAAATTCTTTAGTATAGATATTGTCTTATCAATTATATCTGTGGCACGGGCATTTTTGTCACGCAGGACACGAACCTGTTCAGTTAAAATTGCAACCTCAAGATCCGTTTGACGTCCCGCATTTTCCGCAACCGAATGCAATTTTGCCGCCGCATCTTCGACCGCGGACAATTCTTGAAAAATCTGTTGTTTTATATCGGACATATTTTCAGTGTAAGATATTTTTTGGATGCGTTCAACAGCAAAATGTGATATAATATCCCCATCAAGTGGGGGAAGTGCTTAAATGAAAACTAAAATCATTTATATTTCGGGTAATGAAGTTTTTAATATGGCCGATATTCGTGCCGCTTTTGAAGAGGTTCGCGGGACTTTGGGTCTGGGACGCGATACGATTATGTTCGGGGTACCGGTTGATAATGATGACGCATTTGAAAACACGGTACAGAATCTTGATACCGTTTCAGATACAACAAATACAGAAAATCAATCGGACATCTGTCGGCCCCAAGATAATACACCCACAGATGAAAATACCGAAAACATTATTCCCGTTATTGATATTCACGAACAAGCAACAGATGTTACCCCGAATACAGATATAATTAACGATACGCCTGTGGATAAAAAAACAACCAAAACGCGCAAAACACGCACACGTACGGCCGCCACAAACGTTGCAACTGTTGCAGCCAAAGAAACAGATGAAAAAACATCTACAAACATACCCGAGCCCCAGGCAACAGATAATACCGAAAAAATTATTCCTATTTTATCTGTCTTGGCCGTAAAACAGGAAGAGACACCCGCCGGCGATATTGATGCGGATGAAAATACAACGGAATCGGACACCGCAATTGACGAAGCCCCGGCCAATAATACAGATACATCTGTGGTTGATGATGTTTCGATTATTGACGATATTGATATACGCGCAGAAACAGATATATCAATCGATGATGAAAAACAAAATGCACACGATACAATTGCAAATATGATTACTGATGATGCGCCCGATGCGCCCGTTGAAAAAACGTTGGAACAATTGTTAGAAAGTATGACACCTTTGCGCGAAGATGTAATCGAAGATACAACCAACACATCTGATGTCGATGTCGTCAATGAAACAAATGATAATTCTTCAATGGACGATACGGTCAATATTGATATGGACGACACAGATGCCACGTTGGAACAACTGGCCGCGGAATTTGCCGAAAACCAAGATAAAATTCCCACCCCCAGTAAAAACGAACCACACAGCAAAATCGGAAAACTGAAAAACATTTTGCCATTTAAAAAAGCAAAGCGTGATGATTCCGGATTAATGGGCGACCTGTTCGGATGGGCCGGCATCGCCGCAAATGATGACGATTTTTCCATTCCGGGATTCTTTACAAACGCCGCGTCTAAAAAATAGGCAGATAATATGAACCCCAATGAACACAGATGCAATCGCTAGATTATTGCAAAATTCCGGTTTCCATATTCTGGGGACCGATGGTGTGTTTTTATACCTGGAAGATCCGTCCTGTATCCTGCGCAGTTTTGAAACATTTATCGAATACGCCTGGGTTGTGATTATATGTATAACTGGACTGCTTTTGTTCGGATGGGCAATATCATTAATTCGCGGGGCAAAAAACGATATTTTTATAAATATGCGTAACCTGATTATAATACTTGGCACACTGGGGGCCGTGGTGCCAATTGTTAATATGATTTGGGGCGATGATTTGTTTGCACGCGGATGCAGAACAATCAAGGTTTCAATTACAGAACTGAATGAAATTTTGGATGCACGTAATCTGGAATTATCCAAATATGAAGAATTTCGATTGTATGAAAATCTGGATATATACGATTCTGGGGCGATACCATATTCAGATGCGCCTTTGGCGGCAACCGATGTTCCACCAGATTTGCAAACCGTTTCTGTAACAGGAAATAATAACGCATTTCAGCCAACCACATCAACAAGCCCCGACAATATGAATAACGACAACCGTTCCGTTTTGTCCGTACGCCCCGGGCGTCCCGGGCGTCCCGCCCAGGCAACACAACGCCCCACCAAGGCAAGCGCACGTTCAAATGATGTGCTTTATACGAATGCAGATGGCACGCAATATCGTCACACCGGGGGCACGCGCGCGTGGCGCAACAATAACCCCGGGAATATACGATATTCTGAATTTTCGCGCCGCAATGGCGCCATCGGCCAGGCCGGCGGATTTGCCGTCTTCCCCGACGAAGAAACCGGTATGCGCGCAATCAGTGCACTGTTACGCAGTGACAGTTATAACCGATTGACCGTCGCGGGCGCAATAAGCCGCTATGCACCACCGGTTGAAAATAACACATCTGCATATCACAGACGTATCCAGGAATTAACCGGACTGTCCATTAATCGAACAGTGGGGGATTTAAGCGATGAGGAATTGGCCCGGATGGCAAATGCCATTCGCGTAATCGAAGGTTGGCGCGTCGGACGGGTCGTAAACGAATAAGACAGGTGAACAATGAATAAGATAAATCAAAACCAACAATCTGGAAATATGTTATTTAACGTATTACTGGTTATTATGTTCATAATAATCGCCGTGCTGATTTATATTTTGGCGGGTGGTCCCGTACCCAAAATTGGACGCACGGGCGGCATACAATCGCCCGACATATCACAATCGATGGACAATGCCCAGAATGGTTCTGTATCAAAATCTGGCGAGTTTTCTGATGGATTAACCAATCCGGATTTTTCCGAGCAATATTCATTGGATGAATTTGGCGCAGGCATTTCTGAACGCGATATTTTCGACCGCGATATTGATGGCGACGGCCAACGTGACAGAATTACACGTACACGCAATGAAAATGGAACACCGCACTTTTACTATAAATATAAAATTGAACTGAATAAAAACGGTGAATACGTTGATATAACCCCAGATGGATTTCGTACAACCGAAGGTGCAGAATGTGCACTGAAAAAATTGCAATTTATTTTTCGTCCGGAATTTCGCGTTATAAAAATTTCGCGCAACTGGGATACATCGTGGGACACACCGACGATGGCACAACGTGTCGAATACAGTTTCGACAACGGCCAACTGCGCTCCGGAACACCGCGGGATTTAAAAGTTATTTGCGACGTGCGGGATCTGTTTAATTAAAAACATATTACGTGCAGAATAAACAACACCACCCGATACAACATAATGATCAATAACCTCTATGCCGACCGTTGCCAACAAATCCTGGACACGGTCGGTTAAATCTATGTCTTGGGTCGAAAACATAGTATTTGGCGTCGGATGATTATGTACCATTATTATAAAACGCGCATTTAAATCCAATGCGCGCTTTAATATTTCGCGCGGATACACGGCCGCCCAATCAACCGTACCCAAACTGTGCAAATCGTCCGCCAACAAACGCATATTGCCATCAACGTAAAGTATATGCATTTCTTCCTTGGACTTGCCCGCCATCATCAACAGGCAATAATTCGTCAAAATTTTGTTATTGTGAAATATTGTTTCTTTGTCCAGATTGCATTTATATCCCGCAATCATAATTTTATGAATTGCCTTGATAAATATGGCCGTATTACGCCCCAGACCACGAATTTCCATTAACTTTTCCAATGGTGCGGTTATAACCGGATATACACCACCAAATCTTCCCATTAATTCACGCGCCAACGGCCGAACATCACGACGTGGAATCACATAACTTAATAACAATTCCAATAACTCATAGTCCGCCAATTTATCATCAAGAAACTTCTGGCGCAAACGTTCGCGATGTCCGCTGTGAAAATTTAAATCTTTGTCGTCTGGTTTCACGTGATGTTATACCATTTTTTCCGTAAAGATTATGACACCATCCTCGGTAATACCAAGGGTATGTTCCCACTGGGCCGATAATCCGCCATCAACCGTACGCGCGGTCCAACCATCGGCATCAATTTTGCATTCAGGACGCCCAGTATTTATCATTGGTTCTATGGTAAATACCAAACCAGGAACCATTTTTACACGATCCCACATCTTGTCATAAAAATGAAAAATCTGGGGGTCATCGTGCATAACCTTGCCTATGCCGTGACCAACAAAGTCACGCGAAATCGAAAAACCGTGCGGGGTGACAACGGCCTCTATGGTTTTGCCAATTTCAGACAGCGGCACCCCCGGGCCACAAACAGAAATCGCCGCATTCAATGCATCTTGGCACGTTTGAACCAATTCACGCGCACGTGGTGAAACATTACCAATCATAAACATACGTGATGCGTCACCGTGAAAACCCTTGTACTCGGCAGTTAAATCAACATTTACAATATCGCCATCCTTTAATATAACATCATCACTGGGGATGCCGTGAACAATAACGTCATTAACCGATGTGCATATACTTTTGGGATAGCCCTGGTACCCAAGATCAGATGACCGCGCACCATTTGCACGCAAAAATTCTGCAACCATTCTGTCAATTTCACCGGTTGAAATGCCCGCACGAATATGTGGCGTTATATAATCAAAACACCGCGCGACCAAGTCGCCAACAACACGTAAACGTTTGAAATCCTTAGGTGCATAGACAGATGATAACATTTTATTACTTCCTTCGTTTTATGGCCAATTTTGTCGCGCGCATCGCCAGTTTTAATGAAAAATCACGTAACAATATTTCCGCCGGCATACCGGTTGTGCGCATCTGTTGTTCCAGTTCGTTTAAACGCTGTAAGACGGCAACAATTTCTTCTTGGGGCCAAATTTTTACAGCCTGGTTGAATTTTTCTGCAACCTTCCAAAACAGGCGGGGTAACTGGCCATCAACGACGGCCGTTAACAGACGCTTGAAATGTATATTCAGCATACGGACCAACATATTTGCATCAACGTTATCGTACAACAATCTATCCAATGCGGTCATTGTCTGGGGGATGTGGCCCGCCGTTAACGAATACAAATAGTCATCCGTATTCGCCGCACCTGTATCCGGTAAACAGCGTTCAACATCGTCCAATTCAACAATTTTTTTATCATTTACATATAACGCTATCTTGGCCAAAAAACCGCGCGTTATACCACGATCGCCCCCAAGGTGAGATGTCATATACGCCATCGCATCGGGGGTAATTTGTTCTATGCCCGCATCCGCAGACAGTTCACGACGTATCAATGTCGCCAGCGCACGCGCATCATCCGTATAACACGCCAATGCCGCAACATTATCACCGGATTCAAAAAAACTGCGCAGGCCACCACCGGCGCGCAAGTCACCCGCCGTAATCACAACCGATGCGCACAACCCAGAGTGCGTTACCAAATCTGTGATTAATGATGCATCACTGTCCCCGGCGTTGGATATTATTACCATCTTGCGACCGCCAAACATAGACGGGCTGCACGCTTCGGCAAATAATGCATCCTGTTTTTCACGTAATTCGTCGGAATCCAATGAAAATAAATTATCACGTTCTATTTCTAATTTCTGGACGGCCCGATCGCACAGTTCGTCAACCTGACCTGCGTCGGGGCCATAAATTAAAACCGCACGTATTTTTTCAATTCCGGCGTTAAAATCCGTTTCCTTCCACTTCATTATTCAGACGTTACTTTATTCACGGGCCGCATCATCGTTATTCTTGGAAACATCCGTCGCGTCCGTAATATCCCCCTGGTCATAGCGATAGGTTTCCGCAATTACACGTGCACTGATTTTATCGGCCAAAACCTGGATAGTATTTTGAACCGCGTTATTATATGACGCATTCGCCGCAACCAAATAGCGCACAAACGTATATGATTCCGATGCACTTTCCGAACCACGGGCAATCTGCTTGCCATCGGCGCTTAATGTATAATTCGCCCCAAGAACAATTTCCTGCCACGTGGCGTTGCCGGTTGTTTCACGCGCCTTGTACCGTGTGACCGGATTTTTCAATGTTACCGTTAATGTATATGTGGCATTTGCATCACGGGCACCGCCAAACTTTGCGTTCAGACTATTTCGTAAATCTATGCCATTGATGCCCGCAATTGGCGCAACGTATATATCTGTGTCCTGGGCGGTGTACATCGGACGAAAGCCGCAAGACGTTAATAATAAAAGCAATATATATTTTTTCATCTCTTTATCGCGTAATTTGTTTTTCCTATTGCATTTTATCCTTATATTACCTAGAGTTTTAATAAATCGCAAGGGAGAAAGATGAATATTTTTATGATGATTTTAGTTGCGGTGTTTATGCTTGGTTTTTATATGATAAGCAGCCCCAGTCAACGCGTCACAGAACAAGAAACCGAATATGCAATAAATAAATCTGACCTGCGGTCAATCGCAGAATGCGCCGCCGCAAAACATAATGCACAAATTCGTGGAACCGCCTTTCAAGATGTTTGTGTCGAACAAAACAATATTCGCAGTCAATTTGTTTGTCTGACGGCCGGAATGCGTATTACCAGTTGCGAAATTGTTCGAAATAAAAAGCCTGATTATACATACATCATTACTGCAACGGGGGCGGTGGATGCAGACAACTATAACAATATGTTGGAAATACTAGAAGAATATTTTCCGGACGTGGGTACATTTGGAATATTTATTGACGGAAAAATTATGATTGGCGGCGCAACCGGTGCACGAATTGTGCCGGATGCAATCACAGAAGAAATGGAATTACAAAATGGCCAACTGGTATATATGACCCAATATGAAATCCCAACCGAAGATACTGTATTTACCGCACCCGTGCAAACAGATGTAATTTGCCCAATTGGGACAATAAAAACATATCGATTTGGACGATGGCAATGCATCGGATATAATACAAAAACAGACTGTGGTGGGGATACAATCTGGGATTCTGATTTAATGGAATGTGTCGCAGACGAATCAAAAAAGCCATTGTGTGCAGAACAACAAACCGCCGTCTTGGTCGACAGCGTTTGGGAATGCGTAAATCCGTTTCCAGAAAAGGTTTGTCCCGATGAAATGACCGCACGATTAAACTATACAACACTGGAATGGGAATGCGTTGCCAATCCCGCCGGTGGCGGTGCAACAAAAAAATGCGAGAATCTGAGCCAGGGCGCAATTGTCGGCGCGGTGGGAACAACACTGCGGGCACCTGCGTCTTCGTGTACAGACTGTGAAAAAATGATAACAGATTATGATACGTGTGAAACATTTTGTATCCCGGATCCATCACAAATAAATAACCCGGCGTGCTATCCGAGGGATGCAAATGAATGCAGTGGGCCAAACCGTGGATTCTATTTTGGATTTCCAACATATTCGTATGCAAGCAATATACCGGAAATACAAAATTATTCCATACCACTGGATGCGCATCATTCACAAAATCGTAAATTTAACTGTATGGATTGTGGCGATGGCGAAATTGATTCGGAACGATCTGTGCCGCCATATATTACAATTTGTAAATAAAAACGCGCCGTTGGGCGCGTTTTTATTTCTGGTGATCATTTACCAAATCGCGTTTTATATTTTCAATATCATATAATGCCTGGGCATACGTATCCGCAGATACATAGGCCTGGTTATCAATTGTTATTTGGGCACTGTCCAACATATTATCTATACGATCCTGGGCATCGAATTCCATATTCATTTCTGATGATGAATACGATGAAACATTTTTCAATTGTTGCCGCTGGGTAACACGTGGCGCAAGAATCGGAATCCGTTCGCCATCCGGATGACGTTCGGCAACCATACGCATTATTTCGGCACGGTATGGTCCGCGTTTTTTCTTGAAATCATAAACGTTTTGACGTGCAATTAATTTTATGGTTTCGCGTAAATGCGCCAAGCGTTTATACATACTGTTTGAATGCCCGTCCGACCGCAGGCCAATTGATACACGGCCAAACCTGGTATTAATTGCATCGTGCCACGCACCATTCGGCAATGCGTTCAAATTTAAATATTCTATTAAATGATAACGAATATCCACCAAAATCTGGGAAAGTTTATCCA
This sequence comes from uncultured Alphaproteobacteria bacterium, assembly GCA_944389495.1. GTDB lineage: Bacteria > Pseudomonadota > Alphaproteobacteria > Rs-D84 > Rs-D84 > Enterousia. Next base: position 133,546 of record CALXMN010000001.1, on the reverse strand, counting down.
CGGGGTCCTTTTTATACGACTTTTCACAAAAACGATAAATGCTGTTTCTGTCATTAAAGTAAAACGGCGACGTGGTACCAAATCGAACGGGATTATAAGACATTTCATACCACAATGCACCGCATATTATATCACCATTAATTTTACCAACCTTTATATCAACACAAGAAAGCGGTTTATCCCAATCGCGACTGGCCTTTATGCGGCCATAGGCATCCGTTAAATCACAGGGACGAAACTCGCCCATATATGGCCGATTTATGTTATATTCCAATATCGCACAAATTTGCTTGTCATCAAACGATTGCATACTTGCCCCCCAATGGATGGTTACACTCAATATATGTAGCACATTTATTTTTTTTGTCAAGTTGTATTATAAAAAAACAAATGGGGGGCATATCCCCCATTTTTACATTTTTACTGGGCCGTGATTGTAAAATCGCCACGATCCAGCATTTCGCGAACCGCAAAATGTTTTATCTTGCGGGCGGATGTTTGCGGTAACTCTTGTTCAGTGATGGCAAAGTGACGCACCCATTTATATGGCGCGATTTTCAGATTCGACGCCTTGACCAGGGCAGAAACACGAGCGTTTGTTGTGCCGGGCGCAACCTGGAACACCGCAAACGGAACCGTTTTTCCACGAATGGAATATTCGAATACCGCCGCGGCCAAAATCTCGGGATTTTGCATATATAAATCCTCTAGTTCGTCTGGATAAACATTTTTCCCAGAATCCAATACTATGACCTGTTTCTTGCGGCCCTTGACCACAAGACGCCCCCGTCTGTCGAACTTTCCCAAATCACCGGTTTTAAACCAACCATCCTGGAATGCCGCCGCATTTGCGTCTTGGTTATCAATATATCCGGGCATAACCAATTTTCCGCGAACCCAGATTTCGCCAATACCGTGTTTGTCGGGATTGTGAATTTCTATCTCGTTCCCGGGCAGCGGCCCCGCATAATGCATCGAACCATCCGGTAAACGAAATGCAAAATTAAAATTCGCAGGACCCGTTGTTTCTGTCAACCCATAGCAATCGCCAACAACAAAACCCAAACGTTCATAAAATTTGCGAATAGACGGCTTTAATGTCGCACCCGCAGAAACCAGAACCTTGGTCCGGCCACCAAACAAGTCGTGTATTGGGCGCGTTACACGATTAACCAATGAACCCAACCCAATCGAACGCAATATATGTCGCATAGATAACACGATACGCATTAATGTATATGCGTGCTTTTCACGCGCCGTGTCAATAATCTTTTTATAAAATGTTTCCCATATACGCGGAACGGCGGGGATAACCTCTGGCTTGTACTTTTTAAAATCCGCCAAAAATTCACGCGGGTTTAATACCGGTTGAAGCAATAACTTGCCGCGCAGCACCAATGGCGCAATGATATTTATAACAACGCCATATATATGATACAGCGGCAGAAATCCATAAAATGTATACCCCGGATGAATTACCGGCGTATAAAATAATGCCCCTTCGCCAAGTGAAATTATATTGTCGTGCGTCAGGCCAACAACCTTGGGATTACCGGTCGACCCCGACGTAAATGACAACATTGCAATATCTGTACGCGATGCAGGCGCCGCGACAAATTCACGCGCGTCTGTTTCATCAATCGATTCTATGTCGAACATTTTTGGCACGCCGCGACCCGAAATAAAATATTCCCGCTGGGCCAGAACCAATTTACAATTCGTACGACGCATCATATTTATGTGCTCGGTCTTGTTCAGACCAGTATCCAGCATTAACACACGTGCACCCTGGGACGTGACGGCAAAATAAGACCGAATAAAATCGGGTGTATTTCCCGACAGTATCGCAACCGTGTCACCACGACGAATTCCAAACTTCTTGGACAGTAATACCGCACGTTGTTTAACACGACGTAATAAATCTGCATAGGTTTCATTTTGACGAACAAAGAAAATACGATCTTTGTTTTGAGAACAAACCTGGTGCAGCATATCATATATATTTTTTATCATTAAATTTTCTCTTGTTGTTGTATGTGAATTATTTCACATATATATACTATATATGCTTTGATACAAAAATGACAACTTTTTTCCGCGTTAAACATTTCCGATTACAATAATTCTTTATTTTATTTTGTCAATATATAGTTGTTGATTCGTATTTTTTATCTATATTTTGTGTTTTTTTAAAAAATCCGAATCATTTCCCAGCAATATATTTCTATTTTATTGGCACAAAAAAACATTTTGTGTGCAAATATGGCGAATCGTATCGTAACCAATTACCCGGAAAACCCGCCTTTTTAAAAGTAAAGCAAAAAATAAAAAAATTTTTCATTTTTATATATTGCCTGCACGACATCTATACTATATATTGTTATCAAATAGTAAAAACAACCACTATATATTGAATTTTTTAGAATATTCGGAGTATTAAAATGTCAACGGCTGAAAATGATAATAAAATACAGATTATTCCGACACTTACAACACGTCTGAATATCGTGCAAAAGCGTTCCGGGGAATCGGTTCCTTTTGACGCAAAAAAGATTTTTGATGCAATTAAAAAGGCGGTTGCCGTAACACACGAAATTTCTGATGAACAAATTGTCAATATAACGCAAAATGCCCTTAGAAAACTTGAAATAAAGTTCACGGATAAAAATCCAACCGTCGAAAATGTGCAAGAGGCGGTTATCGAAGCACTGATGGATGCGCGTGCATATAAGACCGCAGAATCATATATTATATATCGTCAAAAGCGCACCGAAATTCGCGAATCATACGTTGATGCCGTCGAAGTAATCGAGGGTTATGTTGGCGGTTCTAATTGGCGTATCAAGGAAAATGCAAATATTGGATATTCAATTGGTGGCCTGATTTTGCGCACATCCGAACGTGTAACGGCAGAATATTGGTTAAATCTGTATCCACGTGAAGTTGCCGAGGCGCACAAAAACGCCGCAATTCATATTCACGATTTGGGATGGCTTACGGGATATTGCGCGGGTTGGTCGTTGCGCGAACTGTTGTACGAAGGTTTTAATGGCGTTCCCGGTTATCTGCAATGCGAACCGGCCAAGCATATGGCAACCGCAATTTCACATATGGTAAACTTTTTGGGCACGTTACAGAACGAATTTGCTGGCGCCCAGGCGTTTTCTTCGGTTGATACATATTTGGCGCCATATGTCAGAATTGACAAGATGTCATATGCAGACGTTAAAAACGCAATGCAGACGTTGGTCTTTAACTGTGCCGTGCCGTGCAGATGGGGAACACAAACACCATTTATTAACTTTACATTTGATTGGACCTGTCCAGAAGATTTGAAAAAGCAACATCCGTTCGTTGGTAAAAAGCAGATGGATTTTACATACGGTGATTTGCAGGCCGAAATGGATATGATAAATAAAGCATTTCTTGAGGTTATGACCGAAGGTGATGCAATGGGGCGGCCATTTACATTCCCGATACCAACGTATAATATAACGAATGATTTTCCGTGGAATCATCCAAATGTAAAACCGTTGTTCGATTTGGCGGCAAAGTATGGTATTCCAAACTTCCAGAACTTTTTAAATTCTGATTTGAATCCGACAGATGTGCGTTCTATGTGTTGCAGATTGCGTTTGGATGTGCGCGAATTGTTAAAGCGTGGTGGCGGATTGTTTGGTTCGGCGGAAAAAACGGGTTCTATTGGCGTTGTAACAATTAACCTGGCGCGGTTGGGGTATACACACAAGGGTGACCGAGAAGGTCTTTTCCGCGAGTTAAAACGACTGTTGGATTTGGGGCGTGATGCATTGGAAATCAAACGTCGTATAATATCCAAAAATATGGAACGTGGGTTGTATCCATTTACACGCCGTTATCTTGGTAACTGGGATCATCATTTTTCAACCATTGGTGTAAATGGGGCAAACGAAATGGTTCGCAATTTTACAAACGATCGCGAAAACATCGCGACACCGATGGGGAAAAAATTGGTGCTGGATTTAATGGACTTTATACGCGAAAATCTGGCCACGTTCCAGGAACAAACCGGGAATCTGTATAATCTTGAGGCCACACCTGCGGAAGGCTGCTCGTACCGGTTTGCAAAAACAGACGTCAAAAATTTCCCGGATATTATAACCGCCGGTACGCACGATGCGCCATACTATACAAACTCGACCCAGTTGCCGGTAAACTATACAGACGACCCGTTCGTCGCACTGGAACACCAAGAAGAATTACAACGTAAATATACAGGCGGGACAATGTTGCATCTGTATATGGGCGAACCTGTTTCCAGTGGCGAAGCCGCAGAAAAAATCGTTCGTACAATTTTTGAAAACTATAAGATTCCGTATATGACACTTACGCCGACATTCTCGATTTGTCCAAAACACGGATATTTACCCGGTCGGTACGAGTTTTGTCCAAAATGCGATGCGGAAATTGCCGCAAATCAAAACGCAGCAAAAACGGAATAGTCCAGTTTCACAAAAAAACAACACAACAAACAGAAAGGGAGGAAAACATTATGCAAGCAACAGAAAATACGCAAAGAACACCGTGTGAAATTTTTTCACGTTCTATGGGGTTCATCAGACCGGTTTCCAACTTTAACATTGGAAAATATTCTGAATTTTGCGAAAGAAAAACTTTTACCGAGGCGAACAGTTTAACCACTGGTCAACGCCACAGTGAATTAATGAAAAAAGCTGCATAAGTTATGAGAGAGATTCAGATCGGTGGATTGGTTTCATTCACAACAATCGATTATCCCGGGAAATTGGCCGCGGTGCTGTTTTTGGTGGGATGTCCGTTGCGGTGTGCGTATTGTTCCAATCCCCATCTGATACCATTACACGACGGTGAATATGACCCAGACAAGGTGTTTGATTGGTTGAAATCACGTGTGGGAAAGTTAGAGGCCGTCGTTTTTTCCGGGGGCGAGGCATTGATGCAGGGCGATGCAGTAATTGAATATATGCGTCGCGTGCGCGAATTGGGCTTTGCAATCGGACTGCATACAAATGGTTTTTATCCGGAAACATTGGCGCGCGCCGCCGATGTGGTTGACTGGATAGGGCTTGATTACAAGACAATTCGTGACAAGTATGGGACGCTGGTTGGGCAAAATATTGCACACGATAATATGATGCGCAGTTTGGACGTTTGGCAATCAACCGGCAAAAACTATGAGGTTCGTATTACCTGTGATCCGCGTTTTGTTACAAAAATGGATTTAATGGAAATTGCCCAGGATTTACACCTGCATGGGGTAAAAAATTTTGCAATTCAAAAATATATTCCGCATTTTGAAGAAGGCACAAATGTCACCACGGAAAGTCAACGAAATCAATTCTTTGATGACGATAATTTGCGCAATACCATCAACGCGTTGTTTGATTCTGTTACGTGGCGCGAGTAATTTTTTATCACGCAATTAAATCGTAATTTTTACGAATAATTTTTTCACTGCGTCGCAATGCCGCCGATTCCGCGGTTGACAGACGTGGCCGCAATGTCGCAACAACACCATTGGCCCCTACAATGCGCGGTAATGATACGGCAACCGCATTAGATGAAACACCCGATACCGTACTGACCGTTAATATTCTTTGTTCATCGTTTATAATACAGCGCAATAAATCCGACGCCGCCGCACCAATACCGTCCCACGTGGCACCACGCCCGCGAATTATTTCATACGCCGCATTGCGCACACGATGTGAAATCGTATTACGCGTTGACATCGGTAATGATATTTTCATTTGACGACAAAAATCATCCAATGATAACGCCCCAACTGTGGCGGATGTCCAATCAACAACACTGCTGTCGCCGTGTTCGCCAATAACGTACGCATTTATCGATTGGGTTGATACACCCAAGTGGTGTGATAATATTGTGCGTAATCGCGCAGAATCCAACATTGTACCCGTACCCAAAACACGCGCAGGTGGTAACTTGGATATTTTCTGGGCCAACATAACCATAACGTCCAACGGATTGGTTAAAACAATTATCTTGACGTGTTTGGCATCAACATTTGCCATTATACGCGGAACAACATCCGCAATAACCATCGCGTTCTTGTTCAATAAATCCATTCGGGTTTCACCGGGCCGCTGGTTCGCACCGGCCGCAATAATAACAATCTCGCTGCCGCGGATGGCACGATAATTACCGGCCGCAGTGATTTTTACGTCGAACCCGAAACTGGCCGCGTGCCCCAAATCTTCGGCCGCCGCACGCGCACGAACCGCATCACGATCAAATAAAACTATTTCGTGAACAAAGCCGGTATTCTTTACCGCCGTCGCAACCGCAGATCCAACCGTGCCAACACCAATTATTGCAATCTTCATATTATACTTAATCCCCCCGAACTGATATTATTATTATATCATAAAAAAATATTAATGTTTATTTGTGGAATAAAAAACATTTGTCTTCGTGCGAATTAATAACACCCGCCGATTGAAGATATGCATAAAAGGTCGTTGTACCAATAAAACGCATACCACGACGACGTAAATCCGCGGCGATTTTGTCCGATAAAGCGGAACGTGTTTGACCAACCTGGTGTATTATGTGACCACGCGTCCAATGCCACAAATATTTTGAAAAAGTGCCGTATTCGTGCACAATGGATGCAAACACCCGGGCATTATTAACCGTTGCCGCAATTTTGCGCGCATTGCGAATTATACCCACGTCATTCTGTAACTGTGCCAATTTTGCCGCATCATAATTACATACACGCGCAATATCAAAGTTATCAAACGCACGACGAAATTCATCGCGACGATTTAAAATACATTCCCAACTTAGCCCCGCCTGGAACGTTTCCAGCACCAGCATTTCAAACAATTTCGCATCGTCATATGTCGGCACGCCCCATTCTGTGTCGTGATAGAGAATGTATTTTTCATTTTTAGGATTGGCCCAGTGACAACGAACAAGGCCATCCGGCCATATATTATTGGATGCGCTCATAAATTTACCCCTTCGGCCATAAGAAGTTTTTTCTTTATATCCAATCCGCCCGCATAACCGACCAAGTTACCGTTTGCGCCAACAACACGATGACACGGAATTATTATTGATATTGGATTATGACCAATCGCACCACCAACCGCACGCGGCGATGTTGCACGCCCCGTGCACACAGAAACCATTTGCGCAATATCGCCATATGTTGCCGTTGTGCCGTATGGGATGTCACACAATGCCCGCCACACAGATTGACGAAATTCGCCGCCCGTTGGCGATAAATTTAAATCATATATGTTACCCGGGTGCCCCGCAAAATATGCATCCAGCCATCGTTTCGTTGCATTAAAAACGGGTATATTGTCTTGACATACCCTGTTTCCCATATCCAACCCCGCACAGAAGTATTTTTGCCCGTCAATCCATAATCCCGTCAAAGAAAATGCATCACGTGTCGCCAATACCAACTTTCCAACCGGTGACAAGTATGTATCAATAAAAATTTGTGATTTTAACATACAAAAATATTATAAAATTGTATCAAACGCGTCAAGATTCAATAAAAAACGGGGCGTTTGCCCCGTTGGTTTAGTTATTCATAATCTGTTCTATCCACTCGTCCGCGGTCAGGCCGGCGGTTGTTGCCTCGCCCTTGACATCATTCACACTCATACACGTTGTGATAATCGGATTACAGGCCTTGATTGCCAACTGGTTTCCTTTGGATGCAGAAACCGTTTCATCGGCATCATAATTGTTCTGGGCCAAACAGGATGCAACATCTGTTATGCAATTTTCCGCATAATCCGCCAGAATTGTATCCTGGGACGATTTGATTTGAACCATTGTGCGATTCAAAAATTCTTTAATCACATTATTCTGTGGATTATATTTAGAATTTTGACCGCTGCCGGTATATGTAACATCTTGACATCTGTTCAAGACCGACATACACATACCGTAATCTTTGCCATCATCATCGTCGTGATAACCAATCTTGTTCTGAAGGAATGCAGACATATTGGTCGACGTTGCTTCGGGTAACTTGCCGGCAACCGTCTTGGCAATATAATCACTTAAATTACCGTCCGTCCCCAGTCCCCACGCATTCAGCGAAGTACCGCCACCATCGGTGGATTCATAGGTCCAAGTTTTGTATATTTCGGCCTCTTCATAACCGGGGGCACCGGGCTTACTGCCGACGACAACCTCGCCACTGACGATAAACTTGCCGGTTGGATCCAAACAGTTTTCGTAATCATCGCCGCATACGAAATCATCCTGCATACAGGTATCCAACGCATTTACACAGCCACGCAGGTCATATTGATTCTTTTGCTGGGCCACCAACAGACGCGCACGCTGGAGAACGCTTTTTGCGTTACGAACGGTGGACGACATCTGTTCATTGGAATCCGTTAATGCACGTTCATATTGGATACACGCCTTGTCAATTTCCAAATCATATGAATTGGTAATGATTGTGGTATCAACACCCTGGGCCGAGCAACTGTTCAGAACCGCCGCCTTGCACCGCGCCGTTGCCGTATCGTACAACTGTTCGCCACGCTGGTTACTGATGCTGTCGTTATTACCACTCATACTGCCCAACAGAGTGCTTAAATTAAATCCTGTGCTGTCAATTGTAAAGTCCAATAAGCCGGACAAATCAAAACTCATTCCCGAAGATGTCGACGGCGTACCCGATTTAACATCGATAATCATATTTTTGATTTTATCCAGGTCATTCTTTAACTGGCTGTTATCGGTCGATGTTTGCATTTCAAGTTCGGCCTCGGTCTGGGTGAACAAGGTTTCAACCTCGTCCGCGGAAAGGCCGATGTATTGAATTTGCAATGCAACATCCTGTAAATCTTCGGTGGCCTGCTTTAATGCAGCCTCGGTCTCGGCATAATTGTCAAGGTTTGCACTGCAACTGCAACGTCCCTGGTTATCGTCCAAAACATTACAGAAATTATCCATACAGGCAACATATTGCGCCTTGCAATAATCCGTTAATTGCGCCAACTCGTCAATAGACGTACTGGATGTAGCAGTAGCAGACTCGGTCGTTGTCGACGAACTTGTTGTGCCAACCGTGGTTGCCGAACCAACACGAATTGTTGGAACACGGGTCGTAACATTTGACGGATTGGTTACACCAACGCGACTGCTGATATATAACGGGGTATTAACCGTATCCGTTTGGACAATCGATGCACGCGCAGTGTTTCCGGTATTCTTGACCGTGTTACGCGTTGTAACACCCGGCGTCGCCTTGGCCGTGGCGGCCGCACCCGTTGAACGCACCGTTACACTGGGGCGATTGGCGACCGTATTTGTTGCCGTCGCACGAGATGTGCCCGCACGCGACACAGATGCACGCGATGCCGCCGTTGTGGCCGTACGTGATGCGGTGTTCGTTTTCGTTACCACGGTTGTTGGACGCGCCGATACTGTACGCGCAGTTGTCGCATTCGTTACATTACGTGCCGCAACATTGCGACCAGTTGCATTCGTTGCAGATGTAATCGCACGCGATGCCGCCGCACGGCCGTTTGTGTTACGCGGACTGGCCACGGTGGGGGTAACCGGGGTAACCGGCTTTTCCGTTTCCGTATCAGTCGTGTCCACGTCATCGTCGACAACAACGTCATCAACGAATTCCGCATTCGGCATTTCATCCGCATATTGCGCCATTAATTCTTCGTAGTAATACGCGGGCGCAATCTCTGCAAATGCGGGCAGAACCAGCAATCCACTTAATACGGCGATTAATCTTTTCATTTAAAATCTTCCCTTCTATTACACTAGATTTTATCACATTACCAAAAATTGCGCAAACAAAAAAAAACAAGCGTCTTTCTGTTTTTTTATCCGCGTTTTCAAGGAACTTTTTCGGATTATTAAACTTTTTAATGAATTTGACTTGCGATATTATTGTGGTATATATTATAATCCCGACCAAGAGGTTTTTATAAATTGTCTTTGTTAAAAAAGGTTTCTTTGTTTATCTTTACCCTGCCCTTTTTGGGATGTACAACCGTACCAACAACAACAAATGATGAACGGTTGGCCAACTATACCCCCAAGATTACGCCCACGGACTTTGATTTCGACCCAATGAAAACGCCGATTGCACAATGCTATGCCCAGGAACTGGGGCGCGATACGAAAATCAGTGGCGCAACACTTATCGAAGATGGATTATCTGCATTTGTTATTCGGGCCGCATTTGCACGTATGGCAACAAAAACAATTGATCTGCAAACATATATTTACAGCAACGATTTTTCATCCAAGGTGTTAATCGGCGAACTGAAACGCGCCGCAGACCGCGGGGTAAAAATTCGCATATTGTTGGATGATTATGGAACCAAATCTGATATTGTTGACGTTATGCTGCTGAACCAGCATCCAAACATAGAAGTCAAGGTTTTTAACCCCGTCGCAAATCGTTCACGTCTGTTATATTATCCCCAGTTTTTGTTGGACTTTAACCGACTGAACTCGCGTATGCATAACAAGTTATTTATTGTAGACAATGTTGCATATATAACCGGCGGCCGTAACGTAGGCAGCAACTATTTTTATCCGGAAACGGCATCTAATTTTTCAGATACGGACGTTTTGTTCATTGGCGATATGACACGATATGCCACCGCCAGTTTTGACGAATACTGGGATTACCACTTGTCAATACCCGCCGCCGTTTTCCCCAAGGCAAAGTCAAAACGCGCAATGCGCAAACTGGAACAGAAATTCGAAGAAATCGAACAAACCAGCGCAGACGCCATTCGTGAATACAACAAAATTATTTCCCTGGCCCAGCGTGAATATAAAAATAAAAAATTCGATTTCAGCTGGGGGCACGGTAAATTCTTGGCCGACCCACCGTCCAAGGTCGAAATGTCTATGGCGGAAAAAGAACAATATCGGGGCGACATAGTCCAGGCATTACAAAAATTGTGGGACGAAACACGCGATTCCGTATATATGTCCGCGGCGTACTTTGTCCCCGGCCAGGGAGGATTGGATCATATGCTGCGCGAAGAAAATGCCGGCGTTCATATGACGATTGTGACAAACTCGCTGGCGTCGACAAACGCACCAACGGTATATGCAAAATGGGAAAAATACAGAAAACAATTAATAGAATCTGGGGCGGATGTGTATGAATTTATGTTGTCGGCGGAAAATCTGCGTGGTCAACAACACGACCGCGAACGCAAACAATCCAGTTTTTCCGTTCTGCACAGCAAAACAATTGTGTTTGATGATGATATTTCCTGGATAGGCAGTTTTAATCTGGACCCGCGCAGCGCGTATTACAACACAGAAAATGTCGCAATATTTGAAAGTCGTGAATTCGCCGATAAACTGCGCGAGATGATTATACGTGATACAAAAACATCGTGGCGGGTAACACTGGATGCGGACGGCGAACCCGTCTGGACCGGCAGTCGCCCCGGCGATAAAAAACCACGGGTGTATCACCACAGCCCAAACACATCGATATTCAGACGGGCGCTGAAAATTATAACTAATTTGGTTCCGGAAAAGTTTGTGTAAAACGCCCCAAACGCATTATGATTATGGCGAACAGTCGGCGGTAAATTTATACGCATCAATTATATAAAAAATCTTTGTCGTCCACAAAAAAGGCGCCGCACCAAAAGAAAAAATCATTTTTTATTTGACTTATTTTTTTATATGGGATAGTTTGCAATAGGTATTTTTACCTGTTGACAGAATTTTAAGGAGAAACAATGAAAAAGAAAATCGCTTTATTTTTGGCGGCAGTTTTGTTCACACCCGCGGCAATTGCGGCGGAAATTACACCATATGTTGGTTTGGGTATTGTTGTGGACAAGGCCGGAACATCCGCCAAGCGTGTTGCGTTCGATGCGACCAAGGTGTCAGACATAGAAAATATTTACGCCGCATTTAAACCAAACGCCGGTGATGATATGGGCTTTGATATGGCGTTCGCGGGCGAAATTACCGCCGGTGTGAAAATCGATAATGTTCGCGCAGAACTTGAGGTTGCAATTCGCAGCGCATCCGAAGACGACTATGAAATCTATGATGGGAATCTGCCGAAAACGGGTGTGCCGATGATCGGTGCATTGAACATTCCAACCGAAATTGAAACATCGACGTCTGTGCGTCATAATTCTTATTTGGCAAACGTATACTATGATTTCGAATTGGCAAATTCAAATTGGACCCCGTATATCGGCGCCGGTGTTGGTTTTGGTGTATACCATCAAAAGACAACCGTAGAATTTGATTTTGACGAAGATGCGTTGATGCTTGGCCTGGCGGAAATTGCCGGAAATATGGGCGCAATGGGCGATATGATAATGCAGGGTGCCGCCGCACAGATTCCACAAGAATTGGCCCGGTACGAAGTCGAAATGGAGGTTGCAAACGATACCCTGTATCGCTTTGAATGGCAAGTTGGATTGGGCGCGGTATATAATTTTAATGAAGATTGGGCATTAGATATCGGATACCGCTTTAATTCTTCGACCGTTGCCGATGAATTTGTATATGCGCACGAAATTAAAATTGGCGCACGTTATTCATTCTGAACATACGGCAAGCGCATAATAATGAAACGCCCCATAAATTAATGGGGCGTTTTAATAAAAACATCTTGCGACAAGGTTATATTAAAACAAATTATGCGTTTCTTTGCAAGACGCTTTTTCTTAAAAAGAAATATGCTGTAACCATATTTTTATTGAACGGGCAAATTAATTTCTATATCCTTGGGGGTATATATAAAAAGGTGACGGCTGTAATGAACCGTAAATATACGATTAAACTGAAAATAGAATTATGTATCCAACCTTTGTTTTGCAGCATTTGTGGCCTGCCGATTTTGCCAAATCAACAAATATCATTGGATCACTATATTCCCCTGCACTATGGTGGCAGTGATACCGCCGCAAATTTATTGCCGGCACATAAAATCTGTAACACAATTAAAAGTGATTTGATGCCGGTCGAGTTCGAGAAATCTAAACGAGAACTGTATTAAAATGCGTTGGATAACTGGAAAATCAAACGCAAGGATCGGCATATTATTCAACAGGCTTTGCAGAATATGAAATAAAACGCGGTTTGGCAATTTTGTAAAAAAACAAACCTTTTTATTTTCGCCGTTGCATTTAATTTTTTTTTATGTAAAATAGGATGCATTGCTTGAACATCATAACACAATGACACCCCAATTTACGGGGGAAACGTTTAGGATGGGTGGCAGAGCGGTCGATTGCGACGGTCTTGAAAACCGTTGTGGGGGCAACTCCACCGGGGGTTCGAATCCCTCCCCATCCGCCACTAAAATTAGACATCCCGTGGTAATTCCACGGGATGTTCTTTTTTGCCCCGTTTCCGGCGGTTTTATTGCACGATATTACCAGCGTATATCGCCGGTTATGCCAAATTTTCCAAAATCTCCGCACTTTATATACCTTGCCCAAATTCCCGATGCCGGTTTAGGGTTGATTTTTATGTTTATTTATGGTATAATAAAAAGTAAGAGTAAGGGCGACATTATTTGTCGCCGTTTTTTTATCCAACGTTACCAGGGCCCGCAAAATTATTAAATTTTATGGGCAGTTTATGGGGCTCTTTGTTTATAGAAATAAAAAGAGAATAAAAATGATGCCTATGCCGGCCCTCTTACAAGGTTAATAGAATCAGAAGACAAAAATGCTTGACCAGATGAAAATAATCAAAATACACAGGAAACAAATAATATGTCAGCAGAAAAAATTCGTAAAGAATCTGTACGTAAAACGATGGCAGAAGAAGGCGGATATATAGATAATCCAAATCGCATAGATCAGCCAACAAATTATGGCATAACCCAGCCAACATTAAATACATATAATCAAAGACACCCAAAAGCAGGATTCCCTGAAAATGTAAGAGAACTGACAGGACGGCACGCCGAACAAATTTATACGGAACTGTACTATAATAACAGGAATATTGGAGATATAGACAATCCGCGCATAGCGCACGCTATATTTGATATGGGGGTTATGAGTAATTATTCAAATGTTGGCAGAACGGTACAGAACACAATTAATGAAACACAGGGAACAAATTTAGCCGTGGATGGCAATATTGGCGCACGAACGATACAAGCACTGAACAATATCCCTGAAAATCAAGTTGATAGATTTATGGAAGTTTTAATAAAAAACCGCATTGAATATTTAAAACGTCTTGCGGGTTGGGAAAGATATGGCCGTGGCTGGGCAGCCAGGACAAACAGATATTAAGTTAAAAATTGGCATATTATGCCGATTTATCAAAACACAAAATAAATTACCTGATAATTCCTGTATTTAGTATGTGACGGTGGGGCGGATAATAAGGCCCCGGGTTCGACAACACGCAGTTTTGCAAAGCGTAGGTACAGGAACCCAACCATTTTTCCTGATGCAATTTGTATGCAAACAAATTACATTACCATCATAAATTTTTGGTTGGGTTCCGTATTTTTTAAAACATCATACCATATTGTAAGCAACACGAAAAAAATACGCATTTTCTTTTTATAATAAATTCGCGCCCCTTTATTCAACGCTTTCATTTTGAACAATATCGGCATCCCGAGAAATTTTCTGTTTTTCTTTCAGAATCCATTCTTGCGCCATAGATGTGACTTTATCTAGTTCTATGAGCCCCTTTTCACCCGTGGCCCGAACCTTCCATTCCGCTTTGCCCTGTTCCAATGTTCTTTGACTGATTACGAATTGTAACGGTATCCCCAATAAATCAATATCAGCAAATTTTTCGCCGGCACTGGTATTTCTGTCGTCTAATAAAACATCAATCCCCGCCCGCTGCATTTCATCATATATTTTTTGGGCAGATTTTGCCGTCGCGTCATCAGTGGCCTTTGGCGATAATGCCGTTAAAGAAACCTCCCACGGGGCAATAGAAATTGGCCAAATAGGACCGCGGGCGTCATTTTTTACCTCTGCCACACTGGCCATCAATCTTCCGATGCCAATACCATAACAACCCATTATAGGAATCTGCAAAGCACCATTTTCGTTGGTATAAGTCATCCCCATTGTTTTTGTGTACTTGTCACCAAGTTGGAAAATATTTCCAACCTCTATACCACGATTTATTTTTATCGGTGCCCCACATTCCGGACATCTGTCACCATCTTGAACAATCGATACATCAAAAAATTCTGCATCAGGTATATCCCGAGAAATGTTAAAATTTTTAAAATGATAATCTTGTTCGTTTGCACCCGCAATTAAATTTCTTTCATTATTTAAAGACTCGTCTGCAATGATGCGGGCTTTACGTGCTTTATATCCAGAAGCAAAACCCGGAATTATATTGCTGGCCTCGAAAACGGAATCATCTGCAAATTCAGGCGTCGATAATATTACCTTGGCCAGTTTATTTTCGTTAACCTCTCTATCGCCACGTAACATAACGATAATCGTACGATCGTCGTGCGCAGTCGGTTTGTAAACCACAGTTTTTATGATTTTGCTTGCATCCACATCAAGGAATTTTGCAACTTCTTCTATTGTTTTTGTCCCGGGCGTATGAACCTTTTCCAGTGGTAATATATCAACATCTGTATTTTTGTGTTCTATTACGGCCTTGGCAACCTCTTTGTTTGCGCGGTAAGAACAATTAGAACAAGTTATTATAGTATCTTCTCCGGACGGGGTTAATAGCATATATTCGTGAGAAACATTTCCGCCCATCATCCCACTGTCAGATTTTACCGATATTACCTCTGGAATACCAACGCGAGCAAATATACGCGCATATGCTTTTGCATAATCCGCATAGGTTTCGTTTAAACTTTTCTGATCTCTATGAAAAGAATACGCATCTTTCATAGTAAATTCACGAACACGTATTAATCCACCGCGGGGCCGTGCCTCGTCACGAAATTTTTTTGCAAATTGATATATTGAAAATGGATAGTCTTTGTAACTTGTCGCCTCTGTGCGCGCCAATGCAACGGCCGCCTCTTCGTGCGTCATTGCCAAGACCATATCGTGTTCATTACGATCTTTTAAACGAACCAGTTCTTCATTAATCGCTTCGAAACGGCCGGATTCTTGCCAAAGTTCTTTTGGTTGAACAAGTGGCATCTCTACCTCTTGTCCACCGACATTATTTATTTCTTGTCGAACAATGTTTTCTATTTTTTGCAAGATTTTACGTCCAGGTAATAAAACCGAAAATATTCCACTGGCCACGGGGCGAATATAACCACCACGCAATAACAATTCGTGACTTTTCAATTTTGCGTCGTTTGGTTTTTCTTTATAGCGTTTGCCCAAAATTTCGCTTATTTTCATAGAATCCTCGTTTTATTTTTAATCAAAATACCGTACAAAAAATATTCGTCAAGTGTTTTACCTTAACCTTTTTCTAGGGATTATAAGTATCGATACAGAAAAATTCAACGTAAAAAATAATATATTAATGAAATTAGCAATTATAATGTTATGCAAGAAAAATAGAAACAAAACTAATCAAAATCACTCTTTCCACGACCTGGGGCCAAAAACGTCCCTATGGGTTGTTTTTGTTTTATTGATTTTGGGCGATATGTTTAATGTTAAATAATCTGGATATAAATTTAAGATTTTTTATCGGTGAAAAATCTTAATGAAACAATAAATATTGTTGCCCCGGCGATAAACATTATTGCAGACAATAATTGCCCCATCGTTAAACCCCAACTGGTTAAAAATCCAATCTGGACATCGGGGGCACGAAACTGTTCGCAGAATATACGAAATGTCGCATACATCATCCCCAACATTCCGCCAAGCGCACCAGGGTATTTACGTAAATTCGTAAACCGATAAAGGCAATACATTATTATGAATAACAAGACGCCTTCGGTGGCGGCCTCGTACAATGGGCTGGGGTGGCGCGGAATTGGTGTTTGCCCCGTAAAAACAACCGCCCAGGGCACATCAGATGGCCGGCCCATAACCTCCATATTAATAAAATTTGCAATCCGACCAAAAAACAGGCCAATCGGTGTAATGACCGCCAATATATCCAAAATTCTGAACGCGGTTTTATATGTTGTATCGGTAATACGTTTGCGCCGTATTTGGGCGCGCGCAAACAAAAATACCGCAACAATTACCCCAATAAGGCCGCCGTGAAAACTCATCCCGCCGTGCCACACAGCAAAGATTTCCAACGGATGTGCCAAAAAAAACGGCAGGTTATACAGCAATACATACCCCAATCGACCGCCGATTATTACCCCCAATATAATTGCGGTTAATAAATCATCCAATTGTTTCTTGTCCAATTGAATTGCGGCGTCCGAACGTCTGACAAAGTGGCGCAGCATAAAATACCCAACAACAAATGCCGCAACATATGCCAACGCATACCAACGTATGTCCAGACCAAATACAGAAAACGCAACCGGTGAAATCGGTTCTATTACAATCGCCATATTACCAAGATTTTCAAACTAGTTTCTGTTAATTGTTTGTTGCAAATTTTCGATTATTTTCATCATACGCGCAACACCGGCATCGTCATTGGCGGCCTGTTTTTCTTTTAATTTTTGACGCGCATTTTGCAATTCTAATTTTAAATGTGCGATTGTGTCCGAATGTGTCGGTACAGTAATAGAGTCCGGTTTTTGACCAATCATTTTGGTTCTTGCACGACGCGCCTGTTCCATTTTAGATGGCATTTAATTTCCCCCTTTTTTTGTTTTACCTTGAATTATTACAGTTATTGTATTATATAATGTCTTAACTAACAAGGAGAAAAAAATGGCAATCAAAAATGTTGCAATTAAGACAAAGCCAAACGCCGCACCACGTGTCCAGGCGGGCGGTGGCATAGAAACATATTTAAAAAGAATCTTTGCGTTAATGTTCGGGGCGGTGGCGGTAACGGCACTGGCGTCATATGTTACCGTGGCAACGCCATTGTGGACCGTATTGTTTACGCAAACCGGCTTATCGGCGGTATATTACATATTGTTGTTCGGTGGATTGGCTTTATCAATCTGGGCCCAGGTGCGCGCATTCAGTTTCAAGCCGTCAACCGGTGCATTAATGTTGTTTCTGTACGCGATTTTAACGGGCGTGGTATTAACCCCGTTGTTGTTGGTTGCGGTAACAAATAATCCATTAACCATTCTGTCGGCGTTTGGAATCGCGGCCGTGATGTTTGCCTGTATGGCGTTGTTCGGATACAAGACGGTCAAAGATTTATCGTTTTTGGGGATATTTCTGTTTATGGGAATGATCGGGTTAATCCTTGTTGGATTGGCATCATTTATATGGCCGGCAATTGTTGGCGGTACATTCGGTACGATTGTATGCTTTATCGGTATTTTGGTGTTCGCGCTGTTTACCGCGTATGATATGCAGAATTTAAAACGCGCATACGCCGTATTGGGTGACGGGACACAAAAAAATCAGTTGGCTGTGTTGGGTGCATTACACCTGTACATATCCTTTGTTGCAATGTTCCAATATCTGTTAAGTTTACTGAACAGAAATTAATAAAAACAAAAAAATGGAGTAATAAAAAATGGCTTATAAAATCGATCCGGAAAAATGTATTGGATGTCATACCTGTATGGGTGCCTGTCCGGTTGCGGCAATTACCACCGGTCCAGACAGCAAATGTGTTATTGATCCGGCGAAGTGTATTTCGTGTGGGACCTGTGCGGCGGTATGCCCGGTTGCGGCAATTGCCCCAGATGCCAAGTAATACAAACCCACAAAAAAACGGGGCCCCCAGGCCCCATTTTTATTGCAATAAACAGTTGCAAATAAATAAATTCTGTATAACAATAATCCGGTAAAATCTAGGGGTTAAAAATGCCAGCAAAAACAGTTAATGATATTGTCGCATTATGCAAACGACGCGGTTTTATTTTCACAGGTTCTGAAATTTATGGCGGTCTGGGCGGTGCATACGATTATGGCCCATATGGGGTTGAATTAATGAAAAATATACGCGCCGCCTGGTGGAACGCTATGGTGTATTCTCGTAACGACATAGAAGGTTTGGATGCTGCCTTAATCAGTAATCGATTAATGTGGAAATATTCTGGTCACGAAGGCAGTTTTTCCGACCCTTTGGTTGAATGCAAAAAATGCGGTGCACGTATGCGCCAAGATAAAATGCGTGACCAAACAAAATGCGATAACTGTGGCAGTACGGATTTAACCCCGCCACGCGCATATCAATTAATGATGGGATTGTCCATCGGCGCAACCGCAGACGGTGAAATAAATGCGTATCTGCGTCCAGAAACGGCAACCACAACATACGTGAACTTTAAAAACGTGTTGGATGCCTGTCCGCACAAGTTACCGTTTGGTATCGCACAAATCGGCAAGGCGTTCCGTAACGAAATTTCACCACGCGGCTTTGTGTTCCGTATGCGCGAATTCGAACAGGCCGAAATGCAATACTTTGTAAACCCGGCCGATGACGAAAAATACTTTGAAATGTGGAAGAAAATTCGTATGGCCTGGTGGACGGACGTTTTGGGAATTCCGGCGGAAAAATTGCGATTTACACCGCACGAAAAATTGGCCCACTATGCCAAGGCCGCGGGTGATATTGAATACGAATTTCCCGATGGTTTTGACGAAGTCGAAGGTGTTCATAATCGCCAAGATTTTGATTTGGGTTCACATACCAAATCGCAAAACGAATTTAATATCCAGGCCAAGGTTATGGAAAATAAAGACAGTACCGTTAAATTGGCATACAGCGACCCACAAACCGGTGAAAATTTTATCCCTTTTGTAATTGAAACCGCAATGGGGGTAAATCGCGCAATGTTCGCCGTTATGCTGGACGCGTATACCGAAGAAGATCTGGGCGATGGGAAAAAACGCATTGTATTAAAACTAAAGCCTGCATTGGCCCCGGTCAAGGCTGCGGTTATACCTTTGGCGCGCAATGTTCCAGAACTTGTGACAATCGCAAATAATATTGAAAACGACCTGCGCCGATTAAATATAGGTCGCATAGAATTGGAAAATTCGGGAAATATTGGTAAAAACTATCGCCGGCACGACGAAATTGGTACACCGGTTTGCATAACCGTTGATCACCAAACAATAGAAGACAACACCGTAACCCTGCGACATCGTGATTCTATGCAACAGGAACGTGTGGCAATTGATGACGTTCCACGCCGTGTTATGGAAATAGTAAATTCTTGATATACAATAAAAATCTCCCGCCAATGGCGGGATTTTTATTCCGATGTAGACGTGGTTGTCATATTTGGTATAAACACTGTGTCATTATATGCACTAAGGTATCTGTTCCCCGTGGCACAATATACCTTGGTCAAAGAATCTTCGTATTCACGAACCGCGGCAACCCAACGATTTTGAACATCCAGTTGTGCACCTTGGTACCCCGCAAATCCGCCCAGTGCACCGCCAACACCGGCGCCAATCAATGTACTTTTTAAACGCGCTTTGTTTCTGAAATCAATCAAACTGCCGTCGGCGGCATCAACCATCATCGGATAGAAATTTTGTATCTTGGCATTTGATGTCGCCGGTAATACATAACCATTACCATCCGACGAACGGCCATAAATCTTGACAACGCCACCATTATCACGGCGCCATTCACGCCAATCGGATTGTTTCATTCCAAATGCACGATCACGCATTTCGATTAATGCAGGAATTTGACGATCAATACGACCCGCTGATTTAATTTTTGTAAATATACCGCGACTGGTATCCACGCCGGATACAGACGTAACATCAGACGCAGGAACAAAGCTTGTTATGCCATTATTTATCGCCATATAATATTGCTGATTTGCGTCGGAACGTATCAGATTTAACATTTCTGCACGATCAACATCATCTATGTCCGTATCTGGATATGCATCAAGAAAAATAGAAACCAAATTTTCTGATTTGCAATTCTTGAATCCAGAATCACAAACATATGTTTCATCAGTATCTATGTTATAAAACGCAATTTCATCGGCCGCCAAACTGGTACTGGTAACCAAAGCACCCCACAAACACGATGTTTCGCGTTCCACGTTATTTTCAGTAATAGAACATTTTTCAATACGCAATACGGAATC
This sequence comes from uncultured Alphaproteobacteria bacterium, assembly GCA_944389495.1. Lineage (GTDB taxonomy): Bacteria > Pseudomonadota > Alphaproteobacteria > Rs-D84 > Rs-D84 > Enterousia. Next base: position 112,407 of record CALXMN010000001.1, on the reverse strand, counting down.
ACCCGTACCGGACATATTACCAATCACACTGCCCGCGGCGGCGTTTACACCCGTTGATAAAATTGTGTCACCTGCAACCTTGCCCGCATAGGTATTGCCCGCCATCACCGCAGAACCAATCACCGCACCAATTAATGTATTTTGCATCTTGCCACGGTCTGTTCCCAATAAATTGTCGTTACCACGGTCATTCGCACCGGTTAAATTCCCGCCCAGGCCGCCAATTAACGCACCCGCCGCGATTTTTAATCCGGCGTTTTGTTTCTGCTCTTGATTCATTTGCGCGATAACGTCGTCCATTGTGGGTTCGGCATCGGCCGGAAAAACAAAATTTTCAACCGCAGATGGCACCATTGACGCCTCGGGAAATTCTGATATGTTACAGCGCACAGTGTCCCCGGCGGCCAATGTCGCCCGCGCAAGAACAACATCGGAACCATCGGGGGCAGCCTGGTACCCGCGTAATTCAACAACCGCAACGCACGTATCGGCACCACCGGCCCCCCTGCCCAAGGTTGGATTATCCCACGCAAATTCACCGTTGGGGTAAATCATTGCACATTGTGTTAATTGATTGAACGCGGCACTGTTACGATCGCCGGTGGCAATCTGATTCGCCAAGTCCGCGTCTGATACGTGCACAGGCAAATTATTTTCTGTATCGGTTGATGGTGTTACCACAACCGGGGCCGCCGGCTGCATTTGCGCCTGGGGTACGGTGGCGGCATTTTGGTTACGCATAGAATTAACCTGTTGATATGCCTCGGCATAACTGCGCGAATGGTTTCCAACACGCAACGCGGCATTCGCATCAAAGGATACAATACCAATCAACGCCGCAAATAATGTATAGTGAATAATTGCACGATTTGATTTCATTAATTTTAATCCCGCCCGTTGTGTGATGTCGCCACGATGCGACAAATCAAACCACGCCCGCGCAATAATTATCAGAACTGTAATCTTAACCGCAATCCCAAATCAATTGTGCTGAGGCGTCCACCTTCGTACCAATTTGTGTAATGATAAACACTGTCGTATGGTGCAGGATATTCGCCACCCGCACCGTCACCCAACCATTCTGTCTGGGACACAATGATACTGCCTGATGTTCTGACCTTGCCCAGGTTGGTGTATCTGACAAAGAAATCGATTTTTATGCCGCCGTCCATTTCAGTTGTTAATCCACCTTCGAACATAAATGCCAACTGTTCCGATGTGCCACCATTATGATATGCGTATACATCCGAAATACCGGTTAAATCACCGGGGCCCGCGACACTGGGCTCCATTTCCGAATAGAACGTATTATCATATACGACATAGTCTGCAATTGTATTCAAAGAAATACCAACACCAACGCCAACATACGGACGCAGCATTCCCCCCGCCAAATATCCGGTATAAGAATCAATATTATAATACAAATTTAACATTGTGGCATTTGCCGTAATCGCACCGCCGTCAACGGTTGCCTCTACATACCCGCCAACGCCGTCGGCCGATTGAACAACACTGGGGTACGCCATCCCAGAATAACGCAAATAGCCAAAATCAACACGCAAATCGTTATTAATCGATGCACCAACAGATAACTGTAATGGAATTACCGTATCGGTATCAAAGTCCGCCTCTTGAAACGCGCCGGGAACAAATTGGCCGTATTCTTCGTTCATATATTCGGACAAAACCGAACCACTGATACTGGCCGAATAACCAACAGATAACCCAACATACAGTCCACTGTCTGCCAAACGGTCAAAGTCCGCCGGTTGATAATACTGGCGTCCGGCGGTCGTTGTTGAATTTGAACCGACACGCGGCAAAGTACCCGTTACACGGGTTGGATTGGCCACATTTTGATTATTCGTTTGAACGACGGTGCCACCGGTCGTAGGTAACATTACAACCTGGCCCGCGGCATTAGTACCCTGGTACCCGGAATAAACCGGGTATGTGGCGGCATCCGCCCCACCCGATGCACCAAACAAAATGCCCGTCAATGCCGCAAGAAAGCCGACTTTTTTCATTACCTTTCCATTTTCCTTTTAGCATATTATATCACAAAAATCTTGTTGATAAAAGCGTTTTCACAATATCTTGTCATAACACAAAAACACCCCGCGTAAATGCGGGGCGTTTGTCCAATATATGTTATATTTTTACTGATTTTATTAATCTTAGAACGCCAGATTCAGACGAACCCCAATCTCGGCCTTGACATCTGTGCCGTTTTGGGAATTTGCGTGCGCATCATCGAATGTATATTCGCCGTACAACGCAACCTGAACATTATCTGTTAACTGGTTTGCAACAGATAATGTAACAATGTATTCATCAAAACCATCGTTCATATCAGACAGATCAGCAATCAACGCATCTATGCTTGGTTTTACCATACCACCGACAACCGGCGCCCATTCGACATCGGTCGCCAAACTTTTTACACCATTGTCTGCGTGATGGTTATATTTAAAGCCTGCACCCATAGACCAACGATCGTTAAACTGATAAAACGCGTTCAGACCAAAATTAACCTCTGTTGTAGATTTCAGGTCAACGGAAATTTCATCCGGAACGCCCGCCAAAGCCAACACTCCGCCCATTTCTGTGTTCAAACCCGCAACATCAATAACATTGTTACTGCTGCCGAATGTTTTCAGAACTTCAACAAATGCGCTTGTGGTTAACTTGCTCCACGTTTTACCAAAACGAACACCGGCATCAACCCCCCAGCGACCGTTGGAATAATTATCATATTGGAAATCGCGCGCCAATGTATACGCACCGCGCATCTTATTAATACCACCCAAATGAGCATCGGCATATATATCCAATACAATATCATCAGATGTTTCAACCGCACGCCAAATCAGTCCCAAACGACCGTGATTTATACCCTTGCGATCAATGTCGGCATCGTGTGTATACTGGAACGCACCACGCAATGCAATACGATCTGTGATACCAATACCCAAATCTTCTTGGATACGCCAAATCGGAAATTCGGTTGCACCATCGTGCCCCTTTTGAATATGCGCCTCAGAACTGTCTGCGACCTTTAACATCAGGCCCGCGGCGGTCTTGGAATAAAACTCGCCCCCCGTCGGCATATACAACGGATTTTCCAAATTAGCCGCCATAGCAGGTGTCGCCAAAACAGATGCAACAGCCGCCAATTTTAAACTTTTTTTCATCTTTTAACTCCTTACGTTTTTGCGATGAAATGAATTTTCACAGCCCCCATTATTGGCAAGACCGCGGGCTATATCCGCCCCGCCCATTATTGGCAACAGTGCGTTTTTGTGACATAACCGTTACTCAGGATGCTATATTATGTGAATAAAGTCAAAGGCAAATTTCCAACGTGACAAAATCTTGTAATGCATCAATATATACCTATAATAATATGAACAGGTATGAAGAGGTGCAGATATGACAGATGAATTTGATAAAAATATCGCGATAATTTCAGGCGCAGGTGTTGCACAAGATTCCCATAAATCAATCAGCAACATAGACAAGAAAAAATTGGCCGATGCATATTTTAAACTGTTTTATAATCTTACATATACAAATTGGCTGCGCGGCGGAAATCTTGGGCGCGCGTGGTATACAGCATTGGCACAAACCAAGCAATTTATTATGGCACGCGATGAACGAAATTCTGCATCTTTGTATTTAAAACAAATTTTTTCCGCACACAGTGTGCGCTGGGGTCGGGTAATGATGACCAACCAACATCGCGAAGACGTAATTAATGCAGACGATACAAAAAAACAACAATGGCGCGAACGGGCGGCAAAAAATACGACTTTTGCACTGGATACCCTAAAAAATATTGTTGCGCAATATAATACACACCAAACAAAGAACCAAAGCACAACAAATCCCGGAAATATGACGCCGGATGTGTTAAAAAACGCGACAAAAAAATTGCAAACATTGATTATAATGCAATTGCAACAAAAACAAAACGGCGGCATTGGTGCATAAGTAAATGGCCACAACGCCACAAATAAAAAACACCGGCAATTGCCGGTGTTTTTTACTTTTTTGCAACCCGCTTTCTGAATTCGCTGCTGGGGCGAAAAGACGCGACACGACGGGCCGATATTATCGCCGGCGCCCCGGTTTTCGGATTACGCCCCATACGCTGGGATTTGGTAAGAATCTTAAAACTGCCAAAGCCGGCAAACTTAACCTCTTCCCCGTGAATAAGAGATTCACGAATTTCTTCGAATACTATATCAACCAACTTGAACGCATCCGCGGTTGTTAAACCGAAACGTTCACGTAAACGATTTGCAAAATCACTTCTGGTTATTGTTGCCATTTTTTACACCCTGATTAATGCCGCACCCCAGGTCAGGCCACTGCCAAACGCAGGATACAGAACAAGTTGACCACGTTTTATAATATTATTATCAAATGCATACGATAATGCAAGTACGCCGGACGCACCACTGGTATTCGCGTGCTTGTCAACCGTAACCAATATTTTTTCAAGCGGGAATCCCAAACGTTGTGCCCCACTTTGAATAATGCGCAAATTCGCCTGGTGCGGGACAATCCAATCAACATTATCCGCCGTGATTCCCGCGTGTTCCATAATATAACTGGCCGCTGCAGGCATCAATGTTACAGCCTTTTTATATGTTTCCGGCCCATTCATTATAATATGATGATCAGGCGTGCCGTATAACATCCCCATTTCCGTTCCATCAGACATCACAACCGTATCAATAATACCCGAATAACTGGACGTGGAGTGTTCAAATATCAATGCGCCCGCCCCATCGCCAAACAACACGGCGGTACTGCGATCAGACCAATCTATGAAACGCGACATTTTTTCCGCACCGATAACCATTATGCGCTTGTGAATGCCCGCCGAAAAAAACGCACGCGCACAGTGCAACGCATAAATATACCCCGTACACGCGCCACGCACATCAAATGCCGGCGCATTGTTCGTTGCACCCAAACGCCCCAAAACCTGGACCCCGACGGATGGAAAATCCAATTCCGCAGATGTTGTTGCAACAATTACCATATCTATGTCGTTTATCGTAATGCCCGCATTTTCCAACGCACGCGATGCTGCCGCCGCTGCCATATCAACAACCGTTTCGTCATCACGCGCAAAATGCCGTTCACGCATACCCGTACGCTGAACAATCCATTCGTCGGACGTGTCAACCATTTTTTCCAAATCAAAATTTGTTACAATCCGTTCGGGCAGGTAAGAACCATATCCTATTAATCTGCTTCCCATATTTTAAACCTTTCCTTTTTTTATCCGGGCTATTATACAAGTCGCGATTACAACTTGCAATATTAAAATCTGGGAATAAAATATAGTTCGTTGTCCCCATAGTTCAACTGGATAGAACGAGGGTTTCCTAAACCCTTGATACAGGTTCAAGTCCTGTTGGGGATACCAACGGAGATTTTATAAATGAAAAACAAAGCCATAAAAATTGGAATTATTGCCAGTTTATTGCCGCACCTGTTTTGTTGTGTTTTGCCCATTGTTTTATCAGTGGTCAGTTTGTTTGCACCCGAATTTGCGCATTCTGAAATTGTACCACATTGGGTCGAACCGTGGCTGTTCGTATTTTCAGGCCTGATGTTATGCCTGTCGTGGTATTTGGTTATACACGACTGTAAATGTGAATGCAGCCATTGTCACGATAAAAGCGGGCACAGCCATCATATACAAAAAATTATTGTTGCAATTATTACACTGATATTTATTGCCAGTGTTATTTTACATTTAATTGCACATCATTGAATTTATTAAACATAAAAAGCCCCGCATAATGTGGGACTTTTTTATATTAATATTAATCCTTTTATTTTTCAACCGTATATAAATCTATTTTGCGGTTTTATTTTTTAATTCCATATATTTTTCAGAAACTGTTTTGTGCAATGTTTCTGCAATCTGCTTTCTGTCCATACCCGCCAATGACGGTGGCGGCATAACCGTTAACTCAACAAAAAATCCGCCCAGCATCATTATGTGAAACACCTGGCCAAAGGCACTGCGTTCACGCGAACACGTGGGACCTGTATCCTGGTTTGAATTATTAAAATACGCAAAGTGTTCCGCCATATCTGTATCGCTGATTACACCACCATCACGATAGCGATAATTCATAACCATCGGCTGAACAACAACATCTGAATTTTCAACAAAGTTAAACAGCGTACTTTTAAATGGCTTTACATACGCGCCATTTGTCGTGGTACCTTCGGGAAATAAAAATACAGGATAAGATACAGATGCAACCGTTTGTTGAACCTGGGCCAATGCATCCATTGCGTGCGACGGACGACGATCAATGAATACAACACCAAACTTGCGCGAAACCCATCCAACCAATGGCCAAGATTCCATTTCTTTTTTTGCAATAAAACTGCCCCCAAAGGCAACAGGGAACGTCGCAATTTCAAAAATCGATATATGATTTGATATTACCAATAATGGACGATGTGTCGACAGACGACCGTGAACCCGAATGCGGACACCAGATATGTACAACAATATACGCATAAAAAAACGCATATATTTTACAGATGTCGCACCACGTGGCAAAAACAATAATATCGGCAATTGAATAATAACCAATATCCAAAACAGCGTGAATTTAATTACCGCGCCCGTTGTATTAAAAATATTCTGTTTGCGAACACCGCCCATTATTCTTTATCCCCACCATCTTCTTTGGAATCATCGATATATTCCGCATCAACCGCATCTTCGCGCAATAAAAATTCAAAAAATGCACGCAACATTTTAAACGACCCCGTTACCGGCAATAACATTATCTTGCCCACAGTTTTAAATGCATTGTCGCGCACATCCAGATCCGCCAAGGCATTTTCACGACCCAAGAAATGTTTCTGGTATGCGGCATCTATGTTTTTGGTTTGAACCATTACAAACACATCATACGAATTAAATGCCTTGTCGATAAATACACCCTTGCCAAAGGTGGCGCCCAAACGCAAATAGCCCTTAATCAATGGCGTCATTTGATGACGTGCATCATTTTCATCAACAAATTCACGCGGCAAAATATTCATCCGCGACAATTTCGGATTTACACCATCTGCAAAATTTTCGCTTAACACCGTTGCACGCAACCCCAATGGTGTTAAGTGGTTATAGTACAAGTATGATATTGCCTGGGCCGATTCAACCGGCTTGGTCCCGACCCAAGATGCAACACCAAATAAAATTGCAATCTTGCGCCGAACAATGTATTCACCCAATCCCGCCCACAACATACGCATAACCAACGCATTGTCACGATATTCACGCTGGACACAGGCACGTGACATTTCGGCAATATTGCCATCAACCTTTTTTATCTTGGAAATATTAAATTCAGATTCTGTATAAAAACCGTCCATTTTGTCGGCCGCATTACGATCAATGATACGATATGTACCAACAATTTTCCCGTTATGAAATACCGCCAAATATTCCGCATATCTATCAAACGCATCATATTCTTCACGCAGATTTTTTTGCTCTTCGGTGGCGGATGCGCCCTCTTCCTCTACGAAAACTTCGTAACGCAGGGCGCGCACCTGGCGACGTTCTTCTTTGTTGCGGGTTAAACGAACCTCGTAATCACGAACCTTAATAGCCATTAAAAGAATCCTTTTGATAAACCTATGACATCAAGAATACCAAAGAAAACCGCCATTTTCAATTATTTTATTACTTTAATTCATCGGCCAATGTCGCAATCGCAATTGCATACCAATTTGAACTGTTCCACTTTTTAATGCGATAAAAATTAGGATACGTTAAGTATGCGTATATAACCGGCTGGGGCGCGACATCTGTATCAATCGCGTTCGGATCCGACGTTACCCCCGCCCCAGACGCCGCACGCTGTTCCTGGATTAATTTTATATCCGCAACCAATCCCGCCGTCATATCTGCAATCGGAATTGGCGTTCCATCCGGATTTGTTATTCCCATCATCGCCCAATCTGACAGCGACATTTTAGTTTTACCATCCATCAAACCAATATCAAAGTCCGCAGGAACAGCAACCCGACGAACAATACGCTCGTTCGGATTCCATCCCAATTTGTGCAAATAATTTCCCGCACTGAACATTGCGTCGCCAACACTGTGTATTATATCAATCCGACCGTCACCATTACCATCCGCACCATATTGCGCCAATGTTGTCGGAATAAACTGGAAATGCCCCATCGCACCCGCCCAACTGCCACGAATATCATTTATGTCCAGATTATTATCATCGGCAATTTTCATCAGTGCCAATAACTGGTTCCCAAAGAACGTTTCACGACGCCCCTCGTACATCAAGGTTAAAAATGCATCCGTTAATTTATGCGCCGCACGATACGAACCATAGTTTGATTCCAGACCCCAAAACGCCAAAATAACGTGTTGCTGGACCCCGTATTTTTGTTCAACCCGCGACAGCATTGTTGGATATGTCGCACGCATTTCCAAACCGTTTTTAATACGGCGCGAATTTACCGTACGCGCCAGATATTCATCCAGTGTTAATTTAAATTCTGCCTGGTTTCTATCGCTTTTTACAATAGATGGGATAAAGACCGGATATTTTAATGTGGCATCAATCGTATCATCAGAAACACCGTTCGCCGTGGCACGTGTACGCACAGTATCCAAAATTTCATACCAACGTTCAACATCAAATACACCGCGTTCGGCCGTCGCCGTCATCGGTATCAACATTACCATCACAGCGCCCACCAGGCGTGCGATTAAGTCGCGTCTTGCCATAGCGCACCCCCATCAGAAAGAATACTTTAATCCAATATGTAAACCGAACGACTGCCACGTGGCGTGATCCAGTTGATCACTTATATACTCTGTACTGGCTGGGACGGTTTCCAAAATAGGCAGCCCATTATCATCCAAAATATAATATCCGTTTTCATCAACCAACCATTGGCTGTATTCCGCCAAATACAATTCGCCACCAATCGCACCAACGTGGAATAAATTGGTGTCAACCTTGATCGCCAATTGCATACGGTCAGATATACGATAATTATATTCCATTTCCGCCGCATAAGAATAGGATCCGTTATTACCTTCGTCAATAAAACTGGGGTTTTGTTGCCAATCCGTACGATTTGGCCACGTACCTTCGGATGAATAGTGCGGCAAACCAACCTGGAAATAAAAACGCAACTTGTCCGCAAGGGTCATTTGTTTTTCAATTTCCAAACCGATATAAAAACCAGACCACGTTGTATTATATATATGGGTTGTTCCTTCTACTATTACCGGGCCATCGCCACCGATAACCACACACTCGCCCGCATCAACACCCCACGGAACATACCCCATATCCGGATTATAATCACCCGTAACAAGCGATGTTCCAATTTCCCATATTGCCCCAGAATTTGATGTCTGGACCAATTTAATGTCTTCGGGCGACATACATACTTGGTACCAATCCTCGGGTGCCTCTACATTAATTGGGACAGAATAATACGTTCCGTTCAGGTCGCCGTATACATAATCACCGTTGGCCGTCATTAATGGCAAGAATATGCCAGGATTCGGATAATAATGATCGGACATTTCCAAGTTATGATTAAATATTTCATACCCAAACGAAGGCGATATTTTCCACCCGCCCAAATCCCAAATATGATGCGCACCAATGCCAACACGAAAATGATTGGTACGCCCCGTCTGGTCACCCACAGAAATCGTAAATATGCCATTATACGGATCAGACGAATCGTACGGTTCCAAATCATAATCCATTGACATACCGCCGTGCGACATAAAACCCATACTGTATTCGCCATATGCAAACATATCAAAATTACGAATACTGAAATTGTGCTGAATCCCGACGCCAATTTCATTAAAAACCATATCATCCCATTCCAAGACAGAATTTACACCCGTCTTGAATTCAAAATCCGCAAAACGACGCGTATATGTTGCATACAGTGTTGTTCGATCTTCGGTCGGCATCGCAATGCCGTTTGGCGTCATCGTGCCAATAACATTTGTTGACGGTGCGGTTGGACGTGGCACCTGGTACGTTGTGGTCTGGGAACCGACAATCTGTTTATTTCCAGACTGGCCAACGTATTGGGTATATCCCTGGTCTGCGTATTTACCGTACGCCGCACGATTAACCGTTGTGGTATTGTTTGTTTGATAATAAGACGGCACCCCTTCGTTCGACGCAGTGGCCACGACGGGAATTAAAATTCCGCATAAAAATGCAAACTTTCCTGTATTCATACCTACATTGTTATGGATATTTTAGCATAAAAAATATTTGTATGAAAAGTACTTTTTTTATATAACCAATCAAAAACTGGATTTCCAGGTTTTTTAATATAAAATACGCCGTATGACGGTTCCACATAATATCTATATCCACGTGCCGTATTGCATTTCCAAGTGCAATTACTGTGCTTTTTTTTCACGCGCCTGTGCCGCCCCGGATTGGGACGCATATGCAAATAAAACGATAAACGAAATAGACCACTGGACAAACATATTGGGACGCTTTGATGTGCCAACAATATTTTTTGGCGGTGGAACGCCTTCGCTGATGCCGGTCAAAGTATTTGAAAAAATAATACAAAAATTATGCCAAAATTTTAATGTTGATACAAATTGTGAAATCACACTGGAATCAAACCCGGGAACAATCGACAACGATAAGTTGAACGCTTTTACAAACGCCGGGGTAAATCGTCTGTCGGTGGGTGTACAATCTTTTGATGATAAAAAATTGTCATTCCTTGGGCGACGTCACAGTGCACGCGATGCGATAAACTTGCTGGCCGCAGCAGAACGATGCGGAATTCGGTACAGCGCGGACTTTATATACGGATTGCCGGGCGATGATGTTTCGGACATTATAAAATTATGCAACGAAATAAATAATATCGCACTTAAACATTGTTCGATGTATGAACTGACCCTGGAACCGGGCACACCATTTGCAAAAAAGAATCTTGATATGCCATCAAACGAAAAAATGGCCGATATGTATATGGCAATTGAAAAAACATTAAACCTGCCCCGGTACGAGGTTTCAAACTATGCCGTCACAGGCAGCGAATGCAAACATAATCTTAATGTATGGGATGGGGAACCATATATCGGTATTGGACGCGGCGCGGCGGGACGCGTTCTGATTAATAATGTATGGTACGAACAACTGGGGGATGGGGTGCAATTTGAAAAAATGCGTAATGCGACACGCGCCACAGAACGTGTTATAACAGGTATGCGTACGGTGCGTGGGGTTTATCTTGACACGATGGTAAAAAAAATAATAAATATGGATTACATATACAAAAATCCAGAATTGGTTCACATCACTGATAGCGGGCGTATTGCCGCGACAAAACGCGGGATGTTGGTCCTGGATGACGTGGTGTTAAATATAACAAGGACAGAAAATGCAACATAAAATTTTAAACTTTATCGGAATAATTGCCGTTGTAATTGCCATCGTCGCGGCATACATTATAACAAAAGGAAAGGAGCAAGTTATGAACATCGGTATCAGGGTTGAAAATATGGACACATCTGTACGTCCGGGCGATAATTTCTTTGATTATGCAACACTGGGGTGGCGACGCGAAAACCCGATTCCGGCCGACTATACACGATATGGCGCATTTGAAATTTTGCACGACACAAATATCGGGCGGGTGCGTGAAATCGCGGAAACAGATACCGGAAAAATTGGCACGCTGTATGCAATTGCAATGAATGCAGATAAATTAAACGCCGATGGAACACAACCTGTAAAACCATATTTTAATGAAATAGACAATATTAAATCGGTAAATGATTTACCAAAATACCTTGGGAAAATGCACAGATTTTCATCTGCATTCTGGGGCGATGGCGTGGCACTGGATGAAAAAAACAGCGAATACTATCTGTATAATATTGGCCAGGGTGGAATTGGTCTGTCGCGTGATTACTTTTTTGACAAAGATGAAAAATCAATCGAAATTCGCAAAAAATACCACGAATTTATTGCAAAGCAATTAAAAAATTTTGGAATTAATGCGGACGCAAATAAAATATACGAACTGGAAGAACGTATGGCACGATCGTTTTATCCCAAAGAAAAATTACGTAACCCAAACGCAAACTATCACAAAATGACCGTGGCGGATGTAAAAAAACAGTTTCCAAATTTTGATTGGGACGTGTACCTGGACGCACGTGGTGCCACCGCCGCAACAGAAATTAATATAAACCAGCCCGAGGCAATTACCGAATCGATTGCCATTATTAATGATACAGATTTGGAATTAATTCGCGACTATCTGAAATATCGTATAATCAGTGCGGCGGATTCTTTGCTGGATGACGAAACGTATGAAATATCTTTTGATTTCTATAACCGTACTATGGCAGGCCAGATGGAACAAAAACCACGTTGGAAACGCGCGGTTGCATTACTGGACGGAACCTTGGGCGAAGAAATTGGGCACCTGTATGTTAACAAATATTTTCCAAATGACGCCAAGGAACGTATGCAACAATTGGTTAAAAATCTTCAACGCGCATTAGGAATGCGAATCAAAGGCCTGGAATGGATGTCTGATGAAACAAAAAAACGCGCATTGGAAAAACTGGACACGTTTCACGCAAAAATTGGGTACCCAGACAAATGGCGCGACTATTCAAAACTGAACATCAGTGCCGATGTATCTTTGTGGGAAAATATTGTACGTGTTGCAGAATTTGAAGACGCATTTTGGATCGAAAAAATCGGCCAGAAAAAAGATCCGTCCATTTGGTATATGAATGCACACGAGGTTAATGCATACTATGACCCATCAACAAACGAAATATGTTTTCCCGCGGGAATTTTGCAATATCCGTTCTTTGATATGTCGGCCGATGATGCGTTTAACTATGGCGCAATCGGCAGCGTCATAGGACACGAAATGACACACGGATATGACGATTCCGGCCGCCAATTTGATGCGAATGGAAATCTGCGCGATTGGTGGACCGCCGCGGACGCAGACGGATTTACCACACGCGCAAACGTTATGCGGGATTTCTTTGATAAAATAGAAATTGCACCGGGGGTAAACGCAAATGGCGAATTTACACTGGGCGAAAATTTGGCCGACTATGGCGGAATTACAGTATCTTATACCGCATATAAAAACTTTGGCCGACCAAGCAATACGGTTGCAGAATTAACCCCCGACCAAAGATTCTTTATCGCATATGCCGGGGTGTGGGCACAAAATATTCGCGATGCGGCCGCATTACAACAAACGAAAACAGACGAACACTCTTTGGGACAATGGCGCGTTAACGGAATATTACCGCATATCAATGCCTGGTACGAAGCGTTTAATATCACGCCAGATGATAAAATGTATATCGAACCAGACCAACGTGTAAAACTGTGGTAAAAAAAATCCCGTGGGTTAAAACCACGGGATTCTTATTTATGTGCGTACGCCAAAACATACGGAACCAATTTTTCGTATGCCGACGCATCAATCCAATTACGCGGAATAATTAAACTGTTATGTTGACCCGCAGACAGTTTCGGAACAATATCACCCGTCTTGGCATTTATGATTTGCGGTAAATCAACGGACACAGACGTATCTTGGCCGGGGATAATAAAATGTATCTTGGAACCGGCGCAAATCGCATTACGCAACTCGAATACAATCGCATCGGAATTGCGCGATGTAATAACGCCCGCCGCGTGCCATTCAGATGACGAACGCGCGGTTTCATAATTCTGGGCATCGGGACCAACCGACCCATCAAAAAATGCCGTTGTATATCCGCGCGTTTCCAATCGTTCCAACTCAGCCATATATGGCCCAGGATTAAATCCCGCCGGATCACGCGCATATGCATCCAACGCACAACGGTATGCGTGCACAACGGCGCCAACATAATATTCACTGCGATTGCGGCCCTCTATCTTTAAAGAATCCGGTCGCGATTCAATTACATCACGCAACCGCGGCATCAGGCATAAATCACGTGCATTCATAATGTATGCGCCACGCGAATCTTCTTCGATTGGCATTTCTGTACCGGTGGCACATTCACGTAAAATAACATCATATTTCCATCGACATAACTGGGCACAGGCACCACGATTGGCGGGGCGCCCCGTTATAAAATTAGATAACAGGCAACGCCCCGAATAACTCATACACATCGCACCGTGAACAAATATTTCCAATCCTATATCTGGACACTTTTCGCGGATTATCTTGAACTCGTTATGCGACACTTCACGCGCAAGCACACACAGACGTGCACCCGCACGTTGCCAAAACTTAACCGATTGCGCCGAACAAATATTTGCCTGGGTTGAAATATGTATCGGCATATCTGGGAAATTATCACGAACCCACATCATCACACCCGGGTCCGATACGATTAACGCATCGGGGCACAGGTAACGTATAGTTTCGGCGACGCGATCCATATTTGCAAAATCGCGTTCGTGCGCAAACAAATTAAACGCCAAATATACTTTACGCCCCGCCGCGTGTGCCAAATCTATGCCGGCACGCACCTCTTGCGCAGTGATTTTTGCACGCGCACGCATAGAAAACCCCGGCAGCCCCGCATAAATTGCATCCGCACCATATAAAATGGCCGTCTTAAACGCATCCAGCGTACCCGCCGGAGCCAATAATTCAGGTAATTTAATCATAGTAATTATATTTTCCGCACAAAATTGCACTTTGCAAGTAAATTATGAATTTTTTGACTTGAAATTCGCGTGCCCACAATGTATAGTAAAGCACGTTGCCGGATTAGCTCAGTTGGTAGAGCGGCTGATTTGTAATCAGTAGGTCGTTGGTTCAAGTCCGACATCCGGCACCAGAATATGTCCCCTATATTGGGGATTTTTTATTATAAAATATATAAACTGTTTTGAACGCCGCCCCGCAAATAGACCGGGATTAACAATATAAAAAGTATAAGTATTCGCGATTTGTTTTACAGATTTGATAAAACCAGAATAAAAAACACTCAACCCGTAATCATATTTATAAAATATTATACCCACACAAAGCGTTGCCACAAAAAACCAACCGCCCATTCGGGCGGCTGTTTTTTGGGTTTACTGTTTTTTTGTTTTTGATTTCTTTTGCGGTTTGGATGTAGACCTGGATGGTGAAGCGTATTCTTCTTCATACATATCATAATCATCATCATCGTCTTCATATTCACTGTATTCCACATCTATGTTGTCTGGGGTACCGGACATTATCTCGTTCAAAAGGCGATGCGCACGCGGATTCTTGGCCGAATATTTCTTGAGCCCTGCAACCAATGCCACCGATATTAATTTTTCCATATCGCCCGAAGATATTGATTCAGATACACGATCACGTATGTTTGACGCCATATTACGAACCGCGTGTCGCGCCTTGTACAACAATGAACGACGGCGACGGATTCGACGAATTATTTCCATTATCCACATCACAATTAAAAATACAACCAACGGAACCGCAATACACCATATAAAGTACTTTAATACAGAATCCGCACAAAACGACAACCCAAACATCCAATTACACGTATTCGGACAATGCAACAATAACACGGCCAATATTTCATATAAAGCAAAAACCGTTAAACCTATTTTTGTTTTTAAGAACATTTTCTCTCTCCTTTTTTTTGTTTTTTTATTATGTTGATTAAAATCGCATAAATCGGATTCCCATCATTATCATCCAATCATTGCGACGCCAATTTCCACCCAGACGATGACCTGCACGTATCCAGGCACCTGTGGTCTTGTTAAGCATCGTTCCCAATTCAAATTCTGCGGAAAATTCTTGATGACCGGTTTCAAAGTTTACCCATACCTGGGGGTCTAACAGTGCCCACCATCCTTGGTTTGATGCGTAACCCATTAAAATTCTGTATTGACCCTGGTTTATATCGGGCGAAATGTCTGGGTCGGTGTTATGCAACGATATAAACTGTTTGGCAACCAAGGCACCAAAAATATTATGCCCAAACGAATATACATATCCCAATATAGGATCAAACGTATATTGTTGCGCACCAAGTGTATCCTCGGTTGCGGTCGGCAATAAAAATTCTGTGGCACCAATTAATGTATGCCGTCCCCAGGTATGTTGTGCACGACCACGAACCGTTAAATCACCAATTCCGTTATCAGATGTTCCGTGGCCACTGTATCGTAATAATGGTAATTCTGCGTTTATACCGAAAACCCGTTTAATCGCGTGATCGTATTTTAACGTCAGCGACGTAATCGAAGAATCCCCAAATGCGCGCAACTGGGGCAAGAATTCTATTTTTGTTAAATTATCCGCCGGATTAACACCGCGCGCCGCATCTGTATCGGCCGCAAAGACATTCGGCGACATTAACATAAACACAAATAACAAAAAAATATATCGTCGCATTAAAATTCCCCCTTTTTATAATATTGTGCCAATAGGGAATAAAAAAATCATCAGGAACAAAAACCCGTCGCAATGCGACGGGTTTTAAAATACATCACACAATAAAATCTTAATCCGACGTAACGGGTGCATCCGCACTGCCATACTGGGGCGAAGAATCGGCGGCATCAATATCATCAGCCGCATTTTCCATCGCGGCGGTTGCCGCGGCATCTGCATCGGTTGCAATCGCAACATCGTCCGTCGCCACAGATTCCGCCGCGGCGGCACGTTCCTCTTCAGCACGCGCGACATTTTCAATTTGCAGCAACTGTTTTTCAACCGCACTGCGTTGATCCGAAGTATATCCTGTTTCTTGGTTTTCATCGGACGTTTTCACAGTATCTGACACAGCCGGATCTATTAAATTTTCAAAAATTTCACGGTTTGCCTGGGCGCCCGTCATATCACGTGCGAGCAATTTGCTGCCGGGGCCGGGGAAAAACCATTCGTCCAATTTTAATGCCGTTAACTGCATAATTGGGCGCGTGCGCGCATTTTCAACCCACGGTGCCAAACGCGGCGCATCGGAATAGTACCACAATGTGCACCAATACACCACACCCATTATCACAATTCCACGAATAAGACCAAATATTATCCCCAATGTTCGATCGGTTACCTTCATTATACTGTTTTGAATTTTTTCGCGTAAACGCTGGTTAAAGAAACCGACCAGCATCAATATCACAAAAAATACAATAAAGTACGACGCGACCAGTGTCCCAATTGTTGATGCAGACAAATCAAACCAACCCTGTAACAACTTGTCCAGCCACGGTGATATGAAACGGGCCGCAAATGCCGCAATTACCCACGACAGTGTTGCGACCAATTCAAATATACCGCCACGAATACTGGCCCAGATTGTGGACGCCACCAAGACGCCCACATATATATAATCCAAAGTCGTTAAATCAAACATTGAAAAATCCCAATATTATGTTGCAATCGTTTTAAAGAATTTTATTTTTTCTTTTTGTCTTTGCGAACAAGAACAAATGCCAATGCCGCAACCAAAACAATCAACAAAACATAGAAATATACAGGTGATGCCGCGTCACTTTTTTTTTCCGCATCAGCGTTTTCTTGGGCGGCATTATATTCCGTTATCGCACCCTGGCGATCTGCGTGTTTACGTTTGAAATCATCTGGATTTTCGTCCAACGCCTTTTTATTTTCGGCCGCCTGTTTTTTATCCGCATCAGACAGGTCAACCTCTATGGCATCACGCAATTCCTGTTGCATAAAGTCGGCATATCCCTGGAAACATTTGTCACCGACAACAATAACAGGTACGCCACCATTATCATAATTACATTTGGCCAATGTATCTTGGAACGCAGGTAAATTTGCCTGGTCCATAACGTTAATTTGGACAATGCGCAAATTCGGATATTCGTACACCATACGATTTACAAAAAATTCGCGCGCGTGATGACAATGCGGGCACGACGGTGAATAATACAACTTTATATCGGCCGCAGATGCCGCACCAATAAACAAAATGCCAAATACGGCGGATAACAATGATATTTTTTTCAGTTTTTTCATAACATCTCCTTTGTCTTAGATTGGATTATAAAAACCATATGCCACAGGTGCAAGCCATTTTTAACAATATTCGCGGAAAATATTTCTGTTGTTTTTTTGCCGCCCCCAAGGCAAAATTTGTACAATTACCCAAAGGAGAATTTTAATATGTTTTCACTGAATCAATTTCCTTTACAATTTGCAGAAAACGAACTGGTGCCATATATGTCCGAACAGACATTGAAATGTCATCACGGACGACACCTGGCGACCTATATCAAAAATCTGAATGACCTGATTACAGCCACGAAATATGCAGATATGCCACTGATAGAAATTATAAAAAAATCTGCAAATGACGATTCAGCCAAAAAGATTTTCAATAATGCCGCCCAGGTTTTTAATCACGATTTCTTTTTCAGATGTCTGGCCCCGCGTGGCGGTGGCGCACCAATTGCCGAAATTGCAAACGCCTTTGACGGCGCCGATAATTTTAAATCAGAATTTAAATCCGCGGCCATCGGCCTGTTCGGCAGTGGTTGGACCTGGGTAATATATGATAAAGGTACGTTTAAAATTACCACAACCGCAAATGCAGACACCCCCATTGCGCACGGTATGACACCAATTTTGGCACTGGACGTGTGGGAGCACGCATACTATCTTGATTACCAAAATCGACGGGCGGATTTTATCGACGCTTTTTTAAACAATATGGTTAATTGGGACTTTGTAAAGGAAAACATACAAAAATAACCCACAAAAAATGGGGGCCTTTTTGTGTTATTTAATCCTGTGGAAATTTCATAACATATAATATATAATGGTTGTGTAATATGTAATGGAAGGCGTATGAAAAACCAAGAACTTTATGATATTTTTACAGCAAAAACCACAGATATTCCACCCGAAGATATTTATTATCAACGATTGGGACGGATATTGCACGAAATGCGTATTCAACAAGGCGTTACCCCCCAGCAAATACACAATGATATTGGCATAACGCCCGACGAGTTGCGCAGATACGAAGACGGGGTAAGTGAAATTACAATTTATAACCTGTTATTGTTACTAAGTTATATTGAACACAATACAGACAAATAAAAAAATCGGGGGTATGCGCCCCCTGTTTTTTACTTTACATATCTGTCGTAAACGACGGGCGTTTTATTAATCGTATAGATTCTGTCGTCGGATTCACGGTTATACCATATATACAAAATATTCGCCACATCATTATCCGCATACGGATTGGCAAAACCTATGACTTGACGTTGGGTATTTTGGGGAAATACGGTATGGAATGTATTATCAAATACCTGGGAATATTTGTCACGGAATGATTGACTGGATACTATATTCATAATCAATATTCCATCGGGGGCAACACGGGATTTTACGCGTGCCATAAATTCCGCAGTTATAAAACCTTCGGGAATTTGAAATGAATTAGAGTATACATCCAATAATATCAAATCATATTTTTCTTTGGTATTTTTTAAATACTGGCTGGCATCCTGGACGATGAAGCGCTTGTTCCCCGGTAAACTGCGCCCCAAGAAATATTTTTCTGATATGTCACGCAATGTGTATTCTATGTCCACAAACGTATAATCATTATACGTATCATTCAGACCCGCCGTAAATCCGCCCGCACCCAAAACCAAAATATTACGACGATGATCACGGGGAATGTTATATATAAAATGCTTGTTCAAGTAATCTATGTATTCTGCATTCTGGCCCGTGCGCGGATTATACAAAGACATTGGCAAACCATTCATATATAAAATACGCATTCCGTCAGAAAACTGGGACACAGAAATTGTCGAATTTGCATTGTTTACCAAAATACCAAAATTTTTATGCTGGACATAATTGCTGTTAATCCAAATGGACGGAACCAATATCGCAACACACAACAATATCGTCCACCACTTTGGTCGCGTCACAATCGCCGCAAATGCCGCCAATGCAATTATCAATATAACCGTATGATTTACCCCAACAAACGGCATCAATATCAATGTCGTTAACAAAGACCCCAACACAGACCCAATCGTGTCCCACGCCATAATATTACCGGTATAATTCGTGTTATACCGATGCAGACAACGTGACAACAACGTTGTGTTAAACCCAAACAAAAACGGTCCAATGGATAATAATAAAAATGAAAAAATAAATGTTTGAACAACACTGGACGTGATACCCCAACGATACAAATGAACAAAGTATTCTGTTACCAACGGAAAACTTGACGCGAGGCACGCAAATAATGCAATCACAATGAAACTGATTGATAAAATCGTGCGAATACGGTGATGCGCAATACGCCCAGACGAGCCAAGAAAATATCCCAATGACATAAAGCCCAAAAAAGTACCCATAATAATACTTGTAATTACGGCACTGGACCCGACCCAGAATCCCAATTGACGCAGAACGACCAATTCAAACGACAAACTGACATATCCATTTAAAAAGATTAAAAATATTAACCATATACGTAACTTACGCGACATAAAACAATCCCCTTTTTCCTTTGTCGCAAATGCTAGTAAAAAATAACACCTTGTTCAAGCGTGAAAATATTTTATCGCGTATGCAATAAACGAACATCATCAAATTCAGGATAACGACTGAACATCGCGGTTGCAAACGGACATAATGTTATTACTTTGCGATGCTGGGTACGGGCCAATGCCGCCACACAACGAACAAGATTTAATCCAACAGAACCATTTCTGTATTTTTCGGCAACCGCGGTATAATCTATTATCATCTTGTCCCCACCGACGCGAACAAATGTTATTTCACCGACGTGATTGCCGTCGCAGTTTGCCCAGAAACCCAAACCATCCGGAAATATATCGTATGTGATTTTATCATCCGCCATAATAAACGCCCCCGTATATAAACTATATCACGCAGAACAAACGGTATAAATCGGATTGTAATCGTAAGAAAAATGTAACAAATTATGATAAAATCAGATTCGGACGCGCCGCCCGCAAATTATTCAAAGAACGTTCCTGGGCCGCACGAAAAGCATCCGGATTCCATATCTGAAAACTGTTACCGCGGCCAACAAAAATCGCCGTATCCGTTATGCCCGCGTGACGTAGTAAATCCGCCGGAATAACAATTCGCCCCGTTACATCAAACGCCAATGGACGTGCATCCGCAAACAACATCGCAGACAAATCGTCAAGTTCACTGTCAAAAACACCCATTTTGTCCGTGGCGGATGCCATCTGCTCCATACGGGACATAGACAAACCTTCGATGCAATTATGGGTAAACGAACGATATAAAACAACACCGGGAAATTTTTCAGACGCAACCGAAGCCCGAAAGGCGGCCGGCACAGATATTCGCCCCTTGGTATCCAAACGATTTTCATAAGATGAGAGAAACAATGACATTTTTCGGTCCTTGTTTTGGGCATCCGCCCGGCCCCCTTTCCGTGACTTCGTAAAAAATTTAGCACGCCCATTTATGGTTGTCAATGACATTTTATAATTATTTTATGGGATTTTATGGTTTTATAAGTAATTTCATATTAAATTTGAATAATATTAAAATATTTATATTTTGTACTTGACCTGCGATTCGTTTTTGTTCTAAGATGTTTGTATAGACAAGGAGAAAAGATTTAAAAGCCCCAGATTTCCGCGAAAAATCCGGATTTCCGGCAAAAACAAAAGTTTAACCGAAAATTCAAATCTGATTTTTGTAAATACACGTTGTACATACAAAAATATTTGATTTTTCACAAAAACCCGAAAGGAGGGACCGCACAATGTCAAAGTCTATTAAAGAAATTATGATTGCCCTGAACCAAGTTTTAACAACAACTGTTTGGGTTAACGAGGACAGACAAATTATATCTTTGGCCGACGAATTGCAAATTGGCCATAATAATGCACCACGCTCTATTGAAGATTTGCCGCGCCCATCACTGGTTGGTGCATACGTATCACTGCAAATCCGGACCGATAACTTTGATGTTGCCGCAGAAACATTGGAAACAAAAACATTGGCACTGCGCGTCAAAGAAATGGTCTTTGCCGAGGCGAAAAAAATTATGGACACCGCCGATGGCACACAAACAACACCCGTTGCGCGCGCCGCATAATTACGCCGCCCGGGCGTGCGGTCCATCGGGCAATATACAGTTTCTGGGAAACCAGAAGGAGGGGAGAAATCACCGGCAAGCAATTGCCGGTGATTTATTTTATTTGCCGTCTTTGTAAATAATTAAAAACGCAAAGTACCACGTAAATGCGCCATATAATTTATGTAATCTTGGCGCAAATCAACCCCCAGCCCAAATTCTAATTCAGATACAGGATTAAATTCTGCACGCAATTTTAATTCAGAATTTAATGCCCAACGCGGTAACACACGACCAGATATAATGTATGATATATCATTCACAGATACGTTATACATATCCGCATCACTGCGTAAATCATACGACGCACCAATTATGAATTCTGGATTAATGGTAATTCCGCCCATCATAAAATTATAACGCGCAACCGTTAAACCAGTGTACGCCGTTAAAAAGTGTAAATCGCGCGACGCAATTTCTTGACCGACTGAATCGATTGAATTATCACGATGTACAATTGTGTATTGTGCACCAATACGTGGTGTAAAATTCCAATCCAGTTCCGAAATACGATACCCTATATCGGCAAGTCCACTGTATGTGTACACATCTGAATTATTATCTATGCCAAAGCCGGCCGCATTTTTGGTTTCGTGCACATCAGTATAAAACATCATTCCCGTTCCACGCAAAACAAGATTATATGGCGTATCATACCGAATATAAATTCCACCACCGTGCGTGGGCGTGTGAAGCGTTCGTGACCAACTTTTTAAACGATCGTATTGATACATATACGATGCCCCCAATGTAAAATCAGCATACGAATATTCTGTACCGACCGCGCCACCAAAGCCATAGCGATCAAAATCTGCATAATGCGCATTCCCCCCAAGATGGCCACCACCACCAATACCAGATGCCCAAATTTTTCCACGTCCAACAGAATATGCGGTCGCATCGTCCGTATCCATTAACAGCGTTCCCAAACGCGATGTATATGACGTTGCCAACATCTGTAACAACGGTGCCGGCGAAGGCGCCAATGCACTTAACGCGTGGATGTATTCATACGCATCTGTCTGTAACAATTCATACATTCGATTATATACGGCACGCCCAATAAGATTTGATTCGTCCGGCGTATTTTGCCACGCGGTGGCGGTATTCATATTATTCTGGGTTCCACCCGCACCGTCAATAACATCGGCATAATTACTTAGTTGTGCAATTTCGTACCAACCGTTGCCCAATTGAGTAAACATATATATGTTATTATTTATTGTCGGAATAAACGCATCATTTATAGGCGCGTTTCCGCGCAACAAATGCACACGTAATGTATCTTGATTACCCATCGCAGAAGGCGCCAATATTGCATCCAATTGCGCCCCAGATGATATATTAAACGCATCTGCAACGATTGCACCATAGGCATCTTTATCATTTATATCAAGACGCAATGTCGAATCCGCACCAAACGTAACCGTTTGGGCCGTTATTATATTTGTTCCCAAGTTCAGGGTACCGCCCAAAATCTGTAAATTTTCAGAATTAAAAAATCGTCCCCCTTCGCCAATGCTTAGTGTACCATCATACATCGTGACATTCCCTTTAAACCCAAACATATCCGCCCCCAGTAATATATTACCGCCGGTCGGAACATTTTGTGCGTCGTAAATATAGAATCTGTTTATTAATATTTCACCATTGCCTGTAATAGAATCTTGAAAGTTAACGGTTCGACCCGCGGCGGCATTTATACCAATAACGCCCGTTGAGTGAATTGCGTTTGATATGCCTGATGCGGTATTACCAGAAAACAATAAGTCTTTATCACGCGCAATTAAATACAATTCCCCAAGATTAAAAACTGCACCGCCCCCATCTGTGGCACTATTATTTTCAAATACACTGTCGATAACATAAATATCATCCCAATTATAAATTGCACCGCCATATTCGGCACTGTTATTTATAAAGGTTGAATTTGCAACCGTCGAATAAAGTGTGTCACCTGTTATCCCATAATTACCAATCGCACCGCCCGTCGCGCCAGAATTATTTTCAAATACACCGTTGTTCAAATTCATCGCACCGGTCGTATAAATTGCCCCCGCATCAGATGTACCTTTGTTGTCTGTGAAACTGACATTATTTAAAATCATTTCATTAGAATTATAAAGCCCTGCCCCACTGGACGCGGTGTTATCCAAGAACACACTGTCCGAAATATTTAATGTGCCATCATTAAATATTACACCACCATAATCACGTGCGGAATTATTCTGGAATACAACATTATTAAATGTGGCGATTGTTTCATACTCGTTATACAAAACCCCGCCATCACCACGCGTGGTATTATTTGAATCAAAAACAGAATCAGAAACGTTTATTGTGCCAGAATTATTCTGATATAATACACCGCCACCATATGTGGATGAATTTTCTGAAAACGCAACATTATTTACCGTAACCTGGCCACCAAGGTTGGCAATAACTGCGCCCTGGGGACTGATAAAATTGTTATACGATTTACTGATTATTGCGGGCCGGGACGAAGCATCAAAATCCCCACCGTTTTCAATATTAAATGTATATCCGTTCGAAACAGTAAAACCATTTTGCGCACCACCATCAAATCCAAAACCGCCACCATTTATAACGGTTTGCGCGGCCCCGGGTACACTGATAAGACGTGTTGATACCATATCTGCAGTGATTGTTATATCGTTTTGTGCCATCGCCATTTTATACAATGTATAAAATGTATTAAAGTCTGGCGCATCGGCTGCAAATACCGGTGATACAGCATATAAAAGAATAATTGTCAGTATTGATGTTCTTGGTCGCATTTTATTTCCCCCCATTTTTATATCCCCAGGGTCTAAAAAAACATTACCAATATCAATACGTACATATTCCCAATAAAAAATCCCGCAATGCGGGATGCAAAAAAAACACGAAAATATATTATTCTTGGTTTGTGATTTCATCACGAATCTTGGACACAGATGCCGCACGCGACGCAATCACGTCATTCAAGTTCGCCGCCGTTAAATCCGATGCATATTTAATAGAATTTGCAAATGCCAACGCATCGCTGTTACCGTGGGTTTTTACCGCAAAACCACGCAGTCCCAAAAACGTTGCGCCCGCATAAGAACGTGGGTCAATTTTATTCTTTAAACGTTTAAAAACGTGCACCAAGAAAAACGCACCAATAATTGCCAACACTGATTTTTTCAGATTGTCAACCAACACGCGCTTGATCAACTTGGCGGTACCTTCAACAGTTTTCAAAACGATATTACCGGTAAAACCATCGGTCACAACCACCTGGACATTACCACCGCCAATATCATTTCCTTCGACAAAACCGATATATTCATATGGCAATTTATCTTTATTTTCCATCAAGATTTTATTCAGTTTTTGTAAAACCTCGTTACCTTTGGTTTCTTCGGATCCAATATTCAAGACCCCAACCTTGGGCCGCGGCATTTTACCGATAACTTCGGCATAAACGCTGCCCAGGATGGAAAAATCGAACAAATCCCGCTCGTCACAATGAACGTTTGCACCCAAATCCAATACAACCACACGTGAATCACCGCCCCCCGATGGCAACATAGTCGTTATCGCCGGACGAGAAATACCGTCAACGGTCTTTAACGCCAACTTTGATAAAGACATTAAAATTCCCGTGTTACCCGCACTGATAATCGCAGATGCGTTACCTTCACGAACATCACGAATGGCCATATACATTGACGTATCCTGGGCGTGCCGAATAACATCACGCACTTTGTCCGTTCCCTTGACCACACCGGGTGCATCAATAACCTCGCAATTGCGGGCGACGCGCGGATATTTGGCCAACAACGCAGTTAATTGTTTCTTTGGCCCAAACAGACGAAAGAACACACCCGTTTCGCCATTTTGGTACAGAAATTGATTCATTCCCCCCAATACAGCATTCGGGCCTTTATCCCCGCCCATCGCATCAATTGCTATGATCTTTTTTTCTGTTGACATAATAACATTAAAAAAGCAGAATGGCACAATATTACATACGCGCCAAATTCTGCCATTTTTTTATTTCTTATTTATTATTTTGCGCCACACGCCGGGCATACGTGATGCGGCCGTTTCTTTTCGCCACAGGTCTTGCATACCGTGCACGGCATTACAGACAAACCATCGTGTGAACGACGCTGGGCCGAACGTGCTTTGCTTGTTTTACTTTTTGGCGTTGCCATTTTATTATCCTTTTATTTACAGTTAGGTATTTTATTAAAATCTGGGGCATTTGCAAGGAAAAGTTTATATCCCGGCATAATCCGGTCCCCGGTAACATATTTGTCGCCGGGTTCCGAATGAAAAATACAGCCCGTCACATCAGATGTCCAACAACTGCTGTTGCGCATTACCGTCACGCGCCAGTTTTTCGGCACGTTCTTCTTCACGCGCAATTTCGCGAACACGACGGACATAGGCCCCCGTTCCAACCGGTATCAGACGCCCAACAATCAAGTTTTCATTGATTCCAACCAATTTATCGGTTGCGCCGCCAATTGCCGCATCAACCAAAACCTTGGTTGTCTGTTGGAACGATGCATTCGATATAAATGAACGTGATGTCAATGACGCCCGTGTCAATCCAACCAGAACCTGGGACGCTTCGGCCGGACGACCGCCATCGTGCACAACACGTGCATTTTCTTCTTCGAAATCAACACGATCAACAACCTGGCCCATCAAGAATCCTGTATCGCCCGGATTTGTGATTTCCACACGACGTGTCATTTCGCGTATCAGAATTTCAATATGTTTGTCGTTGATTGACACACCCTGCAGACGATAAACCTGTTGAATCTGTTCGACCATAAATGTTGCCAATGCTTTCTGGCCCAAGATACGCAAAATATCCTGTGGAACCGGATCGCCGTCAACCAATTTATCGGCCTTTTTAACAATGTCACCACTGCGCACCAACAGGTTTGTACCCTTGGGCACCGCATATTCAACGGGCGCCGTACCATCATCTGGCATAATGCGAATGATGATTTTTGATTTCGCATCCTCCAATTCAATGATACCGTCAACCTCGGCCAATAATGCTGGGTTGGATGGACGACGAACCTCAAGCAATTCGTTAACACGTGGCAGACCACCGGTAATATCGCCCGTACGTTTGGTCTGAACCGGGATACGCGCCAACACATCACCCGCAGAAACAGTCGCGCCATTTGATACATTCAAAATTGAATACATCGGCAACAGGTATTCTGCGATTTTTTTACCGCCCAAAGAAATAACCTGGCCCTTGTCATCAACCAATGTAATTGCAGGATTTAACGCTTTCTTGGTATTTGCCTTCCAGTTAATAACCTTGCGCGAAACAATACCAGTTGTAGAATCAACCTCTTCTTGATACGATACGTTTTCAATCAAATCCTGGAATTGAACGATACCGTCTTTTTCCGCGATGATTGTATTTGCGTATGGATCCCATTCTGCAACTTTGGCGCCCTTTTCAACGGTGTCACCGTCACTGACAATCATCATTGCGGCATACGGTAATTTCGTTGTGAACAGGCTTTCACCCTTGGCATCAACAACGGATAATTCGCCGTTTC
The DNA here is from genome assembly GCA_944389495.1 of uncultured Alphaproteobacteria bacterium. Classification (GTDB taxonomy): domain Bacteria; phylum Pseudomonadota; class Alphaproteobacteria; order Rs-D84; family Rs-D84; genus Enterousia. The sequence goes on along the minus strand of CALXMN010000001.1, from coordinate 84,579 downwards.
GTGACAGAACCACAATGCGGCCCGCAGAATTCTTGATTGTGTTAACCCCAGATAATTTTACGGTACCGGCAACAGGAACCTCTATGTAATGGCTTTCTGCACCGCCGGACGCAACACCACCAATGTGGAACGTACGCAATGTTAACTGAGTACCTGGTTCACCAATGGACTGGCCGGCAATAACACCAACGGCCTCGCCAACGTGAACCAATGCCTGGCGGGACAAATCCATACCATAACATTTCGCACACAATCCGTCACTGCAACAGGTCAAAACGCTGCGAACATCAACAGACGGTAATCCTGATTCATTAATTTTGCGCGCGGCAACCTTGGTCACCAATTCACCGGCCGGAACAATTACTTCCTTGGTAATCGGGTGCACAATATCGTGCGCGGCGGTACGCCCCAGAACAACATCACCCAATGGCACGGATAATGTGCTGCCCTGGTATACAGGCTTGGCCGTGATATATTCAGTTGTACCACAGTCGTGTTCGGTAATAACCGTATTTTGCGCCAATTCAACCAAACGACGTGTCAGGTAACCCGCGTCAGCCGTTTTTAACGCCGTGTCGGACATACCTTTGCGCGCACCGTGGGTGGACGTAAAGTATTCCGCCATTGTCAGGCCCTCTTTAAAGTTCGAAATAATTGGAACTTCTATAATAGACCCGTCGGGCTTTTGCATCATACCACGCATACCAGCAACCTGTTGAATCTGGCGCTTGGAACCGCGGGCCCCGGACAACGCCATCATCAAAACAGAATTCCAATGATCGCCCGTCGTTTTACCCAGCGCAGCATACGCCAAATCACCGATCTTATCGGTTGTATTCTGCCACAGGTCAATCAGTTTATTATGCTTTTCGCCACCAGATAATAAACCATTTTGATATTGTTCATTGATTTCTTCGGCGGCACGTTCAGTTTCTTCGATAATTGTTTTCTTTTCTTCTGGGATAACAATATCATCATAGCCGATGGAAATACCACTGCGTGCGGCCTGTTCAAACCCGGTGTCTTTTAACGCGTCGGCCAACAGAATTGTTGCCTTGTCCCCGCAACGTTCATACGTCGTTGCCAATAATGATTTGATTTCACCTACGGGCATAACCTTGTTTACCAAATCGAATGGCATATTGTCAGATTTTGGCAACAACTGGCCCAGAATCATACGTCCGGCCGTTGTTTTATAAATATTGCCATTGATACGCGCAACAATTGGTGTGTGCAACGTGATGGATTTGTTTTCCAACGCCATTTTTACTTCGTCCATATTGGCAAAGCGCGGTGATTTATCCGTGTGTTCGCCGTTAATCAGCGAAATATAGTACACACCCAAAACCATATCTTGGGACGGCACAATCATAGGTTCGCCATTGGCCGGTGATAAAATGTTATTGGACGACAACATTAATGTGCGTGCCTCTAGTTGTGCCTCTAATGAAATTGGAACGTGCACGGCCATCTGGTCACCATCAAAGTCAGCATTGAATCCCTTGCACACCAACGGATGCAGACGGATTGCCTTGCCTTCTATTAACACCGGTTCAAATGCCAACATTGACAAACGGTGCAAAGTCGGTTGACGGTTTAACAGAACCGGATGTTGGTGAATAACCTTTTCCAAAATTTCCCATACAACATCTTCGCCGTTTTCAACCATTTTACGCGCGGTCTTTAACGTGTTTGCATAATCACCCGCCATTAAACGCGCATAAACGAATGGCTTGAATAATTCCAATGCCATTGTTTTTGGCAAACCAACCTGGTGCAATTTCAGCGATGGTCCAGACACAATAACACTGCGGCCCGAATAATCCACACGCTTGCCCAACATATTCATACGGAAACGGCCCGATTTACCACGCAGGGAATCAGACAAAGACTTCAACGGGCGACGATTTTGTGAAACCATCGGACGTGCCTTGTGCCCGTTATCGAACAAAGAATCGACCGCCTCTTGTAACATACGCTTTTCATTGCGAACAATGATTTCCGGCGCGTGCATTTCGATAAATCTTTTTAAACGATTATTACGAATAATGACACGACGATACAAATCATTCAGGTCAGATGCCGCAACGTGTCCCGCATCCAATGTAACCAGCGGACGCATATCCGGTGGAATAACCGGGATAACATCTGGTAACATCCAGGCCGGATCTGTCTTGGAATCCAAAAATGCTTCGACCAGTTTTAATTGCTTGATTAAACCTTTGCGCTTGGCATCAGATTTTGTTTCCGCCAATTCTGCGCGCAGACGGGTACGTTCATCGCCCATATCAAGATTGGCAATAATGCTGCGAATACCTTCGGCACCAATTCCAACGTGAAACGCATCCGCGCCAAATTCTTCGACGGCCTTTTGATATTCATCTTCGCTGATAACATCATATTGCTTTAAACTTGTTAACCCCGGTTCAATAACAATATATGCATCGTACGAAATAACCTGTTCCAACTTTTTCTGGGGCAAGTTATTTAACAGCGTGGCAATTTTTCCTTCGCGTAAAAACCAGGTATGCGCAACCGGCATTGCCAACTTAATATGCCCCATACGTTCACGACGAACGGTCGAAGATCCAACCTCGACCCCGCAACGTTCGCAAACAACGCCACGGAATTTAATTCTTTTATATTTGCCACAGGCGCATTCATAATCCTTGACCGGGCCAAAAATCTGTTGACAAAACAATCCCTCGGGCTCTGGTTTAAGCGAGTGATAATTAATCGTTTCTGGTTTTTTAACCTCGCCGTGGGACCAAGACAGTATTTCTTCGGGTGACGCGATGGTGATGCGCAGTGCGTCAAACTGTTCCTTGGTTTCGATTTGTCCAAATATCTTCTGCAACATATTGGTCATTATATTTTGCTCCTTTCAGTCGCTTAAGGGTTTGTACGCATCGACATCTTGGTTTAATGCCGATACGTACGAGTTTTTTTAGTCTATTTTCTTTGGTGTCAATGCCAATCCCAATCCGCGCAATTCACGCACAAACACATTAAATGCCTCGGGCGTGCCGGTTTGGAAATCATTGCTGCCGGATATAATCGCTTCGTACATTTTGGTACGGCCAACAATGTCATCTGATTTGACGGTCAGCATTTCGCGCAGCAGGTGGGCGGCACCGTGTGCCTCAAGTGCCCAAACCTCCATTTCACCCAAACGCTGGCCACCCATATGGGCCTTGCCCGACAATGGCTGTTGCGTGACCAAAGAATAGTTTCCAATTGAACGTGCGTGAATCTTTTCATCAACCAAATGATGCAGTTTCAACATATACATCACGCCAACCGTTACCGGACGCGCAAACTTTTCGCCCGTCATACCATCATATAACGTGAATTGTCCCGTTTCCGGCAATTTTGCCAACTTTAACATCCGTCTGATGTCCTCGGACGTTGCACCGTCAAATGTCGGTGTCGCCATCGGAACACCATCACGCAGTAATGCGGCCTCGGCCCGGACATCGGTATCGGTCATTTTTTCCAATTTTTCGGAAACATCTTTGCCATAAACCTTGCCCATAATGGTGCGTAAATCATCGGTAACCGCACGTTTTTGCTTAACCTCTTCCAGGACGGCACCAATCTGTTGCCCCAATGTACGCGCCGCCATCCCCAGGTGCGTTTCCAAAATCTGGCCCAGGTTCATACGCGACGGCACGCCCAATGGATTTAACACCAAATCAACCGGGGTTCCATCCTCCATATACGGCATATCTTCGATTGGAACAACCTTGGATACAATACCCTTGTTACCGTGACGACCGGCCATTTTATCACCCGGCTGAAGTTTCATTTTGTGTGCGATATAGACCTTGACCTCTTTTAATACGCCCGCACCCAACGAATTCGTTTCGGTTGCTTTGGCGACCTCGGCATCGGCCTTGTCATTCAGTGCCTTTAACTTGGCCACGTGTTGTTCACGCAGTTCGTCAATCTTGGTCTGGATTTCTTTGTTACGCACAACCAGTTTTTTCACATCTGTTGGTTTGATACCTTCAAAAACCTCTTGCGTCAGTTTTTTGCCGACAAACGGCTTTAAACTGCCTGTGCCGGCATCAATAACCTGACCTTCGGCCAATTGGAAAATCTGGTCCGCAAAGCCGCGTTCCATAATAGACGTTTCTTCTTCACGATCGCGATTAATCTTTTCGATTTTTTGCAGTTCGATCATCTGGGTGCGTTCATCTTTTTTAACACCGTGACGTGTCAAAACATTCACACCAATAACCGTACCCTCTTCGTTCGGCCCAACACGCAAAGACGTATCTTTGACATTTAATGCCTTTTCGCCAAAGATGTTGCGTAATAACGCCTCTTCTGGGGTTAATAATGTTTCGGATTTCGGCGAAACACGACCAACCAAGATGTCGCCCTGTTTTACACGCGCACCGACGTAAATAATACCAGATTCGTCCAGATTCTTTAACGCCTCTTCACTGACATTTGGGATGTCGCGTGTTAAACTTTCCGGCCCCAATTGGGTATCGCGAACCTTGAATTCTTTTTCAACTATTTTCACAGATGTAAATACGTCATCACGTGAAATACGTTCGGAAATAACAATAGAATCTTCATAGTTATATCCGCGCCACGGAACGAATGCAACCAACACATTGCGCCCCAATGCCAATTCACCATAGTTCATAGAAGAACCATCCGCAATGATGTCACCCGCAGAAATGCGATCACCAACCTTGACCAATGGTTTTTGATGAATCAATGTTTCACTGTTGCTGCGTTCGAATTTTTCCAAATTGTAAATATCCACACCCGTCACGACATTGCGGCTGTTCATACATTTAACCACAATACGATTTGCATCAACAGATTCAACAACACCGCTGTGCTTGGCCGCAACACCGGTACGTGAATCACGCGCAACCTCGCGCTCTATACCGGTACCAACCAATGGGGCCTGGACACGCAGTAATGGAATTGCCTGGCGCTGCATATTGGAACCCATCAATGCACGGTTAGCGTCGTCGTTTTCAACGAACGGAATCAATCCGGTCGCGATTGATACCACCTGGCGTGGTTCCACGTCAATCAGGTCGATTTCTTCTTTGGGAACCATTGTAAATTCACCATCAACACGCGCAGTAACCGTATCTTCGGCCAAAACCCCGTTCGCAGTTGTTGGGGTGTTACCCTGGGCAATTTTGTGCCCCAATTCTTCATCCGCAGTCAGGTAAACCATCTTGTCGGTGATTTTACTGTTTTCAACAACATAGTACGGCGTTTCAATAAACCCATATGGATTTACACGTGCGTATGTCGCCAAATGGTTAATCAAACCAATGTTTGCACCTTCGGGTGTATTAATCGGACATAAACGACCATAATGCGTCGGATGAACGTCACGAACATCGATACCCGCACGATCACGGTTTAATCCGCCCGGCCCCAGCGCAGAAATGCGACGCTTGTGTTCCAATTCAGACAGCGGATTATACGCGTCCATAAACTGGGACAATTGCGACGTGCCCAAAAATTCAGAAACCAATGACATTAATGGCTTTACATTAATTACATCTTGGGGTTGCATATTCGCAATGTTTGGCGATGACAAACTTTCGCGTACCAGACGTTCAATACGAACCATACCTGTGCGGAAATTCTGTTCCAACAATTCGCCAACCGTGCGAACACGACGGTTCGACAAATTATCAATATCATCAACCGTATCCTTGTGATCAATAATATTTGCCAACGTTTTTAACACCGCCAAGAAATCGGACTTTGATAACAGACGTTCGTCTTCGGGCTTTTTACCAGAATCAATTTTTAAACGCTTGTTCATCTTAAACCGACCAACCGCCGATAAATCATAATATGCAGCATCAAAGCCTTGACGCATAAAGAGGTTAATGGCCGCCTCGAGCGTGGGACGTTCACCCGGACGGATGATGTTATAGATTTCAATTAATGCCTCTTCACGATTAACCGTTTTATCCGCAATCAATGTGTTACGCATATGTGCAGTAATCGTCGTATTATCAATGGAAATCAAAGATATTTCTTTGACATTCATCTTTTCCAAATCAGACAAAACATCCGGTGTGATTTCTGTGCCGGCACGATAAACAACGTTACCTTCGGCATCCAAAATTGGATCAAACAAATATTCGCCAATCAAAGATTCCGGCATAATACCAAATTCTTTGGATGCATCCATAACACGTTTTAAACGCTTGGCGTTCATACGGTCACCCTTGGACGCCAATGGCTTTTTATCACGCGGATTTAATAAATCATAATTTAAACGGTATTTATCCAGACCTTCGAATGTGTTTGTTTGACCAACCCACATATTACCATCAAATTTTAACGGGATACGCTTATAAAAAACGCCCAAAATTTCCGCATCGTCCATACCGCGAATTGTCGGTTTGCGCGGATCAGATTGCCATTTCTTTTCATCCGCCGCGGCCGGAAGACAACGCAATAAAACCGTGGCCGGTATTTTACGACGACGATCAATACGAACATAAATTACACCCTTGGATTCTTCAAAATCAATCCAAGACCCGTGTTCCGGTATAATACGCGCAGTATATGTAATTGGATTGCCGGCAATTTTTGCCTCTTTGGTGGTGGCGAACACAACACCCTGGGCGCGATGCATTTGCGAAACGATGACACGTTCAACACCGGCGGCAATAAAACTGCCCCGGTTGGTCATTAACGGCACATCGCCCATAAATATTTCCTGTTCCTTGATATCGCGCAGCGTTTTTTTGCCGTCTTCGGCGATATCCCACAAAATCAATCTCAGCTTCAGTTTTAATTTGCTGGAATATGTCAGGTTACGCAACATACATTCCTTGACATTATACACGGGCTTATCCAACGTATATTCAACAAATTCCAGGTCGGCAATGCCCGCATAGTCCCGAATTGGGAACATAGATGTAAAAACGTTTTGCAGACCAATATTCTTTCTGTTTTGTGGGTCTACATCTGCCTGCAGGAAATCTTTGTAAGAATTATATTGAATTTCAACCAGATCGGGAAGCGGAGTTTGCAAAAAACTTTTTCCAAAAGATTTTCTGAATTTCTGGATAACTGCCATTGGTTTCAATCCTTTATTTTATGCGTTTTGCAAACGAAACTGTTTTATATATATTTATACGCCTTTGTGCCCACCTGGGGATTTTTCCCCAGATGGGCGGCGTTTGCGCGACATTTGTCGCGACTTGCTGTTTTTTGAACCATACGGTTCGGGATGAATTATTTCAATTCAACCTTGGCACCGGCCGCTTCTAATGTCGCCTTCATTTTATCGGCTTCATCTTTGGCAACGGCTTCTTTTACGGTCTTGGGTGCAGATTCAACCAATGCCTTGGCTTCGCCCAGCCCCAAACCAGTGATGTCTTTAACCGCCTTGATAACGGCCAGTTTATTTGCGCCAACATCGGACAGAACAACGTCAAATTCCGATTTTTCTTCGGCGGCCGCAGCAGCCGGACCGGCCGCAACCGCGACCGCGGCGGCGGCACTGACGCCCCACGTTTCTTCCAATGCTTTGGACAATTCGACTGCTTCCATAACAGTCAATTTTGACAATTCTTCAACTAATTTTTGAATGTCTGCCATTGTTTTGCTCCTATGTAATCAGAACATTTACGTTCTGGTTTATTTTAATTCTTTTTTCCATACTCTGCGGAAACACGTGCCAGGCGCGACGCAGGTTCAACCAAGATACGCGCAATAGTACCACGAATTTCCAACAGGGACGGCAGTTTGGATAATTGCAATATATCGTCTTTGCTTAATACGCCCGCATCCATTTTACCACCAATAATGGTCAAGTTCGGATGTTCATCCGCAAATTTGGCCAATACCTTGGTAACCGCCAATCCATCCGTTGCAACTGCAACCGCGGTTGGGCGCTTCATCATATCTGATACGGGTTCAAAATCGGTGTCTTTTAACGCCAATTTCATCAAACGGTTTTTGACAACCTTGAACACGGAAACCAAAGGACGCAATTCATTGCGCAAAATTTCCATCTCGCGAACTGTCAAACCGTGGTTTTCAATAACGAAAACACCGTTTGCATCTTTCAAGGACGATTGCAACGCTGAAATCAAATCTGATTTTTCTTCGCGTCTCATATCTTTACCCTTATCTGCAAGATTTCGAAATTAAATTCAAAATCCCTGTTTTGTTAAACTTTCCATCCAACGTTGCCGTTGGGTGGGGCCTTGCTTCCTGCCCCAAAGAATTTTTTCTTTGTCTATGATGGCAATTAAGTCCGGTTTCCCGGGCACCATCAGTCACGGACAGAAATCTGTACGTGACGTGAAAAAAATTTTTTCACGTCACGATTTATTATTTTACATCTATCTTTAATCCAGGTCCCTGGGTTGTGGCAATGGCCGCGCCCAAAATATACTGACCCTTGACAGATGCAGGTTTTACCTTTTTCAATTGTTCAATCAACGCATTGATGTTTTCGACCAATTTGTCGGTTGCAAAAGACATTTTGCCAACACCGGCGTGAATAATACCCTTCTTTTCCGCACGGTATTCAATTTGTCCCGCCTTGGCGGTGGCAACGGCATCCGCAACGTTATTCGTAACCGTACCCAATTTCGGATTTGGCATCAAACCCTTGGGGCCCAGAATACGTGCCACCTTGGACATTTTTGGCATCATATCCGGTGTTGCAATAACACGGTCAAAATTAATCTCGCCGGCGGCAACCTTTTCAATCAAATCTTCGCCACCAACAACATCGGCGCCCGCTTTTTTAGCCTCGTCCGCGCTGTTAACGGTAAATACCGCGACACGAACCGTTTTGCCCGTGCCATTTGGCAAAGACACCATTCCACGAATATTTTGATCCGCCTTGGTAACATCAACCCCCAAACGGATTGCTATTTCCAATGTTTCATCAAATTTCTTGGACGAATATTCACGCAACGCATCAATCGCATCGGCAATTGAATAAACCTTGTCTTTATCTAATTTAGCCCAAGTTTGCTGTCTTTTTGTCAGTTTCATTGTTTATTCCTCCACCTTTACGCCCATTGAACGGCACTGACCCGCAACGATATTCATCGCAGATTCAATGGTAGAGCAATTCAAGTCCGGCATTTTATTTTCAGCAATTTCGCGAATTTGCGCCTTGGTAATTGTACCGACAAAATCACGCCCCGGTTTGTGCGAACCGATTTTCAACTTCAGCGCCTTTTTAATATAGTACGACACCGGCGGCAGTTTCATAATAAATTCAAAACTGCGGTCTGTATAAACAGTAATAATGCACGGAATCGGCATACCCGGTTCTTTATCGGCGGTTTTGTCATTAAATTGTTTGCAGAACTCTGCAATATTAACACCGGCCGCACCCAACGCCGGACCAATCGGTGGCGCAGGATTTGCCTGTTTCGCGGGGACAACTAATTTTACAATCCCCTTGACTTCTTTTTTTGCTGCCATTTTTATCACTCCATTTTTTGGTTAGTGTTCGTGGTATGATGTGGCGCATCTACCACGGGTGGATTTTTATTGGCACACGCCACAAAAATCCAAAAACTTATTTTTGCCGCACCCTTATCCCAGACATAATCTTTTCAATATATTCGCGACGTTCGGCATTTAATCTGGCAATCAACTGTTTTGTTTCGGGCTTTTCACGCCATTTTTGCAACAAATTCATCAATTCATCACGCGATACTGTTACCCGAATTTCGCCATTTAAATCCCTGGATACAACCAATTTTATACCCTTTCCACCTGTTCAAAATCCAACTCTACACTGGTTTCACGACCAAACACCAAAATAGTAGCAGTCATCTTTTGTTTTACATTATCAACCTCGGCCACGATGCCATTAAAGCCAGAAAACGGTCCATCGATAACGTGAACCTCTTGCCCAACCTCGTACACGACATCTTCGGTAACAACACTGCCCTCTTCCACCTGCTTTAACAAACGCCGGGCCTCTTCTTCGCTTACAGCAATTGGTTTATTCTTTGCGCCCAAAAACATCACGACCTGGGGCATCAATTTTACCAATGAAAACGTTTCGTTATTCATAATCATTTGAACAACGATATAGCCCGGAAAAAACTTTTTTTCTGTTTTTACACGCTTGCCGGCCTTAATCTCTGTAATTTCGCGCGTCGGAACCAAAATTTCACCAAAATACGCGTTAAGACGACGTTTATCAATCTGTTCACGCAGGTTACGTGCAACCTTATCTTCGCACCCGGTATGAACATTCACAACGAACCACTGCATTTTATCTTCCATAATCTATACCCTTTGCCCGTTTAGAAAATCCAACCAACCAGCGCGTTCAAAATACTGTCCACAACGAAAAAGAACAACGCCGCCAATCCGGAAAATACCAGAATCATAATAGTCGCCCGAACAACACTCTCGCGCGAAGGCCATACAATCTTAAACCATTCGCCACGCACAGATTTAATATAATCCAGTATTTTTTTCATATACATACCCAACTTAAACTGCCAAAATATGCGTGTCATATTTTGGTAAATTTTGTGGCAGGGACAGAAGGAATGTTCGTTTCCAACTTACCACTCGTACGGATTTCGCCACACTTTGCCTGCAAAACCCAACTCGTATGTGAACCCACCATTTTATTTATTCGGGTTCAACTCCATCTGTCCACACCTGTTTCAATTTTTCAAAAAATATGCACACCATATTTTTTGAAAATCTGTGGCAGGGGCAGAAGGAATCGAACCCTCATCCGCGGTTTTGGAGACCGATATTCTACCGTTGAACTATGCCCCTGTATTCACTGTAAACCAACCGTTCTCTGCGCCGTCGACCCCGCAGTCCGGGTAAAGATAGCACAAACATACAGAAAATCAAGCGGAAATTATTATACTTTTTTAATTTTCTTACTGCAAGCAAAAAGTTATTTATAAAACCGAAATCAAATAACAAAATCTTGCCCGCGAATTCGTGCGTAATTATTTAATAACAATAACTTTTTTACTTGCGCACAGGTCTGATTTTTTTCTACAATCTGGTTAATAAGAAGGAGAGGAACCAGTTGAAAACCCGCGTAGAACCGCCAATTTTGCTGTCCAGGTTATTGATATTTGTGTTCGCGGCAATGATTGTTGTGCTGGGGGTAATGGGTGTCACGTTGTACAATATGTATCCACTGGATCGGCCACAAGTATTCTTTTTAATGTCTGCGCCACGAAATGACCTGCGTGTTATTCTGCGTGAAATGGTTCCAAACGATGGCAACCTGGATAATTTCAAACGTTCCTTTATTCGCGAATACATTCGGGCGCGCAATGAAATTGTGCCGGACGCCCGCGAAATGCGCACAAAATGGAATAATGATATTGACGGCGTTGTTTATGCCTGGTCCACACCAGAAGTGTATAACCAATTCGTCCAGACAAATATGTGGAACGCGTGGATGAGTGGTACACCAGATTTTGAATTTTCTTGTTCTGTGGAATTTGATACGTCCAATGCACCCGCAATCGAACCCCGGAACGAGGCAAATAATGAATACGCGGTCAGTTTCAAGTACTTTTGTTCAGATAGTAATAGACAGATGGACAAAAAAGAGTATAAAATAAAAATAAAACTTGATATGGCGGATGGCACAACCATAAATTGGGCCGACCGATTGAACAATCCATTGGGAATACGCGTTTCAGAATACGTGGTTGAATCTGGAAATGGCGATCCTTTGGATACGGGATATTTGGCCGACAGCGGCGTTGAATAAAAATATACGAAACGGAAGGAATGGGTATGACTTTTGCAAAGGCGATTAAATTAAATGTATCTATAATATGCCTGGCGTTGATGTGTGCAAGCGGGTCAATGGGTGCCACATATGGCGTTCAAAACGCCTGGGACAATCCAAATGCAAATATGGCATCGGGCAGTTTGAAACCCGGGTACGCCCAATTGTCTTGGTCCAAAGGCAGCGTTTTGCCCGTTAAATTGCGTAATGGAATGACCACACTGATAACATTGCCGAACGGCGAAAAAATTGCAGACGCAGTTGTTGGTAACGATGGCTTGTTTTCTATCAACGCGACCCAGGGGGGCAATACGATGTTCATTACCCCTGTGACCAGTAATCAGGGGTCGGATACCAATATGATTGTGACGGGCGAATCCGGTAATGTGTATACTTTCTATTTGCGCAGCGAACCTTCAAATGCCAGTGAAATTACCTATTCCCAGGTGGATGTTGTTCTTGATGGAAACACAACACTGCCGAATGCCACCGGCGCAACGGCGGCCACATCCGGTTCTTCGTCCATCTTTAAAAAGGCCACTAATGCCAACAATACCATTGGTGTTGATGGCGAAGATTACGGATGGATTAAATCAATGAAGATTGACCCGTCTGAATTCCGTTTTGATTTGGATATTTTTGTACCAAACCCAGATGACTATGTAATTGCGCCGGAACGCGTATGGCGCGACCAGATATTTACATACATCGACTTTGGGGACAAGGTTATTTCTATGACCCAGCGGCCGGTTGTATCACTGTTAATCGAAGGCGGTGAATCACCCGTTGGATTTCGTACAGATGGCGAAGATGGACGCCTGTTGATAGTAGAGGCCGTAGGCGATATGGTCCTGCGCAGTGGTCAACGTATTGTTTGTATCAAAAAACGTGAAAAACCGTTCTTGATTGCAGATACCGCATCGGTAATGGCCCTGGCCGAGGCGAATGTTGCACAATCTATTATGTCGGGACAATCATTAAACAATATCGCATATACGGCGGATGTAAACGCAATTAATGCATCGGCCAATGGATATGCCACAACCCCGATGATGGTTGGTAATATGCCAATGGGTACAACAACCGGTACGTATGCACCGGCGGGCTATGTAATGCCGGCGGCGGCAAATTACGGTACATCCACCGGTGGTGGCAGTGGCGTCACAATGATTCCAACCGAACGACTGACCGCGGGATCATTCCTGCCGCAGTCTAATATTCCACTGATTACCAGTAATCAAACCGGCGTTGCAGTTGAACTGAAATCGGATACATCGGTCAAGGCACTGGATGATTATTGGGCCAATTTGTTGGCAAAGTTCAGCGGCGAAGATGGCCAGGGTATATTAACACAATACAAAGATATGGTTTTCTTTGCAGTGGATGAACAGGGCGTCGGGGATCTGGGGTCCGAAGGTTCGGCCGCACGGCTATATCGTCTGCGCATTGGACCACTGGCCGATGTTACAACCGCACAAGAATTGTGTAACAAATTGCTGCAGTTCAGTGGTGTTGCCTGTAACGTGGTAAGAATTCAGTAAGTTGGCTATTGTGGGTAAATATGAACAAGTTAAAAAAACAATTTTCTGATTTACGTAAAAATACGCCAAAGCATATTCAATGGCTGTTTTTGGCGGCGGCGTTTGTGGTGGTGCTGATACTGTTAACGCTGTTGTTGACACGCAAAGAAGAAGAAAAAATAGAAAATGTTGATGACGCTGCAATTAAGTTGAACATCACCCCAGATACAATCGATTGGGCAAATGTAACCGTCGGTGACAGTGAAAATGAAACACTGAAAATATCCGCCAGTGCGCCCGTAAAAATTATGGATATACGCATTTCAGATAATGCCGATGGATTGTCAAGAAATGAAACCTGTACCACGTTGGGGCAAATTAATGAAGAAATATCGTGTTCGGTTGATATGACCTATAAACCAACGGTTGCCACAGATGCGCACGCCGCCGCACTGTACGTGGATTGGCGCGCCGCGGATGCACCAGATATAATGAAAAATACCGAAAAAATTGTCATAGTATTGGGGGCAAATGCGCCAGAAATGCCGGCCCCAGTCGCAGAACCGGAACCAGAACAAAAAACAGAACCTGATAAAAAATCGGATGTGATTGCCGAACCGGCGCCTGTTACGACGCCCACATCACCAATACAACAGGAAATAAAAGAAGATATTAATGCGGTGGCATCGGATGATGACCTTATTTTGGGCGACATTGCAAAACCGGCGAAACCCGTTACCACGCCATCCCAGGTTACCGCATCAATAACAGATGCAGAATATGTTCGGCCGCCCGAGGCGTGTTCTGATTTCGCAATGCCGGCATATAATCTGTCGGGGGTGCAAAGCGGATGGATTCGCCCAAGTGGTGGCGCATATTATTACCATCCGTTTTCTGATACAACCTGCAGTAATCCGGCCGGAACATATAATCCTGATAACGGAATTATTACAGATATAAATAACCCAGCACAAAAAATCGGCACAGATGCCGAACATATTGGATATACAACAATTCAAAATGGCGCATTGCCCCAATTATCAAACCCGGCAACTGAACGCAGTGTGAACAAGGCATATCAATTAACAACCGAAGAATTGGCCACCGCATCAATTCCGCAAGACAGCACAAAGCAACCAGGTATAAATTTAAAACCGGCGCCGGTGCCAGACGTGAAAATTGGGACCAGTGGAACAGCCGTTTTTTCATCGGATCCATTTGACAGACGATTTGTGTTGCGCCAGTATAAACCTATTCCCGCCACAATAGTGTCCGAGGTGCGTGCCGATCCTTCGCTGTACAAGTGTGACGCATCGGGAAATTGTGCCGGACAAACATTGCCGGTGCGTGCCACGGTTGATCGTAATGTTTATGCAGATGATGGACGAACGGTTGTAATCCCAACGGGAACATTAATGTTGGGTTATGTCACGGGCGAATTGCCAGGGCCATATAAATCAATCGGACGTATGCAAATTCAATGGTATCAATTTGTATTGCCCAGTGGTGTTGAATTTAACTTTAATACGGCATCGGCACCATTTTCAGGCGATTCCCAGGGACGCGCGGGTGTGCCCGGTCACGGCAGTACCGACTATGTCGAACAATTGGTTATGCCTATGCTGACCGCGATTGTTCCGGCCGCCGTAAATATGATTGCACCAATTGCAGATACCTTTATTAACCAAATTGATTTGGATAATAATACCGTTGTACAATCGGGAACCGTACGTTCATCCGAATTGGCCAAGCAAGAGGTTATTTCCGCCTGGAACCAGGTGGCACAAAAACTGTTGGTTGATGCGTTGGATAATACCATTCCGCCATTTTCCATTGCCGCAGGTACGCGCATAACCGTATATTCGCCAATGGATTTGGTAATTACGTGCGGACAAAATGATAAAGAATGCTCTGTTAACAAGGTCCAGGCCGCCACAGGATTGGCCGCCGCCGATGCACAGCGTAATGTTCGCCAGGATGATTGGCGCAAAAATGCAACACCAACCGTAAATTATGGTGACAGTTCTTGGATTGGCCAGGTACGTTCATTTGATTTAAGTGGATTTTGCACAAATAAAACCGAAGATGGTTTATGGGATATTGATGAAAGCAGAATGAACGATATTATGACATCGGGATATGATTACAGAACCGTATTGGCATATTGTCAATCAATGAATTACCAGGCCATCAGCAATGCACAACAGGATGCATTGTATCAAGACCAACAAAAACAGTTCCAGGCCAATTATGGCGAAGGTTCGTCATTCAATACCGGTACAGGATTAACCGGCATAAGTGGAAACCAGGCGTATAATGAAGAAGTGTTGGGATTGACATACGATGATACTGGTGTAATTCAAAATCCGTTTAATCCGGTTGTCACAGAAGAAGAAACCACGACCGAGGCCGTCATCACGTGCGAGGGGGGGGCACTGCCCGATGAATTTGGATGCTGTCCGGGTGAAATATATACAGATATGGGCGAACAGGGATTTAACTGCTGTCCCGAGGCCGGTGGCGATTGTTTCCCGCCAATTCTGTAACTAAACCACGTCCCGTCAATATGGCGGGATTTTTTGTTAAACTATTGAAAAATTTATTGGGGAAAATATATTAATAATAAATAAAAATTTTTATTTTAACAAATGCGCCACGTGGCGCATTTTTATTTTCGCAAATCGGTAAAAAATCATATTAATCGATTCGCAAACAAAAAATAAAAAACCAAATACGAATCGAATTTCTGAAATGCATTTCAACCAACGGTTGTAACATTTTACAGATTCGCATATTTTGGTTATATATCAAAACCATACCACATAACAAAAAAAGGAGATGAGAAAAATGAATACACAAAACGCATCAAACGTAATCTGTAATGCAAACAAATTTCAAAGCGCCGAACAACTGTGGTTCTGGTTTTTATATTCCAAGTCAATTCAAAATGGCTTTGCACGTGGGCACGCGCCAACACGTAAACGTGTGTGCGAAGTATTAGATGTCGAAACATTGATAACCAAATTATATCTTTGTGGAAAATTGTCTGATGCACATTTGAATGTGATGAAAAAATTCGGCGATCGCAGACGTGCGCCACATCAATATATTTGGACGGAAAATCGCGCCGCCGGGCTGTGGAATGATGCAATGAAAATTATCGAAGATGCTGCATCAGAACGCGGATGGATTGAATAAAATCAGATTAACCTGTTACCCGAATTTTAAAATAAATTCGGGTAAACAAATCACGGAAAATAAAATGATTATCATTGCCTTTGCCCAAAATACATCAAAATTACTGCCGCAGATATGTTGCCGCGCACCACGACATTGTGCCCCAATTATACGCGTAACACAAAATCACTTTATTATGTATCAATTTGTTAAACGCGGATATGTTGCATCAATCGCACTGAACAGGCGCGCGTTGGAACTGATGCAGGCCCGCGGATGGTGTTTTATAAAATCAAACCATACGGTACCCAAAAAACTGGTACAGTATGGACAACAATGTACATCGTGTGTGGAATTTTGCAAGTATGCAATCGGTATACAATCCGCACGACCATTCACGCCACGCGGATTGTACAAGTTATGCAGTGTTTATTTACCCAACTTTTTAATATAATACATTTGGCCAATACCGAATATATTTGACACAGTCCAATACAACACCAATCCCGCCGGCATCCACGCAAACATTACCGTAAATATCAATGGCATCCATTTCATTACCTTTTGCGTTTGGGCCACCGCATCGTTTGTCTGGACGCCGGTGGATGCGGTTTGTAAATGCTGTTGCAACCACATCGTTAACCCCATCAATATCGGTAATATAAAATACGGATCCATTGATGCCAAATCAGAAATCCACAGAAAATGTGCACTGCGCATCTGGACCGAAATTAACAACGCCTTGTACAATGCAAAGAAAATTGGTATCTGGATCAGCATTGGTAAACATCCGGACATCGGTGACGTTTTATGCGTCTGGTACAGGCGCATCATTTCCATTTGCATACGCGCCTTGTCATTGGCGTACAGTTTTTGAATGCGCGCCATTTCCGGCTGCATCTTTTGCATTGCCATCATCGAAACATACGATTTGCGCGTCAATGGCCACATTGCCAAACGTAACAGCAATGTCATTATGATTATTGCAACACCATAATTCATCACAACTGAATTTAACACGTGCAACAACCATAATATCGGGCGTACAAAAAACCAGAACCATCCATAATCAACCGTTTCATCTATGCCCGTTATCTTGGCATCCGCAGATTGCAAAATACGATGGTCGCGCGGCCCCATATATAAATTTGTCGTTATTGTCTTGGTTTCGCCGGATGCAATGGTTACCGGTGCGGCCACGGTATCAACCTGGTACATATTGCCCGCTGGACGTACACGCATTGTTTGATCCGGACTGGCCACGGATAAAATTGTTTCCCAATACTGGTCCACAAAGCCGATAAAGCCGTTTGTCGTAGAATATGCAAACGATTTATCCGCAATACGTGCCCAATCTTCGCGTTCCAGATCAGAATTAACGTATGCAACCGCCCCCGTATATACGCCGGCCGATGATTCCGCATCGTTCGCACGTAAAATTTCGGCGTATGGCGCAACAGATATTGCGTCGGCCGTTGTATTATTAATTGTATCCGCAACCGATATTACATAACCATCAATCGTAATAGCACGACGAAATTCCAAACCATCAGAGTTACGCCACGTATACATATCACCATCTTGATTCCATACCGTTGTTTGTCCCGGAACATCCGTACCGTTCGCAATCAGTCCAACCAACGCGTACGAATTTTCCGATCCCAATAATACAACCGGCGCAGAATTGTCATCCGACGCATCGGATGCATATTTTAACAACTCTATGTCCGATATGCGTAATCCCTGGACCTTGGCGGTTAAATTTTCTGATTTTATTTCTGATACAGGAACCGTCGATACATCAATTGTTTCCAATTTCACTTCATCGGCACCCGTATTAACCCCGGACGGCCCCATCCACCAAGACAGCACCCACCAAGCCGCCAAAAATAATATAAACCACCACAGAATACCAGCCCAACGCGACCGCTTTACATTAGAATCGCGCGCGGCATTCCACTGTTGAAATCCAGAATTATTATTATTTAAATACTTTACCATTATTTCTTTCCATTTTTAGTTGTCTGGGACGCGCATACACAACGACGACGTGCCAATATAAAATTTAATATAAGCCACGCAACACCAATTACAATGCACATATCCGCAATATTAAACGCAGGCCAATGCCAGCCCCCAACGTGAAAATCCAAAAAATCAACAACCGCACCAAATCGAACGCGATCAACCAAGTTGCCAATCGCACCGCCAACAATCAATGCCAATGGCGCACGTTCATACCCCGGGGCACGCGCAAATAAATAATATGTTATCAATCCAATAATAAACGCAGTTGCAGATATGATAATTATGGGTGCCACTTCGCCCACAGTGCGCAGCATAGAAAATGACGCACCCGGATTCCACGTAAATACTATGTTAAAGAAATCGCAAACCTGGGTCATCAGGTACGGTACAGGTACAATATCCCACGCCGCCCCAAATAACGGGACCGTTCCAGTTATAAGGTATAACAATATACCCTTGGTCAATTGGTCAACGACAATCGCCGACAAAATTATTATCACATATTTCCAAATATTTTTCATTATTAATCCCATTTCTTGAAAATATAACAATCTGTACACATAAAATCAAATATAAAAAGTCCACAAATGCGGCCTTTTTATATTTAAAATACAATTCAATTTTTATCAGAAATTGTTTTGCCAACGCCCGCATAATTATCCGTACGTAAATTGTCCAGCAATCCGTTTATCTTGGAATCAGATATTCCTAGGTGCGACAATACACCCGACGCCAACATAAATGATGATTCTATGGTTTCAGGTAATGCCTGGGTCACGTTCAGTGTTAACAATTCCTGGCTGTCGGCCAAATTACGCGCACGTGCAAAAATCTTGACCCGCGGTGCAATATTTCGAACCGTTAAAATTGTATCACGCGCCGTCGACACGTTATCCAGCGCAACAACAACCGCCCGCGTGCGCCGTGACAAACCAAAATCACGCAAAACAGCATCATTCGATGTATTTCCATACACGACATTAAATCCGTGTTCCTGGCCCAGCATCACCGCATTTACATCCAAATCAATCGCCAAATATGGTATTTTTTCCACGGTTAATATTTCTGCAACAATTTGACCAACACGACCAAATCCACAAATAATAACCGCAGGCCGTACACTTTTTTCACGATCGGCCGCCGTACGCATTGGATAGGCAGATAATATCTTGCCGTGGCGGCGCAAAATATCGAATATCGCCAATAATATCGGTGTTAACATAATAGACACAACAATAATGGCCGTTAATATTTCTTGGTGCGTTTCGGGTAATGCATCTATACCCGCAGCCTTCATTGTCTGTAACATTAACAATCCAAACTCGCCACCCTGGGCCAAAATTAATGCAATCATCGCCGCATCCGGCACAGATACATTGCGAACACGCGCAACAATAAATATCGCACAAAACTTAATAACAACCAATCCGGCAACACCCGCCAAAACAAAATACCAGTTTTCACCCAACAGCGGCAGATTTAACCCCATTCCCAATGCTATGAAAAAGAACGCCAAAAATAACATTGCATACGGCGATATTTCCGCACTGATTTGATGTCGATATATTGTTTCAGACAATAACATTCCGGCCAAAAATGCCCCCAGACCAACCGGCAACCCCAATAAGTCCATTCCAAATGCACCAACAATTATCATAAGCATTATGGTAAGAACAAATGCCTCGCGCGATTTAAGACGTGCAACCAAACGCATTAATGGATTCAATATAAACCGACCAATAACAACCACACCCAAAATCAGCGCAATCGATAATACCAATATGTCAATTGCCGTTGCGCCCAAATTAAAAGTCTTTCCCGCAAAAACCGGCAACATCGCCAATAGCGGAATGGACAATAAATCTTGGAATAATAATATCGAAAATGTCTGGCGTCCCATATTCGTATTTAACTGGTTCCGATCGGTCAGTAATTGAATATCTGCAGATGTACTGGACATCGCCAACAACAACGAAACCATTATGCACCCAAGCATAGTCCACGGTGTTACACCCATTAATATTGGAAATAACATTATCGCAACCATTAAAACCTGGGTTGCACCAAAACCGAATATTGTGCGACGCATATCCCACAGACGGCGAATGTTTATGCCCAATCCCATATTAAACCACAAAAATAATATTCCCAAATCACCCAAAAAAGACCACGTTTCAGATAACTGGAATAAATTTAAAACATATGGCCCGGAAATAACACCCGCCAATAAAAAAGCAACCAATGCCCCTATGTGCGCAACACGCAACACGCAAATCAATACGAACAATATCGCCAAAAATATTAGTATAGGCAGTGTCAATTTATATATTCTCTCTCTGTTATCATTAATGATATTATATCAAATCGCGCGCCAATTGTGCAAATGTTTCCGGCGATAATTCTTCGGCACGCTCGGTTCCGCGCAGGCCGAACCTTTCCCAATCAACATTTGGAATTATACCACGTATCATCTTGCGACGATGCCCAAACAATAATGCAGTTATTTTTTCAATTTTTGCAATATCCGGTAAAGACGCTATTTTTTTCGGGTTCGGTATAACACGAACAACGGCACTTTGTACACGTGGACGCGGAACAAAGGCCGTATTTGGAACGTCAAATAAAATCTGGGCATCTGCAACCAATGCCGTCAAAACCGCCAAACGACCATACTGGTCATTACCAACACGCGCGGTGATACGTTGTGCAACCTCGCGCTGGAACATAAGGGTCATAGATTTTATAGGCGCGCCGTGGGCTGCACGTATTAACCATTGAACCAGCAATTCGGTTCCAACATTATATGGCAAATTTGAACAAATCGCATAAGACGATACGCCCAACCCCGCAAAATCAACACGCAGCGCATCATCGTAAATAATCGTTAAGCGGGACGTGGCGGCACGCGCAATTTCATTTAAAATTGGTGCGGTCGTTTTATCCATTTCTATGGCAATAACACGCGGTGCACCCGCCATCAATAATGCGCGTGTTAACCCGCCGGGCCCGGGTCCAACCTCTATTACCGGGGTGGTGGAAATGTTCGGAACACTGCGTGCAATACGCCCAGTCAAATTTAAATCAAATAAAAAGTTTTGTCCAAATTGTTTCTTGGGCACCAGCCCCGCATTACGCATCATTTCTGACACAGGTGGTAATGTTTCCAAAGTAAAAGTATTTGTTTTATTCATAATTCTCGTCGTCCCCCAAATGCCAGCGACAGTGTACCATCATCCAAATAATCTATATCACCGCCCAATGGCACCCCAGATGCCAATTCTGAAAAACGAACGTCTGGGGCCGCATCAATTATTGACATAACATAATGCTGGGTCGTTTTTCCTTCGATCGTGTTTGGTAACGCAAATATTATTTCTGTTATGTTTTCTTGCCTTATGCGATTTGCCAAACCCGCAATATTAAGATCATCCGGTAAAGTTCCCGCAACCCCAGATAACAGTCCACCCAAAATATGATACCGCCCGTGAAAAATCGCGGACTTTTCCAATGTCCATACATCTGACAAATCGCGTACCACGCACAGTTGCCCATTACAACGCGTCGCATCACGACAAAATTCGCACAGACCAACATTTGTATCCGTTAACACACCACACACCGGGCACGGCCGAATAGTTGATGCCGCATCCAACAATGCATTTGCCAGATTTTCCGCACGCCCCGTTTTATCCTGGAGCAGGGATAACACAATCCGCTGGGCGGCGCGAGACCCCAGGCGCGGTAATTTTGCAAACTGTTTTATTAATTTTTCTATTTTTGAATTCATAATATTACCAAAATACCATTAATGAAAAATATAACTGTCCAGGCCCGCATTCTGGGCACGTGTATGAATATCCTGGGCCGCGGATTCAGACAAGTTATTTACACGCACGCGAAACATACCGTTTGGCGCACTTTCTATTACAGCGGTGACCCCCAAAGTATTACGAACATTTGAAACCTGGGCCGTGGCGGCATCATGTGAAGAAAACGCCCCAAATTGCACGCCTGCATTACCGGGTGCATTATTTGACGTGTTCGTAATGGGTGCCGTCTGGGCCGTGGCGGCATTATATGCCGCACCAAACGTCGTTGGCACAGTCGATTGAACAGGCGCAGAATATGTCGTGGTTGACGCAGCCCCAGACGCAGAATATGTAACCGTTTGCGGCACATTATTCACAGGGGCCGCCGTTGTATATGTAATAACGCGTTCCCCGGGCATCCCCGCCACCATTTCAAAACCACGATTTAACATATCTGTTGCAACGTTGGCACGAACATCTTTGCTGGCCGCACCAAGCACAACCGCAATTAAATGATGATTTTCGCGATTGGCCGTCGCAACCAATGAATAACGCGACTTGTTAGTATATCCCGTTTTCATCCCGTCACAGCCCGGGTACGTCCCCAACAGACGGTTGCCGTTTGTATACGTCTTGCCATTATATGTCCAGGTCTTGATTGAAAAATATTTCCAATACTGGGGAAAATGCTTGTACACGGCCATAGACAGCAACGCAATATCACGCGCGGTTGACATATGATCGTCATCCGGCAGACCAGATGAATTTTCAAAATTTGTACCGGACAGCCCTATTTCGGCCGCAACGCGCGTCATCAATCCGGCAAAATTCCCCTCTTGTCCGCCCTTAAGGTTTTCGGCCAACACACGCGCCACATCATTTGCACTTAACACGGTTAACGCCTTGATTGCATCTTCGACCTTTATTTTACTGCCCGCGGCCAACCCCAATTTTACCGGCGACGCCGATGCCGCAGACTTTGAAACAATTAAATAATCGTCCAAATGCAGACGACCGTGTTCCAATGCGTCAAATGTTAAATATAATGTCATTATTTTGGTCAAACTGGCCGGATAATTTTGGTCATTGGCATTTTCTTGGTAAAGAACGCGGCCACTGTCCATATCTGCAACCAATGCCGCACGATACTGGGCGGCAGACGCCGACGTAATAAACGCAAAACTTAAAAGAAATATCCCCCAAAATCCTTTCATATCAAGAATGATTTTAGTAAAAAAACACGGTGGCGGTCAACACCAAAAACCGCCACCGTAATATGATATTTTTTTATACTAGTCCAATGTACGCAAACTGATTTTATCGTCATCGACAATAACCAATTTCCCAGAATTTACCCCAAAACGACGTGCCGAATTAAATGCGTCACGCTGGGCAAATAAATCTGCGTCATATACCGGAAACACACCGCGTAATAAACATAACTGGTTCGCGATAACGCGTTCGTTGCACACGGCAACAATTGGAATATCGGGCTTGCGACACGAAATCTGCATCGCAGCGGATGCATCGCGCGCAAACACAACTATTGCCGATACACGATTTAAATATGCCATAGACGCCACACTGCGCGACCAATCATTTTCAGGAATATTTTCCACGCGCGACCAATCATACGGATTTGCAATCGCATCACCGTCAGAATATGCCAATATCTTGTCCATAGTGTTTATGACATTTACCGGATTAATACCGATTGTTGTTTCTTCGGATGTCATTGTGGAATCTGCACGCAGATATGCCGCATTGGCAACGTCGGTAATTTCGGCACGGGTGGGAAATTCACTGTTAACCATTGTGCCCAACATCTGGGTCGCCATAATTACCGGCTTGTTCATTTTGCGACATTCGCGAATAATATGACGCGATATTGCGGGCACTTCTTCAAACGGAACCTCTACAGCAAGGTCGCCACGCGCAATCATTATTCCGTCTGCAACGGCCGCAATTTCAGTAATACGTGCAACCGCATTTGGACGTTCAATTTTTGCAATTATCTTTATCGGGTGCGATGTACGCGCAGTGATAAAATCACGAACCTCGGCCACGTCTTCGGGTTTTTGCACAAAAGATATTGCAACCCAATCAGGATTTTTGGTTATCGCATATTCCAAATCGGCCCGATCCTTGGGCGTAAGGACAGATGTTGCAATCTCGGTATCTGGTAAATTAAAACCACGGCGCGACCAAATTTCTGTTCCACGCACAACCGTCGCAACAACTTTGTCGGCCGATACAGATTCAACCGCCATTTCGATTTTACCGTCATTTAACAATATTCTGTCACCAACGTTCAAAGATTTCATAACATCACAATCCGGCAATTGAACACGTGTCGAATTTCCCGGCGTTGGATCTGTATCAAATGTAAACTTTTGCCCGATTTGCAGCGGATATTTTTCTTCGGTTTCAAAATTTCCAATACGATGTTTCGGGCCCTGTAAATCAATCATTACCGCAACCGGCGTATTTAATTCATCCGATATTTCACGAATTAAATCAATCTTTTTACCCTGGACATCGCCGGTATCGTGACTGAAATTCAGGCGGCACATATTTACCCCCGCCGAAATCATTTTTGTTAACGTTTCGCGGTCTTCGCACTTTGGACCGATAGATGCAGTTATTTTTGTAAATCTCATAATATTCCTTGCTTTTTTTACTTTTGTTTTTCTTGATTTTTGCGATTTATGATATATCATATAGTTCATCAAAAAACAAGGGGAAATCTGCTATGAAAAATGCAAATCACGGCGCAATTGACAATCAACAATTGTTAAGTATTATTGAACGCATCGAAAAATTAAATGAAGAAACGGCCGCCATCGCCGCAGATATTAAAGAAATTTATAGCGAGGCAAAATCCGCCGGCTTTGACCCCAAATATATTCGTCAAATGATACGCCTGCGTAAAATGGATCCAGACGAATTGGACGAGGCAGACGAATTAACACAAATGTATCGTACGGCATTGGGATTGTAATGAAAAGATTTACCCGTCGGGTCGAAGATTTTATATGCGCACACTGTGGTGCGCACGTTCGGGGCAATGGATATACAAACCATTGCCCGAATTGTTTATGGTCGCGACACGTTGATAATGCACCGGGGGACAGGATGGCAAACTGTGGCGGAATGATGCGTCCCGTTGTCGCAGAAAAATCCGGCGACACATTTATAATTACCCATAAATGCCTGCAATGTGGAAAAACTGTTCGACAACACGCCGCAGATAATGATAACACAGATGAAATAATCAAACTGTCGGTTGATAATTCTTTTATATTTGGTAAATAATAAAGGCCATCGGTAAACTATCGATGGCCATTGCCATATATACCCAATTTATATACCGTGATGGGCGGCCGCCGCAATAAATGCGTTAAACATCGGATGCCCTGAATATGGACTGGATTGAAATTCCGGATGAAATTGACCCGCAATGAAAAATGGATGATTTTTTAATTCCACCATTTCAGGCAGTCGCCCATCCGGGCTTACCCCAGATATTATCATACCGGCACGTTCAAATTTATCCGCATAAGATATATCCATTTCATATCTGTGACGATGACGTTCGGATATTTGTGATTTGCCGTATATCTTTGCCGCCAATGTATTTGGACGTATTAGGCACGGATACGCCCCCAGACGCAATGTGCCCCCCATATCCAACGCATCGTGATCGGGCATAATATTTATTACAGGGGTACAATTTTTCGTAAATTCGGTTGAATCCGCATCAGAAATACCCAATACATTGCGTGCAAAATCCAGAACCGCAACCTGCATCCCCAAACAAATTCCCATATATGGCGTACCACTTTCACGTGCGTATCCCGCCGCAGCAATTTTGCCCGCAACGCCGCGCACACCAAAACCGCCCGGAACCAATATGCCATCCAATCCCGTTGCCGCATCGGCGGAAAAATCTTCTGCATTTATTTTTTCAATATCCACGTGAACGTTGTTTTGAATGCCTGCGTGAAACAGTGCCTCGTTCAATGATTTGTACGCATCGGGAACATCAAAGTATTTACCAACAACGCCTATTTTAACGTGCGGTAAATCCGCGGACAAATACCTGGATAATTTTTGGAATTTATCCATATTGCCCGTTGCGTTCGGTAAATCGAAATGATCCGCGATTATATCAAATACGTGCTGGGCATCATAAGCCAATGGAATTTTATATATATTATCCAGGTCGATTCCACTGATTACATTTTTCGCCGGCAGATTACAAAACATCCCTATTTTGGCACGTTCATCCGCAGTTAACATACGCGGACTGCGAACAATCAACATATCGGCCTGGATACCGTTTTCCAATAATTCGCGCACAGACATTTGTGTCGGCTTGGTTTTTAATTCGCCGCTTTTTTCCAAATATGGCGCCAAGGTTAAATGCACAAACATAACATTTTTGCGACCAACGTCGTTTGCAAATTGTCGTATGGATTCAAGAAAGATCTTGCCCTCGATATCACCAACCGTACCACCAATTTCACATACCACAAAGTCCGTTCCGGTCGGCCCAGAAATATATTCTTTGATTTTATTGCTGACGTGCGGAATCATTTGAACCGTCGCCCCAAGATAGTCACCGTGACGTTCCGAATTTAACACATCCCAATATATTCGCCCCCCAGATACAGAATCATTTCGTGTCAAATGAATACCCAAAAATCGTTCGTAATACCCCAAATCCAAGTCTGTTTCAAACCCATCATTTGTAACATAAACTTCACCGTGCTGGAACGGCGACATCGTTCCGGGATCTATGTTCAAATACGGATCAAATTTGCGCGCGTGCACCGTATAACCACGCGATTGAAGAAGGGCGCCACAACTTGCCGCCGCGACGCCCTTGCCCAAACTGGATACAACACCACCGGTAATAAAAATATATTTTGCCATAAGAAATGCCTCCTTATGGACTTTCATCATACGAAATTTTTCATTGCCAGGCAATAAAATAAATTCCTATACTTTTTATATGCAGGATTTGTGGAAAAATCAATTACGTAATCTGTTTTTATGGGTGCCATTCTTGTTGGCATTTGGCGCCGGGTTATACTTTAACCTGGGTACAGAACCGAATCTTGGGCTGTGTATTATTGGCGCGATTATGGGCATAATTTTTGTCATATTACATACACCGGTAATTGTGCGCGCAATTTCTTTGTTCTTGATCGGGTTTTGTTGGGCGGCAATATTTACACACTTTATCAATACACCCCAGATTTCACACAATATACATAACCAAGAAATTATCGGTACGGTCACACATATTGACTATACATATGACAAGACGCGTATTTATATAAAAACAGACGCCGCACAAATTAACGCCATCCCCGATGGCGACGCAATCGTTCGTGTTTCCGCCGGAACGAATATTACACCACCAAAACTGGGCGATATAATCCGCGCCAAAATCGGACTGTTTCGCCCAGATGGTGCAGACGCACCAGAATCTTTTGATTATGCACGATGGATGTATTTTAATGGCCTGACTGCAACGGGATACATTGATGAATATTCCGTCATCACACCATCAAACGGTGAAAGCATTTCCGATTTGCGTGATTGGATTCACAGACAAACAAATTCTTTTCTGGTGGATACATTGGTGTTGGGCTATAAAAATGCGGTTCCAAAAGACGATGCGCCCGTATGGACCGCAACCGGCGTCGGACACGTTTGGTCAATCAGTGGATTTCATATCACATTGGTTTCAGCGTGGTTGTTCGCAATATTCTTTTTAATATTCCGCGCAATTGCACCATTAACACGGCGCATACCGGCACGAATACCCGCATTAATTTGTGCGTGGTGCGGTTTACTGTTCTATGTGATTTTATCGGGTACAGACGTTGCAACAATTCGCGCATTTATTATGGCAACATTGGTGTTTATGGCATTCATTGTTGGACGACACGCAATTTCTGTTCGCAACGTATGTGTCGCATTCTGTATAATATTTATAATGAATCCGCACTTTGTAATGCAGGCCGGATTTCAATTGTCTTTTGCGGCAATATTTGGACTGGTGTGGTTGTGGAACGATATAAAACCACAAATGCCCAAAAATAAAATTATAAAAATAATTTATACCGCAATACTGACATCTGGGGTTGCAACATTGTTTACCGCCCCATTTGTTGTAATGCATTTCTATGAATTGCCGGTTTATGGTCTGATTGGCAATCTTGTTTTGTTACCACTGTTTTCAATCGCAATTATGCCTTTGGTATGCATTGGCGTTTTTACATCTTTGTTCGGATGGATGTGGCCAATTAATTTTGCAGAACAAATTTATGACTTTTGTCTGGGGATTGGCAGATGGATTACAACAATGCCCGGTTCAACAATTACATTGTCGCACATACCAAATATCGCAATGGTATTTATCATCCTGGGCTTTATATCAATTATATTCATCCGAAATATACATATAAAAATAAACTATATTTTTGGTGGCGCGTTTTTAACAATTGGAATTTGTCTTGCTGTGGCACAACCAAGACCGCTGTTTTATGTAACGAATGATCACGAGTTGGCGGCATTTGTTGGTAATGACGGGAAATTGGGCTTTACAAAATCGCGCGCATCCAATCATTATTTTACATTTAATACGTGGCGACAAATAAATGGCGAGCCCGCAGCACTTAAAAACATTCGGCGCAAACCAGAAAATGGCGTATGGATGTACGAAACAAAAAATTTTACATTGGCCTATATCCAAAAATATGTTCCGCTGCAAAATAATATCGTTCAAATGTGCAACAACCAAGACATAGATTATATCGTATCTTATTTTCACATAGATGCACCAAAGTGCAACCATAAAATTTTACGCGGCGGATTTGTTATATATCCAAATGGAAAAATCAAGTATGTTTCACGGACACGTCCGTGGCATAATCCGCCCGAATAAAATACAACCCCGATGCCGGCGCGGTTGGGCCCGCGGCACTGCGATTACGGGCGGCAAAAATTTCATCTATGTCATATGGCTTACCCAGTCCAATTTCAACCAGCGTCCCAACCATATTTCGCACCTGGTGATGCAGAAAAGAACGTGCAGAAAATTCAAATATCACCATATCGCCACGACGCGTTATCTTGCACGTATCCAATGTTTTTATGGGACTTTTTGCCTGGCACTGGGATGCACGAAAACTGGTAAAATCGTGATTGCCAATTAATTTTGTGGCGGCGCGACGCATCGCAGAAACGTTCAATTTGCGCGGGACCCACCATACACGATTCTTGTTTAATACCGGATGCGACGCGCGATTTAATACATAATATTTATAGTGCCGACACGTACACGAAAAGCGCGCATTAAAATCATCCGACACAATACCACAATTCAACACAGACACAGGAAATTCCATCAAATAAAAATTTAATGCGCGCATAACCGTATTTGCATCGGGCATTGCATTCAAATCAAAATGTGCCGTCATCGAAATCGCGTGCACGCCTGCATCTGTACGACCGGCGGCAACAACGTCTGGACGCGCACCACAAAAGCGTTCAATTGCGTCCATTAACAACGACTGGACCGATGGGCCCTGGCGATTTTGTTGCCAACCGATTAAATCACTGCCGTCGTATTCAAGTTCTATTTTGTACCGCGTCATATAAACTATCTTACTTTTTGATTTTTATATTTGTCGGCATATTTAAAGTGTTTACACGTGTCGTCGAATTTTACAATCTTGGGCCCCATCAATAACATACGCAACAAGTTATCATACCCACACGCATTGTTCCCACGATAACACCACAAAAAGTAACAATATTTGCACCAATGTGGTGGATAATCTTGGTGTACACAATCATTTTTTTAATCATTTATTTTTCCTTTTGATTTCGTTTTAAACAACGCGCCGCCATATCAAGGCACATACGACACATACGCTCTTTTTCCATTTTGTATTCTGGGTCTATTTTTGCCGCGACATATTCCGCACACGTGGAATATGCATATTTGCACCCAATATCACGACGGGTAAAGCACGCGTCATTTTCACAATCAATACAGGTACAATTTAAATTAACCTCGTTCAAAATGGTTTTTTGTTTTTTATATTTACAATATTTTTCAACATACATTTTATTCACCAAATTTTATTTCTGCACCGTGCAGACCATTTAAGAAACTTTTCCAATCCATCGGCTTTTTACCGGCCGGCTGAATCCGCAAAATTTCCAGTTTATTATCCACAACACGCGTATCCAATATTTTTACATCCACACCATTAATTTTGGTACGCCCCGCACCAATCGCACGAATTTGATTATGAATTTCACGTGGTGTACGACGCCAATCAATTATTTCATCGGCCCCCGTAAACTTGCGCGTATATGTTGGGGTGCCAACCTGGGCGGTGGGGGTATACGCAGACGGATTTGATAAATATTCGACCAACATTTCTGCACCGATTTTTGACACAATACTTTCAATATCTTGGTTGGTATCGTTTTCGCCAATGTCAAATTCACGACACATATAGATGTCACCCGCATCCATTTCGGGTGTTACTTGCATCAAACACACAGCCGATTTTTCATCGCCATTATAAATCGCCGTGCGTATTGGCGACGGCCCGCGATATTGCGGTAAACGACTGGGGTGAACATTCACACACGGGGCAGATGCCAATACATTATCACGTAATATTACACCATATGACACAACCACAACCATATCCGGTGAAAAATTATATTCACGAATACTGGTAAACACCGGTAAACTGTTCGATACAGCCCACGTATGCACAGGCGACGGGGTTAAAATCTGTTTACGCCCAACCGGCCGTGGCGCGCGCGTAAAGACGGCCATAATTTCGTGACCAGCATTTCGTATTGCTTCAAATATTGGCACAACAAAATCATTTGTGCCCATCAAGACCAATTTCATTTGTGTTTCCGAACCTTTCGCATAACCATTTCACGACGCACCGGCGACAGATAGTCAATAAATAATATACCGTCAAGATGGTCGGTTTCGTGCTGAACAATACGCGCCGGCAGTCCGGACATTTTTGCCCCCACCTGGTTTCCGGTTTCGTCTGTCCACGTAACATCAACGGACGCGGGACGCGTAACGTTCGCGTATACCGGTAAATTATCCGATCCCAAAACAGACAGGCATCCCTCTTCTATTGTGCAGGTATCGGAACTGCGTGTAATAATTTGTGGGTTTATCATCTTGAACACCGTTTCTGTATCCGGGTCCATCATAACCAAAAATCGCTTTAGTTGTCCAACCTGGGGCGCGGCCAGACCAACGCCATTCTGGGCCCGCATCATTTCCACCATTTCATTCATTATATCCAAAACATCCGGGGTAATTTCAGTCACGGGTTCACACTTTTCCCGCAAAATCAAATCACCACAAAGTTTCATTTGCAACATATACAAATCCTTTTATAATGGATTTTAGCAAAGGATTGGAAAATGACAACCTATATTTTTGTATTACTGTTTATAATAATCATATTATTAATTGCGCTGTTGATGCGCCGGCCAACGGTGGACATTTCATCCCTGCGTGAAGAT
Source organism: uncultured Alphaproteobacteria bacterium (assembly GCA_944389495.1). Lineage (GTDB taxonomy): Bacteria > Pseudomonadota > Alphaproteobacteria > Rs-D84 > Rs-D84 > Enterousia. Next base: position 52,675 of record CALXMN010000001.1, on the reverse strand, counting down.
AATGCACGTCTGCGCGAACGATTGGCGGAACGCCTTGGCGCGTTAAGTCAAAATGCAATCGAATTAAAAAACATCAGCGCAGATATTGCCAATTTTAAGAATATATTGATGGGCAACAAACAGGCACGTGGCACATTTGGTGAACGCCAATTGGCGGACTTGGTTGCCGATATTATGCCACCCGATACGTATTCTTTTCAAACCGTGCTGGATACAGGGGTACGACCGGACTGTATAATACGTCTGCCGTATCCGCCGGGCGATATGATTATCGACAGTAAATTTCCATTGGAAAGTTATAACCGTATGACCGCACAAAATGAAGATGGCGCAAAAAAGCAATTCGAATTGGATGTGCGCAAACATATCGACGCAATCGCAGATAAATATATCATCCCCGGGAAAACCGCGGATTCTGCAATGATGTTTATTGCATCAGAATCAATATTTGAAACACTGCACAGAAATTTTCCGGGAATCGTTGATTATGCCGCCCGACGCAAGGTGTTTATTGTATCGCCATCAACATTGTGGGCAACACTGAACACGATACGCGCGGTGTTGTCTGATATAAAAATAAAACGTGTGGCGGATAAAATAAAACGCGAACTGGATTTATTGCTGGCCGACCTGGCGCGTCTGTCTGATCGCGCGACCAAGGTACAACAACACTTTAATCTGGCGGTAACAGACATAGAACAATTGCAAACATCCATTGGAAAAATCGCCCCGCGGGCCGAAAAATTGCGCGATATGGATTTTGGCACAGACGCAGATTAATTACGTGTAAATTTTAACCCCGATTGTCGGGTTACCACTGTGATAACAATATAAAATAATAATACGCGTATAATGTATATTATTTATGCGCGTATTGTGGGTAACCTTATGTATAATGACAATTATTTTTTCTTGTTCAAAATTTTGCGTTGCAGGGCCAGGATTTGATTTTCACGGTCTTTGATGGTTTCAATCAAGCGATTGTTTTCCAGGCGTAAATTTTCTAAATCTTTGCGATTAACCAAAATTTCATCCGACAAACGACGCGTTTTTTTATGGCTGAACACCAACATTATCAGCGCCCCCAATACCGCGCCCGCAACGCCAACCGTTAAATCATATAAAACATCCGTTATAACCATACTGTGATTATAACGGATTGATGCCTTATTTGCACCAGGACGATTTTCTTAACCCGGTTTTTTTATCGACCCATACCTGTTCCGCGGCAATTTCCATCAGCGGCATATCTGATTTACTGTCTGAATAAGAACGCACCACACGCGGAATCATATGATTTTTTTTGGCCCATTCATCCATTGCGACAACCTTGTTCTGGCCCCAGCACAAAAATTCATATTTCCACGGATGATTTTCATCCATACGCGAACACAATACCGCATCAAACTTAATATCGCGCACCAATTGTGGCAACAAATAATCTGGACTGGCAGAAATTAAAACAACACTGCGCCCATCGGCACGTTCTTTGGCCACCTGGTCCTTGGACCAGCCGAAACGTTCACGACGATGCTGTTTTATAAACGCGGGCGCAAAACGCCGTATCATTTCCGGCGTCAAAAAGCGACGCGTTGCCTGGCGCCACCAAATCCCGGACGGATTTAACCAGCGACCAATCAGACCGACGCCAATCAATGGTAAATACAACCACGGACGACCAGAATGACGAAAACAATACTTTACAAATTCCATACTGGTATCACGACCAGATAACGTCCCATCAAAATCAAAAACGACAACATCTTCTTTCTTTAACATATATAAATCCTTTGATAATTCGGTGGAATTATAACAATCTTTTTTTTAATTTTGCAATAAAAATGGGGCCGATGCCCCATTTTTATTTATTGCCACGACGTAATCTTTGACGGCCGCGTTCCACCAAAAAGAACAATGCCGGCGTCAGTACAAATGTAAATATCATACTGGCAAACATACCGCCAATCATAACCGCACCCATTGCAACCTTCATCCCATCGGTTGACCATAATTGGGGTATCATACCGGTTATAACCGCAATGGACGTCATTAAAACCATTGATTGTTTATCTTTTAATTCCGTCCACAGGGCTTCGGACGCATTTTCACCGTTTGCAATACGGTTAACCGTCGGTTCCAGAACAAGAATATTGTTATTAACAACCAATCCAACCAACATAACAAATGCCAACATCGCCCCAACATTCATTGTCGCGCCCGACAAGAACATCAACGCAAACACGCCCGCAAAACTGGTCACAATAGATGTTGCAATTGTAAATGGATGTGCCAACGAATTTAATATCGCCGCCAATAACATATACGTTAATATAACCGCCAGCATAAACGCATTTCCAATTTCGGTTGTTGTTTCACCCTGGATTTCAGACATACCACCAAATTCAACGCCATAGCCCGCATCCCAGTCAATTTTTGCAATGGCGACCTCTATCTTTTTTTGGACCGGCCCCATTGTAGACTTGCCAAGTGTAACATCGATTTCTGTTATACGATTCTTGTCAATACGCATAATTTCGGGTGTGGCATCAACAACCTGGATCTTGCCCAATTCAGACAATGGTACCATTCCACGCTGGGAATTTACAAACACGGTATCAAACATACCCATTGTTTTAAAAGGCTTGGCAAATTCCAAAATTATTGGGTATTCTTCGCCGTTTTCTTTGTACTTGTAATCATCATTACCATACAATGCCGTACGCAAAGTCAATCCCGCATAAGAATTGTTTATACCCCAAGAATTCATTTTATCTTCGTCGGGGACAAACTGGGTTTCAGTGGCCGGCTTTTGCTGGGCCAGGACGGCGGTTTGCACCTCGGGCAAGTGGTTTATCATACCCAGAATTTGATTTGCATACGCCGTACGTTTTGCATCATCTGCACCGTATACGTTTAATACAATATCTGCATTGGATGTTCCGGCCGATATGGCGGCACCCGCACTGACCTGGATTTCGACATCCGGAATCTGGGCCAACACCGGCATAATATCACGCGCAATTTCTTGGTCAGATTTACTGCGTTCCGATACGTCAACCAACGTTAACTTAACCGCAATATTTTGCAGACCACGATCGCCAATTTTTACAGATACGGCCTGGACCTCATCAAAATCAGCCAACTTTTTTTCTATTTGGGCGGCGATTTCGGATGATTTTTCATACGTGGCCCCCATTGGCGCACGCGCAGTAATGTTTATTTCGTTTGTGTCGGTTGATGGGGCGAATTCACTGCCGACAAATTTCATTAAGCCGGCCGTTACCAATAACAGTGCAAGTGCCATCGCAACAACGCGCCACGGATGTGCGTGCTGGTAATCAAACCAACGGCGCAGACGCGACTTCTTTGCCGATGCGTCTTTTTTGTCCGGGGATACAACCGCGGCACGAACCGTCTTGGCCGATTGGGCGCGACCGGACTTTTTATTATTCGTCAGACGCAAAAATTTGGCAATCATCATCGGTGTCAATGTGAACGAGAACAGTAATGACAACAATGTCAGATATACAACCGTCATACCAAATTGGTTCATAAATTGACCTGCTATACCGCCCATAAAGGCCAATGGTAAAAATACCACCACATTTGTCCCGACGCCCGCCAATACAGATACGGCAACTTTTTTGGTACCGTCAATTGCGGCATCTTCGGGATTTTTTCCGTTGCGCATTTCCTGCAAGGCAGATTCTATTAAAATAATTGCGTTTGACACCAATGTGCCCAATGCCGATGAATACGCCAACAATGTTAATGCATTGATTGTAAAATTACTGGCATCCATAAAGAAAAATCCGGCAATTAATGACGCAGGTATCACAACGCCTGCAATAATCGTTGAACGCCAGTTACGCGTAAACGCCAACAAAACCAATACTGTGAATATAACCCCCAAAATAATGCCTTCGATTGTGCCGTATGTTTCATCGGCAATTGCGGTCGAAGAATCAGATATGATTTCCATCGTGGCATCGGGGAATTCTGATTGTAAATCTGCGGTTAAGGCCGGCATTTGATCCCGCAATGCACGCGATACATTTATCGCATTCCCATCAGACGACTTGACAACAGATGCAATAATAACATCACGCCCATTATAACGTGCACCGTTTTCCAGATCACGCGCCGCATCTGTTACGGTCGCAATATCAGACAACTTGAACCGCTGGCCTTCGACCGTGGTTAACTGTAAATTTGCAATTTCATCGACACTGGAAAATTCGCCCACAAAACGAACGTTTGACGAATTTGTGCCAAATTCAATTTTGCCACCCGGAACATTCAAATTGCGTGCCCCCAATGCAGACACGACATCCATTACCGTCGCACCACGCGCCGCCAATAATTCCGGATTCATTGCAATACGAACCGCACGCGTTTTCCCACCAAAGACATCCACACTGGCCACGCCCGCAATTCCGGTAATCTTGTTGGACAATGTGTCATCCACATATTCCTGTAAATCACGCAGGTTATCCCCAGTTATCATAATATCAACAACCGGCTGTTCCAGTGGGTTTAATTTTTCAACGACGGGCTGTTCCATATCTGTGGGGAATTCAGACACCAATGAATCAAGTTTTGTTTTTACCTCGGTCGCTTTGTCATTAACATCCACGCCGATGTTAAATTCTGCCATCACAAAGCCACCATTTTCAAACGCCTGGGATGTAATTTTTTTGATTTCGGAAACTTCAGATATTGCGTCTTCGGCACGCTTGATAACTTGGGATTCTATTTCAGATGGTGCCGCACCGGGATAAATAAAGGTCGCCGTTACCATCGGCATTTCAACCGATGGTGTGCGTTCAATGTTCATCTTTGGAAAAGATACAAAACCCAACACAACCCAAAACAAAACAAACATAACCGTTGTAACAGGTCTGCGAACGAAAAACTTTAACATAGTAAATTCCCCCTGAAAAAAATTCTTTAACGCATATTTTTATTTTATAATCTGGACACGGTCACCGGCATCAATCTGGGACAAAATAACAATATCGCCATCGGCCAGCCCAGATACCAACGCCGTTTGTGCATCAGACCGCAAAACATCAACGTCCCGTGGTGTGGCAATGCCATCAACATCCAACATAACAACACCATTATTTACCGCATATAACGGAATAAAATATCCATCTGTTTGGTATTCTGCATAATGCAGACCATCCGACACCCCACGAGTGCGAACAATGTGCATACCCGTATTTAAATCTATGTCACGTGATACAGATACAATTTCACCATCGTCAACACGCTGGCCGGGTTGTAATTTATCAACACGCACACTGGATACCAACGCACGATTATTTTTGATTTCTATGGGTTCGCGCAGAACGCCGGATTCGCGCGATACATCCATCGCATAAACGGGCGCCCCAACATCCGTGGCATAGCGTGCCGGATTAAACACCGCGCGTGCATTTTCCACACCAATCGCCGCAAAGCGAAATATACACCATCCAATTAACGCCACAAGACACGCCCCATACAGCGTACGTTTTACCTTTTCTGATTTTAACTTGATTAACACTTGTTCCATTTTTATTCACCCAATTTTTTTACAGATTCCGCAGACATTAAAATATTGTACTTGGCATCCAATAACGCCATATCCAATTGATACAGACCGGCGGAAACCTCGGCCAATTCAACGGCGGATGTCTGGCCGGATGCAAAACGACCACTGGAAAACTCGTACGCTTTGGCCGCCAAATCACGTGCATTTTCCAATGTTGCCAAGTTGCCACGTAAATGATTGTACTGGTCAACGGCACGTGTGTATTCTTCGGTTGTCATTTTTTTTGCCTTATCCAGATCTTGACGGGCGGCCTCGGCATTCATTGCCTCTATTGTGGCATTCGCCATATTCGCACCACCACTGAAAATCGGAATCTGTAACGCCAGCCCCCAATATGCAGACTGGGTATTATGATGACCAAACATATTTGCCATATTCGGGCCATATGCAATATAATCGTATGACGCGGTTGCCGCCAATGTCGGCAAGGCCCCATCACGCTTGGACTTGGCATTGCGTTCGTACATCTGAATCTGTTCTGTCAAAACATCCCATTGTGGCGTAGATGTTAATTCGCCCGCATTTAAATCCGGAAATTCGTCTGGGAATTCATCGGTTAAATTTAATGTTTCGTTCATATCTATACCCGCCAGAATTTTCAACATTCTGTGCGCGGTATCACGATTAAATTCTGCGTTCGATAAATTAATTTCCTTGGTCGCAATATCAGATTCTATTTTTACCAAATTACTGCGGTTGGCACGTCCGGCCGACGTCAAACTTTTGCGCGCATCACGTGCCGCATTCAAATCAGCACGCGATATTTTAACAATTTCATCCGTCATCTTGGCCGTCCAATACATATCAACCGCACTGTATCGAACCGCCCGACGAGTTAATTCTTGGTTGGATTCGGCCATTTTGACCGCCGCCTTGACCGACTTTACCGCATTGCCAATTTTTCCAAATGTATAAATCGGCTGGGTAACTGATACACCCGCCATAAACATATTATCCGGGATATCCAAACTGGCCGGTAAATTAACCTGTTGCCCCACCATTTGCGACAGCACCCCACCCAATTCAGGCGGAATATTCACAGAATATGACTTGGTCGGATTTTTCACATCAATCAAATTCATATATGTCGCGGTACCAGATATATTAAACCAACGATTTGAATTGGCCAAATCAAGTGACGCCTCGGCCTTTTTCAGGTTGGCATCGGCCTTTTTCAAATCTTGTGATTCAGCCAAAATCATATCAACCGCATCATTTAATGATAAATCCATTGCGTATGCATTTGATGTGGCAACAACCGCGCACATTACAACCGCGGCCAGTTTCAGATTATGCATTTGTTAACTCCATCTTTTCCAGAATCTTGTTTATAGTTTTCATTGCGCCTGTTAATGCAACCTCGTCTTCACGTGATATGCCGGCAAACAGTTTATCAATCGCGCCACGCATTAAATCCATTGCCTGGCCCGCGATTTGTTCACCCTTTTTCGTAACCGAATACCACGTATTGCGACGATCTGTGTCGTCAATTCTGCGCAGGACCAGACCATCGCGCTCTAATTTACGAAAGGCCGCACACAAATTCGGCGTCGTTACCATTTCACGACGTGCAATTTCCTTTAACAATGCCGGCCCACCAATATGCAACCGCACCAAAATACTTAACTGTTGCCGCGGATAACCCGACAAAGCCGACGGTCCACGTTTTAACCGATCAGATAATTTATCAAACAACAAAATATTTGATTCAAATAATTTTACAAATTCTTTGTGCGCCATTTTGTTTTCCTTGATTTATTAAACAGGACATTTAATCATTAAAAACCTTAATGATTATATGTTTTAATAAACAAAATTCAAGTGAAAAAAGTAATCTTTTTTAAAAATTTTTCAATAAAAAAGATAAATAAAAAAAATGTTATTGCAAAAATATAAAAGATATTTATAATCTGTGTTGCTTTTGGGGTGTCGTCTAATGGTAGGACAAGAGATTTTGGTTCTCTTTATCATGGTTCGAATCCGTGCGCCCCAACCAAACAAAAAAACACCCCACAGGGGCATTTTTTATTTGGTATTCGCACGTATTTCATTGATACCCCACCCTATGTTATTTAATATTAGAATTACTTTTCCGTGCTTCAGATAAAACAAATATGTTTTTGCTATTGAAATCCGGTTTATACAATTCAAAATTGTTTTTATCTTTGACAATTTTGCCCCATTCGGCCCCAGACATATTAGGCGTATTAAATTCATCTTTCAAAACATATACTTTGATGTTGCCGTTTTTGATTTCTTGCATAATATCAATTTCTATAACCTTGTTTATCTGCTTGTCCGTTAAACAATAATAACTGCCATCTACGTCCCGTTTGAAACCATTGGAATCCAGTTCATAAACATACGCCTTGGCCGGAATATTTGGATTTAGTTCTTGAATATATAAAACATTTCTTTCGCGTGGCGATTTCCATCCATTGCCAACCAGCCTCATAATCGCATAATTTTTAGCGTGCACCAAATCAGATGTTGCAAACACATTGATTTTATTTGACATTTTAGTCCTCGTATCATCATAAATCATATCATAACTGGTCATAAAAATCCATATTGTGCATACAGCACGATAAAAGACTTTACTTTGCAACGTAAATAGTTCACTGTATAACACAGTATGGTGTCAGTGCCCAAGATTTTATACAGCGCAAACAAACAAAAACTGGCCGTAGGGGATATGTTGCGTATCAGCAATGCGATCAGTTCTGAACGAAATGCAAACGGACAAACCCAGGTGGCTATATTCGCAACATCTGTATTTTCATATGCATTACAATATCACATTTTTCCGCATCTGCACGCGGGCCGGGTTCGCGATGATTATAAACTGGATGGGTTGTATATTCTGACCCGGCGCCCAAACACAGAACAATACGACCGGACATTTATTGCGTACAGTATGAATCCCGTCAGTTATGTGTACCAGGTGTGTCCGACCAACTTCGAACAACGCAGATTACACGAATACGACGCCGGTGTACGTGATGAATATGTGAACTTTGACGACGTGCGAATTCTGGCCCGGATTGATATTACACCCGATATTATAAAGGCAGACGGTGTTGATGTTTATGTACCCAAAAATGTATTTGCACGCAAACTGATACAGTCTGTATTTGGACGCAGATTGTTAATAACCAACAAATCTATTCAATCATTGCTTAGATTAACACGGCAATATTGATTCCATTCGACAATTTTTAGATTTGCAAAACAGTAAATAATTGATAATATATACGACGTTGGTCCCATCGTCTAGCGGTTAGGACATCGGATTCTCATTCCGGTAACACGGGTTCGATTCCCGTTGGGACTGCCATAATTTGTATTTGTTACAATGTAATAAATGCACATTTTGTTTTTGTATACTGCATTGGCGACGCAAAACATTTAAATTTGGTACAACATTCTGGTTAATAAAAATCGCCCACATCGGGGGCGATTTTTTACCGATTTTATTGCGCTGTTTTTAATAAGTCACGCGCACTTTCCAAAATGGATATTGCCAAATCAATTTGACCGGCATTAACGTTTGACTGCGCGGGTTTAACCGGTGCAGATTGCGGCGCTGCCTGATGCTGGGCGGGTGCATCCATTACATTGCCAGATGCCATAAATTCATCCGCAGACGCGGGAAAATTTCCATCACGCAGTAATTTTTTTACCCCCGCAATTGTTAATCCGTGCTTATACAACAAATCACGAATAACAATTAATCGGTCAACCGTTTCCGCACGATAATAACGCCGCCCGCCCGCGCCGGTTGTTGGCCGGATAATCACAGGAAATTGTTTTTCCCAATAACGCAGGGTGTGCGCCGGCACAGACAGACGTTTTGATACTTCATTTATTGATGCGAAATATTCGTTATCCATACCGTTCCCTGTTGTTTATTGTTGTGTTGATTCTTGTTGGGCAACCTCGGTTTCCACTTCGGCGGCCTCGCCTTCGTCGCTTAAGATAGATATGGCGGATACGACACGTTCGTTTTCAGCCGTACGGAACAAGGTTACACCCGCTGTGCTGCGGCCCGCGATACGTACATCACGCACAGGCGTACGAATAATCTTGCCACCATCGGTAACCATTATTATATCGTTATCATCCGCAACCGGGAACGAACCTGCAACGGCCGTGTTCTTGCCCCCCAGTTTAATGTTGGTAAATCCGCCGCCACCACGATGTGTCGTGCGGTATTCATACGAACTGGTGCGTTTGCCAAAGCCGTTTTCAGACACAGTTAAAATAAACTGTTCCTTTGCCGCCATTTGCGCCATCTGTTCATCGGATAATGTCAGGGTGGACACATCCTCTTCTTCATCGACCTCTTCCTCTATGCCGGTGGCGGCACGGCGTGCGGCACGCGACTGGCGAATATATGCGGCACGTACGGCGGCATCTGATTCACCGTGATTTAACATCGCCATACCGATAATTTTATCGTCCGCACCCAACGTCATACCACGTACACCCGTTGAATTACGCCCCGCAAAAACGCGTATCTCGGACACAGGAAAGCGTATGCAACGACCACGATATGTCGCAAGGAATACATCCTGGTCTTCGGTACAGGGCAGTACGGAAATCAAACTGTCACCATCATCCAATTTCATTGCGATTTTTCCGTTTGCACGAATTGAATCAAAATCAGAGGTACGATTACGGCGCACGGTACCCGACGCAGTTGCAAACATAAAGTAATGTTCAACCCCCGATTCACGTGCGGCGGCGACATCCTCTTCGGGGACCGGTAAAATCGCGGTTATTGTTTCACCGTTTTCCAACGGCAACAAATTTACCAATGGGCGCCCCTTGGCGGCGGCGGCGGCCTCGGGCAATTTATATGTTTTTAATTTATAACATAATCCCTTGGACGAAAAGAATAATAGCGGCGTATGCGTATTGGCCACAAACACCTGGACCACATAGTCATCATCCTTGGTCGTCATTGCATTGCGTCCTTTGCCGCCACGTTTTTGCGCGCGATATGTATCCAGCGACACGCGCTTGATATACCCCGTATTGGAAACAGTTATAACCATATCTTCGCGCGCAATTAAATCTTCGACATCAATATCTATTTCCGCATCAGAAATTTCGGTGCGACGCGGACTGGCCCAACTGTCACGGACCATTGTTGTTTCATCACGAATAATTTGAATTATGCGTTCGTGACTGCCCAAAATATCCAACAAATCCTTAATCTGTCCGCCCAGATCAACCAAGTCTGCGTGCAATTTATCACGTTCCAACCCCGTCAAACGATGCAACTGTAATTCCAGTATCGCACGCGCCTGGTCTTCGGACATATAGAACATTCCGTCCTTGTATTCAGTGTTTGGATCATCAATTAATTGAATATAGTTTTCTATATCAGATGCACGCCAACCACGGGAAATTAATGCCTGGCGCGCTTCGTCTGGGTTGGCACTGGATTTTATCAGCTCTATTACTTCATCCAGATTACCAACCGCCACAGACAACCCCAATAACGTATGCGCACGATTGCGGGCACGATTTAAATCAAAGATGGTGCGACGACGAATAACCTCGCATCGGAAATCAATAAATGCATCCAATACGCCACGAACATTAAACAGCATTGGCCGCCCGCGATTCAGCGCCATCATATTAACCGGGAAATTTGTCTGCATTTCCGTATATTGGAACAAATGATTCAAAACAACATCCGGTATTGCATCACGCTTTAACTCTATGACTATGCGCAAACCTTCTTTGGATGATTCGTCACGAATTTCGGCGATACCTTCGATACGTTTTTCTTTGCTTAATTCCGCAATTTTGATTATCAGTTGCGATTTATTTACCTGGTACGGGATTTCATCAACAACAATCGCCGGATGATCGTGAAACGTTTCCATATGTGTCTTGGCACGAACGATTATTGATCCACGTCCCGTGGTGTGCGCCTTGTACGCGCCGGCACGCCCCATAATTATTGCACCCGTCGGAAAATCCGGTCCGGGAATAATCCCAAATAATTCATCATCAGAAATCTGGGGATTATTTAAAATTGCCAAGATACCATTACATATCTCGCCCAGGTTATAGGTTGGAACATTTGTCGCCATACCAACCGCAATACCCGAACCACCATTTACCAAAAAGTTCGGAAATTTTGTCGGCAAGACAACAGGTTCCTGTAATGTACCGTCAAAATTCGGCTGCCAATCAACGGTGTCTTTGTCCATATCGTCCATCATTGATGCGCCAAGTTTGGAGAGTCGTGCCTCGGTATAACGCATAGCCGCGGCCTTGTCACCATCGCGCGAACCAAAATTACCCTGGCCCTGGACCAACATTTCACCCATAGAAAAATCTTGCCCCATACGAACCATCGCCTCGTATATAGAACTGTCACCGTGGGGATGATATTTACCCATAACATCACCAACAATACGCGCCGATTTTACCGTTGGCTTGGTCGCAGGCGCAACATCGTTCATAACATACAAAATTCGACGATGAACCGGTTTGCACCCGTCACGAACATCCGGTAAAGCACGGTCAACAATGACCGACATCGCATAGTCTAAAAAACTGGTCCGCATTTCGTGTTCCAGCGACGATTGCGGAATTTTAATTTCGTTTATTTCGTTGATATTGTTTGTTTCTGACATACTGGAAATTCCCTTGCTTTTAACAAATAAAGAATAGCAAATTTTTTCACTTTGGGTCAAGACATAAACCCCAAAAAAGATATTGACAAAACAAATCTTTGTGATAATATAACCAACATTATGACACACTTTAAAGAATCTTTATATGAAACACATCGCGAGTTGGATTTGATACTGGCGACCTGTAAAAAACGTGATATTTTTATGTGGGCACAACTGGCCATTATTAAATGGAACCTGGGGCTTATCATAGATGCCGTTAATGCGCGTGATAAATTCGTGCGCCAAATGCGCCAACATCGTCGCAACAGTCGTATAAGATAACAATCGGGGGACAAAAATATGTTTTTACCATTTTGGCGACTGTTTACGGCATTGTTTATATACTATCTGATGTTGGAAGGATTAAAAAAGACGGGATTGATAAAATCTAAATAAAAAGGTTGCGTTTTTGCAAAACCTGTGATTAAATAGGGGCACAAAAGGATTTTATTATGGCAACAAAACGTACATATCAACCATCCAAAACACGCCGCGTACGTACACACGGTTTTCGTGAACGGATGGCGACCAAGGGCGGTCGTGACGTATTAAATCGTCGCCGCGCAGCGGGTCGTAAAAGATTGGCTGTAAGTGCAGCAAACTAAAAAAATCGCCGATTGGCGATTTTTTTATTGTCCCCCCTTGTTCCATTATACACGTTCACACCACCTATGTTTTACACATCATTCCAACGGACACGCGGCGGTAAACAGATACACACCCGCGACATCGTCATATTCTGTATTTGCCGGCGCGTACATAATGCACGACCCCGTGGGCGAGGTAATTAAACAACTGGCCGCGGCGCCGGCGGATGTGTAACCCGATGGGCACGAAGTATTCGCTATGGCCATATATTCTTCTTCTATGGCAACATAACCGGATGGACACGATGTTGACGGCGCGGCGGCAAATGATGCACACGGCGCGATCGCCAATATAAAAACAAATAAATGCTTCATATCTGCCCCCCCTGTTTAATCATACAAAGACGAAAACATTCCATCACTGAATCCATCCGTCGTCCAAAATGCATTTGCACAATTAGGGGCACAAGAGTTCAAACAAGTTTCTGCATCGCTCCAAGATGTACGATACGTCCATTTTGATACAGCGGGACTTGTCATTTTGCACCAACAGTATACCGTTTCATCTGCTCTTACATTTGTTGGTAATTCATCAACAGTGGCCCCAACATAACTGCCGCGGACGGACGAACACCCGATTATACCACTGACTGGCACATTTGTACCATTTGTTGTACACGTTGTTGTCCATTCATTCGTACCCGGACTTAAACTGGGGCCACTGCAAGTGGTTTCGCCGGGCTTTAATGCCACGCACTTTACAACGGCCGCCGCCGGCAAAATCGCGACCATACACAACGCACCCGCAATTAATAAATATTTTTTCATATTCTTATCTCCTTTTTTCTGCAAGAAAAAACCACCAAAAATTTTCAGGTGGTTGGAGTTTAAGAACAATTACACGAATTGCGTGGCTTATTCAATATATTCACCACACTCCAACCGTTATGGTTGGACGTTTTGTTTAACGTCTGAATCAGACGCGTGTAAAGGGTTCTTAAGCCCATCGGCGGAACACCCACCGACGTATTTATATTATCGTATTAGCCATACCAACGCAAGGAATAATAAAATTCGGTTACCAAACCCATCATAGAATAAAAAAAAATACACCACACATACCACCGCCCTGTGACCCATAACAAAAAAATGGGGCAAGCGCCCCATTTTTTTCACAAGCAATTTTATCACAAATCGGCCCACGTGCAAATAACATCTGCGTGTTCTATATCACCCGTCTTGATTTTATGACGACTGGTCAGACCATCAATTGCGACATCAACTGAAATTTCAGGCGTGTCCGGACTGATTTCTTTTTTGAAATTCAATTCGATACGTTTCAATTTATGTTGATTACGATATATGTACCCGACGCTTTCCGTGGCCCATACCGCATAGACCGCATTATTTATATGCTGGTTCACATCAATATCATCGAAACGGCATTTCATTGTATGCGTTTTGGTCGATACAAAATCCGGAAACTTTTCAAACGGCACATCCCACGCGCGTTCCGGAATAATTTCCCAATATGGTAAATTTTCATCCAGACGCAACGGCCGACGACGCGACATATCAATTAAAATCCACTGGGACGTGGCACGAACCAACAATCGATTGTCTGCACCACGAACCTCGAAATCACGGGTGGCACGCAGAATATCGTGTGCAGACGGCCAGGTTATAAACGACAATTCTTCGCCCTCACGCGGGATTTCCACAATATCAACCAGATAATGCGTTACAACCCACGCCAAATTATGTTCCAACAAATACGTACGACCACACCCAAGACGTTCGGCGTGCGTATCAGCGACACCCTGTAATTCATTCATTAAAATTAATGGCCGAACATACCCATAACGGTCGCATTGATACGCCTGGAGCACGCGTTTTTCTATTAACTTTTCCGTCATTTATTCCGCCTTTGCTTGTGATGCGGCAACAACAAAGTCAATTGTATCGCCCAAAATTATTTCGTTCGCACGTGCGGCGGATTTAATTAATCCGTGCAATGTTGCCGGTGTTGTGGACGGAATTGTCAAAGTTTCCAATTTGGCACCATTGCCAACCTTGCGCTCGGTACGTAAACCACGAACACTTTTTAAAATATCCAGTGCAATTTGCATATTGGACACATCCGTATTACGCGCATCGTCAACCACCGGGTACGACGTCAGATGCAGTGTTTCACCGCCTTCGTATGCCTTATAAATCTTTTGCCATAATTCTTCGGTCTGGAATGGAATAAACGGTGCGTACATTCCGATTATTGCACGCAACACCTGGAACAACGTCCATTGCGCAGACAGTTTTGATTCGGCACTGTATTTTTCCGGCGACCAAAATCTGTCTTTGATAAACTCCAAATATTGATCACAGAATATTTCGTAAAAGAACGTGTCAATCGCCGCACGAGAATTACAGTTATCATATTTATCCAAATGCCGACGCACATCTGCGATTGTCTTGTTCAATTCAGACAGAACCCACCTATCTTCGATATATCTGTTTTCAATCGCAATCGGCGCCGCAGTATTCGGATCAAAATCCGCCAGATTCATCAAAACATATTTTGACGCATTCCACAATTTTGTAAGCAACTTGGATCCGCGTCTAACCTCGTCATCGCTGTAACGCAGATCCGTTCCAATTGGCGCAGTTGCCGCCCAATAACGCAATGCATCTGCACCGAATTTTTCAACCGCGACCAATGGATCTGTGCCATTACCCTTGGTTTTGGACATTTTTTGTCCTTTGGCATCACGCACCAAACCGTGAAAGTTAACCATTCTGAATGGCACGTCGCCCATCACGTACATCCCCATCATTATCATACGCGCAACCCAGAAAAAGATTATATCTGCGGCGGTGTATAATAAATCTGTTGGATAATACTTTTTTAACTCGGGCGTTTCATCCGGCCAACCCAACGTAGAAAATGGCCACAGCGCCGACGAAAACCACGTATCCAACACATCATTATCGCGGGTTAATTTTTTGCCACCCGATTGTTCGACGGCGGCGGATTCACTCTCGGCCACATAGACATTACCATCTGCATCATACCACGCCGGTATTCTGTGTCCCCACCACAACTGGCGCGAGATTGGCCACTGGCGAATATTTCGCATCCAAGACATATAAAGATTATATCTGTGTTCAGGCATAAACTTTATCTTGCCCGATTCCACCGCATCTATGGCCGGGCCAACCAATTTTGTCGTATCAACAAACCATTGATCCGTAAGATACGGTTCTACAACCACACCGCCACGTTCAGAATATGGTGTCGGAATTATTTTATCTTCTATTTTTACCAACAGACCGGCGGCATCAATATCCGCAACAATTTCTGCACGCGCCGCAAACCGATCCATACCACGATATTTTTCCGGCACAACCGGATTGTCATTCAATTTCGCATCCGGGGTCAAAATATTAACCACCCCAAGGTTATGACGAACCCCAACGTCCCAGTCGTCGAAATCGTGGGCGGGCGTAATTTTTACCGCACCGGTACCCTTGGCCGGATCGGCGTGCTCGTCACCAATAATCGGTATTTCAATATTGGTTAACGGTATAATTGCACGACGACCAATTAAATGCTTTAGTTTTTCATTTTCCGGGTGTACGGCGATTGCCTGGTCCCCAAATAATGTTTCTGGACGTGTGGTTGCAATTTCAACCACCCCACCACCAACCAATGGATAATTAAAATAATAAAATTTTCCGTGTTCTTCCCGGGTTTCCACCTCTAGATCCGATACAGATGTTTGCTGTTTCGGGCACCAATTAACAAGGCGTTTTGCACGATAAATTATTCCCGCATTATACATCTTGACAAATAATTTTATAACCGCGTGCGACAAACCTTCGTCCATAGTAAAACGTTCACGATGCCACACCGGCGTCACGCCCAATATATGCAATTGACGAATGATTTGACCACCTTTGTCGGCCTTCCATTCCCAGGCAGTTTTTAACAATTCTTCTTTGCTTAAAGAACGGGGATTTATGCCGCGCTTTGACAAATCGCGCTCTACCAACAACTGGGTCGCAATAGATGCGTGATCCGTACCCGGCTGCCACAACACATCGTATCCACACATACGCTTATACCGACAGACTATGTCCGTTAAAATATTATCCAATGCGTGCCCCATATGCAAATTACCCGTTACATTCGGTGGCGGCATCATTATACAAAATGGCGTCTTGTCAGAATTTACATCGTTATCCCAGAAATTATTTGAATCCCAAAATTCCTGGATCTTGGTTTCCAGTTCACGCGTGTTAACGTTTTTACCCAGTTCTATATTCATCGTAATATCCCATAAAAATTAATACCCGTAAATCGTACCAGATAAAAAACAAAATTCAAGGCATTGTTATACAACGCTTGACAAAAGAAATATTTGTAATACGATAACAACCGCTATGCCAATTTATTTGTTTTATTTATTATGTGAATTGATACAAAAATCGTATGTTTCGGCGATTAACTCGCCGACCGAGTCAATTTATTCATTCGAAATGACCGATGGGGGAAATAACGTAACCATAGATTTATGCACACGATTTTCACATACAGATCCACAAAATTGCTATATAGAATACGAAATGTTTTCTGATAACGAGCAGTTCGCACGTGCCATAAAACCAGTATTCAACACACCAAGCATTCCAAAGGATCCAACAAAAATAAAAAATTTGGCCGACCAACTGGAATTACTGGCCTATTTATGCTCGGTCCAGGTGATACGCCAAGAATTACAAAGCCACAAGCATCATATGTTGAAATCCTTTATAAATAAATATAACCAGCGTATGCAATAAATCCGATTTCATATTGCGCGTGCCGCACGACAAAATGTTACACCATATACGGCCGTGGCACCCGCATTTCTTAATACACGTGACAATTCTGAAAATGTCGCGCCCGTTGTCATAACATCGTCAACCAACAAAATGCGGCGACCGCGAACCGCATCCGGATGAATAACGCGAAATACACCACGAATATTTTCCGCACGCTGGGGCGCACTTTTGTGTCCCATATCAGGCCTGTATTCGCGACGAACACAATCCAAATCCATTGTTACACCATACGCACGCGCAATCGGCCGCGCCAATAATGCCGCCTGGTTATAACCACGATGAAACAAACGACGATACGCCAATGGAACCGGCAATATAATATCTGGCTGAACATCAATATCACGCAGCGCCCACATCATTGCACGCGACATAAACGACGCATAACGAATACGACCGCCGTGCTTGAACGGCAACATTGCCAAACGCGATACATCATCATAAACACACGCACTGCGAATAAAGTCCAACGAAGTTTCACCCGACGCACATTTTGGACACAACGGACGCGTGCCTAAATCCAAATCCGCCGGAAACGGATAACCACACCGTACACAACAGGGACGCCCAATCCAATTAAAAGATGTCCAACAATCTGCACACAATTCGCCGTCCACAGATACAGGCGCATCACACAATGGACACGCAGACGGAAATAAAAATTCAATTGAAAAACGCGTGACACCTGAAACAAACTTGGTCACGCGTTCCATATACGGACTTACCACGACATACTTCTGTAGGTTTTTTTGCTGATTGTGTCGCCAAATATATCACGCTGTTGACGGGTCAATGTTTCATATTGATCCAAAGAAATCATACGCAGAACCAATCCCTCCTCGTCCCGTTGGGACAAGACAGGTAAAATACGTTGTTCGGAAATACCGTTATCACGTAACACCTGTTCTATGATGGCCAAACGACGCGCCGCCAATTTACGATCATCTTTGTCGGTCGTTACACTTTGCGGAATTGAAACCTGGACCGCACGTGTTGGATTGCTTAACACAATTCCCGCATATTCGGTTAACAAATTATAATTATCACGCGACAATGCCGCATCATCATTACGGAACTTTATCTTGATTTCCAATGGACGAATACCACCCGTTTCGGACAAATCACGCGCAGACGTAAAACCTGCGGCGTTGGCGGTCATATCACTGGCCACGTCAAAACGATCGTCTATTTGGAATGTGGACAAATGTTTGTTTTCAGATAAAAATGTTTTTCTGAACGCCTTGCGTAATTCACTGGGGCTCATTTGTGTCATATCATTACGAACAGATGCGATGCGTGGGGATTCTGCCTTTTTTACCGCGCGAACAACAACGTCATCGGTCATATCATCCATTGGTACAACCATTTGCGACAAAGTTACATCATCTGTATCGTTGGGGGAATAATCGTCCACATCTGAACGCGCAACACGGGGCGCCACATCAATATTTGCGGCACGCGACACGGTTGGGCGCGCAACAACATTTCGACGCGTCGTAACGTTTTGGTCCACGACCGTTGCCGCACGTGGTGCGGGGTTAGCCCGGGCAAAATCTTCACGTACACTTTCGTCGGCACGACGCTGTAATTCGTTCAGGCGCGCAATCTGGGCATCCAATTCAGACAGTGGTTCCGACACCGCACGGGACGTCGTTTCTGTATTTACCGACACAGGTTTATTAACCGGCGCCACGGCAACACGTGTTTGCGTCGTCTTGGCGGTATTATCCAAATTCTCTTCCGGTAATGTGGCATCAGAACGGATAACCGAAAACTCGTCCGGTGTGGGTAAACGCAACGGTACCACATCACCAACCGATGCGTGCGCCCATAAATCAGAACTGGGCCGGCGCGGTGTCAAAACATCCGCATCCGCAATAATTTGTTCGCCCGTATCCGCCGCATCCGCCGTGGCCACAAGCGTTTCCGGCCTTGCGGGTACAACGGCACGCGCGGCCGTGTCCGCCACGTTCACAGAATCTTGGGCCAATTTTTTTGTATCTTTTGTTGAATTTGATGCGACAGTTCCGGTCGATTTTGGCGTTACAGATTGTGTTGGAACAATCGGTTCACCAAATGCGGCACGCGCCGAAATCCCGCCCGCAGCAATATTTACAACCGGCAAACGAACATCCGCAAATGCCGGCAACGCAATAAACAGCGATAACACAGAAATTGCAATCTGTCGCATTTTTCCTTTCCTTCCTGTATTTATCATAGAACAAATGACGAATCGGGCGCAAGTGGAAAAATGCATCAAACAAATTATTTTGTTATTTCATCACAAATTATTTTTACTGCATTGTTTGGAACCAATGCTTTCTTGGCCATTTTTTCCAAGCGTGATGGATTATCGAACAGTTCGGTTAATGTTGACGCCAACCATTTTGGCGTAAACTTTTCCTGGGGCACCGCAAAGCCGCCGCCAAGACGCGCAAAACTGGCCGCATTGGCCGCCTGGTCTGGATTGATATTTAATGGTACCAATATTGCCGCACGACCGATTGTTTCCAATTCAACAACCGTGCTGGCACCGCTGCGGCCGATTATCAAATCAGAATTTGCAATTGCGCCCGCCATATCGTGAATAAACGACAAAACATTTGCGCGTATTTTATTGTCTGCATATAACTTTTGAAGGCGTGCAACATTTTCAGGGCGCGTTTGATGTGTCACAAAAATCTTTTTATTTTTCATTTGTAAAATTGCGGTTGGAACGACATCATCCAAAATCTGGGCACCCAACGAACCGCCCGTCACCAACAAATGCGCACCATTTGGCAAAGGCGCGCCCGCACGTGCCAAAATTTCACGACGCACCGGTAATCCTGTATACACCACACGCACAGATGTATTGGTTGGAATTCCGTCAACGTTTGGAAAACTGGTCATCAATGTCCTGACCCAGCGCATTGTAAATTTGTTCGCACGACCAATTGCCGCATTCTGTTCGTGCAAATATGTTGGAATTTTCCACAAATGCGCCGCAAACACCGGTGCCACAGATGCATATCCGCCAAACGCAACCACACGTTCAGGACGCGTAATCCCAAAACGCAACGATAACCATATCGCAGATACCGCAATTTTAAACAACGCCATAATTTGATGCATACGTCCTTTGCCACCAACACCAGATGCCCATACAGACACAACGCCCGAACCACGTGGCGCACCGTCACGAACCATTTTACGAACACGCCCATCGGTTGATATAATAATTTTATGGCCACGTGCGGATAATTCTTGGGCCACACTTAGTGCGGGAAAAACGTGTCCACCGGTTCCACCCGTTGCAATCCAAATCTTCATTTTAAATCCCCCAATTTATTTCCATTTGTCTTCACGAACAATTGCCATAATAAAACCAAACAGCAAACAGAACGATAACAACGAACTGCCCCCATATGAAATAAATGGCAACGTCATACCCTTGGGCGCAAATAAATTTAACGTAGACATCAGATTTATACAAACCTGGGTTCCGAACAGTGCCGCCGCACCACCCGCGGCATATAACACAAACTTGTCACGCGCATTGCACGCGTTCACAATCAAACGGCGCAGAACCAACATCAAGAACACAATTAATGCACACGCCAATATCGCACCCGCATCTTCGGCAATCGCGGCAAAGATAAAATCTGTGTGCGCATCCGGCAATGATTGCTTTACAAACGAACCGTCACCCTGGCCAAACAAGCCGCCATTTTGTATCGACTGCATTGATTGCGTAACCTGGTACGTGTCACCTGTGCCGGTAAAAAATGAAATTATTCTATTATGAACGTGCGACATTGTGAAAAACGCCACCGTTAACAATCCCAATCCAGCCATTGCAATCACAGGTATCATTATCAATGGTAACCCCGCAATAAACAGCATCGCGCCCAAAACCGTTAAATATAAAATTGCCGTTCCCAAATCTGGATGCGAAAAGATTATCAACAATGCAACCGCAAAGGTCGCCAGATATGGCCACCAAGACAGCCACCGAAAACGCCACGCCGCACGATTGAAAAATATATCGTCACCGTATGTATCACGCATCTTGGATAAAAACCAGGCCGTAATAATTATAAACCCGGGCTTCATAATATCTGCGGGCATAACATTCGCCAATCCCATCAAAGACACAAATCTGTCTGAACCGTTTATGGTATGTGGCGCAATCAATGTAACCAACAGCAGCAGTAACCCAACACCAACATTTGCCCACGACAGCCACATAACCCATTTCTTGGACAACATACTGGACCCCAGCAAAAAGATAACCCCCAGGATATAAAAAGGAATTGCCTTGACAATATAATAATTCCACGGATGTCCAAGACGTTCCGCCGCAACCGACCCGGCGGAAATCATACAAATTACACTGATTACCATCATAACCAGTACATAGACCAATAATTTACGGTCTGTTTCAAAATACCAACTGGTAAGTTTACTTTCTTCGGTTCGTAACATTTTCAACTTATGCGAATTTTAATAACACCAACGCCAGCCCAGAAAACAAAACAGACATCACGAAAAATCGTTCAACAATCTTGGTTTCTGGCCATCCCAATTCTTCAAAATGATGATGTAATGGCGCACGCAGAAATACACGACGCCCAGTACCGGTAATCTTGCGCGAAATCTTGAAATACATTGTCTGGATAAATGATGACAGCAAAATTAAAACCATCATTCCCGCCGCAATAGCCATTATTATTTCCGACTTTAACAACATCGCGACCGTACCCATAAATCCGCCCAATGCCAACGAACCAACATCGCCCATAAAAATTGACGCCGGCTTTGCATTAAACCACAAAAACCCAAGAACCGCACCAAATGCCGCGCCCAAAACCGCGTACAGGCCGCTGGCCGTCGGCAGAAACATAACCGTATCCATAAAACCAATTCGCGTCGCACCATAAAGCGCAACAACCAACACAACCAAAACCGGCATATATAACTTGGCCAACATACCATCCAAGCCATCGGTTATGTTTGTGGCATTTGCACTGCCTGCGATTACAAAATACGCAAACACGTAATACCATATTCCCAACGACAAAATTATTCCAAATGGTAACGCCAAAGACAATTCCGGGATATACAGCGGAATTGTGCGGTTTATTAAATACGCCAAGATGATAACACATACCGCTTCGAGCCCAAGACGGGTTAACGGCGACAGTCCGTTTGATGCCTTGTGCGATTGAGATGATATTTTTTTATAATCATCCACAAAACCAATCGCCCCAAACATTACCAGCGACAATAATGCAATCCAACCCGTCGGATTAAAAACAGGCATAAACAAAATACTGGGGATTATTATTGCCGTAATTATTAACAAACCACCCATCGATGGTGTTCCGGCCTTTTGCCGATGAACACTTGGAACATTTTCGCTGATTGGCTGGCCCCGTTTTTGGATACGATGCATCATATTTATAAATGGGCGACCGAATATTAACACGATTAAAAACGCAAATCCGAATGCCGCCGCAAACTGGGTCCAACCACTGGCAAAAAAAGTCGCCCCACGTTCCAAAAACAAAGATGTCAGCATAAAATTCTCCTTCTTATGCTGACATTCTATCACATAAATATTACAAAGCCAAAATTATTTAATAGTACACGAAATTGGTACATCTTCGTTAAAAAACAGCGTCCATTCCGTGCCCTGGTTCCATAATGTCACAACGGTATCATTTAATTCGCCGACATATCGCGCCCCAGATGCTGAAATCGCGTGTTGTAATGTCATTTCGTCGCCGTTTATAACCGCAGTTATTGTTTCGCCATCCGCGGCCATATTTATTGTTACATCATAATCACCACAAACAATCGTGGAATCTTTTTTATTACACGCAACCAATGTCATTGCCATCAAAAACATCAACATAAAACGTTTCATCTTTTCCCCCATTTTTAAAATATTCCGCCAACGGACGGACCGGATTGTGCCGCAGTCTTATGCGGGGCCGGATTCGGTTTTTGCCCGGGTTTAAATGCCTCGGTAATAATGGTGCCATTGGGGTCATCGGCGGCGGCGGCGCCACTCATCCGATTAACACGAACAAAGGTCATACCATCCGGGACAGAAAACGGTTGATTCTTTTCATTCGCCAGGGCAGTTTTCATAAAGTCTGCGAATACGCGCGCGGCCATATGACTGCCTGCGCCACGCCCCAATGGGGCCGGCATATCAAACCCCAGATAAACGCCCGCGATTAAATTCTTGGAAAAACCAACAAACCATATATCTTTGACATCGTTTGTTGTGCCGGTCTTGCCCGCGATTGTATGGCCGGGAACACGTGCCTGGCGACCGGTACCACGTTCAACGGTGCCCTGTAATATTGATACCATTTGATATAAACTTTGTGGGTCGGACAAAGGCAAATCATCAGAAACGCGTTCGGGTGGCAACAAATCAGGTTGCCAATCAATCAACTGGGGCGTACGACCATCCAAAGAACGACCATAACGATCCTGGATATAATCAACCAATTTCGGTTGAATTACGTGACCACCATTTACGAACGCGGAATATCCCAAAACCAACCGCTGGAGTGTTGTTTCGCCCGACCCCAATGCCAATGACAAATTTATATTTTCCAAATTCTGGGGATAGACACCGAAACGCTGGGCAACCTCTATGGCGTTTTCAACCCCAAGACTTTGCACCATACGAACCGCCGGAACATTGCGCGATGTTTCCAATGCATAGCGTAACGGTATATCACCCAAAAATTTTTTATCGTAATTTTCCGGTTTCCATAACGAGTTATCTTCGCGCCAGCCAACAATCGGTGCGTCAAGAATTAATGCCTCGGGCGAGGTACCTTGTTCCAGTGCCGCCAAATATACAAATGGTTTTATCGTACTGCCAATTTGGCGCATTGCCTGGGTTGCACGATTAAAAGAACTCTCGGCAAAGGAACGCCCCCCAGACATCGCAACAATACGTCCTGTGTGCGGGTTCATCGCAATAATTGCCCCTTGTAACTTCGGCTCGTTTTCACCACGAATTGAATTATATCGATCCAGTTCGCGATTTAATGCCGCAGATGCGGCGTGCTGGAATTCAGGAACAATTGTCGTCTTGATATAAAGCCCCTGGTTATACAATGTTTCGCGCCCCAATGTTTCCAATAATTGACGACGAACATCTTCGGCGAAATATTGAAAGTCTGCATCCATTTGCGCGGTAAAACCACTGTTGATATTCAATGGTTCGGCCGCGGCCGCATCCGCCGCAGATTGTGTGATATAGCCTTCGTCAACCATACGACGTAATACATAGTTTCGACGCGCAATGGCGTTATCACGATTGTTTGGCGCCTTGGGCAATGCCGCCAAAAAAGCACATTCCGCCAAGGTTAAGTCCGACACAGGCTTGTTAAAATACATCAATGCCGCAGAACCAACGCCGTATGCACGCGCACCCAAATATATCTGGTTCATATAAAGGGTTAAAATATGTTCTTTGGAAAAAGTACGTTCCAGACGCAGGGCCAAAATCGCCTCTTTTATCTTGCGCGAAATGGTACGTTCAGATGTTAAGAAAAAGTTTTTTGCAACCTGTTGCGTGATGGTGGATGCCCCCGAAAAACGCGCATCAAACCCGACCAAACGCAATCCATTATTTACCAATGCACGGGTTATACCCTGGACATCAATGCCGGGATGTGTCCAGAAATTTTGATCCTCGGCCGCGATAAACGCATTAACCAATTGGGGCGGCAAATCTTCAAAATCAATGAATACGCGACGTTCTTCGGCGTATTCTATTAATAAACTGCCGTCCGAAGCGTAAAGACGGGTTGCAACCGGCGGGGCATAGGTTGCCAATTTCTTGTAATCCGGCAAATCGTTACCATAAATAAAAACCAAGACCGCCAATGCCGCAATCCCAAATGTAAAGCACCAAAACAATATATTCAGAAAAATACGTAAAAATTTTTTGAATTTCATAGCCATTAAATTTTAAGATATTTATCCCGCATTTGCAAGTTTTGTATTTTATTTTCTGGAAATGCAAAATTAAACGTGTTATAATAATATGGCATTGGGAATCAATGCGAGGCATCAAAACCTCTATCAGGCGCGCACCGGGTTGCGTTAAAATCCTGCCAACCAATTGCTTATCGGGTTGGAGGGGAACGAATATATCGAATAAGTTCCGCTATTTGCTTGATATAGTTTTGAACCTCCAACCACCTGTTACAAATATATGTAACCTGCCGTGGGAATGTCCATCTTATCTCCACAAATTCGGGCATTCCCGCCCTTTTTCTGGCCCGGGTTTTTATTTTTTGACCCGGCAAAAGATAATTAAGTGATGTGTTTCTCGATTCTGGCTAAAAATCATTCGCACCGGACCATCAAATAAAAACCCCGCGTTTGTGCGGGATAAACCAAGCCATCAAACAAAAAAACTATAAATCTATGTGGCCGTTGGTCGCAATTAATTCAGAATCCATTGTGATTTTTCCGCCGGCCTCGCGTACAAGCAGGTCGCCCGCCGCAATTTCTGCAAAATCCAACGGATCAGAAACATATCCATCAAATTTACCAGATGCAACCCACGCCAAATCCAATGCCGGACATCCCGTACGACGCACATCACCAATTGTGCGCCGCGCATACGTGGTATTATACGCAACCGTTAAATCCGCCGTTTCTGATAAATTAGATACACGAACGCGCGCAGAATGATATGCCGAAAAAACGTATGCGCCACGTCCCAACTCGGCATAATACAAACGTTCATCAATTGGTGAATATACCAATGCGATTTTCGTTTCGTCATTCGAACGCAATGCCAATGATATTGCAAAATGCGGATTCGCGCGAACAAAATTCGCCGCACCCGAAAGCGATAATACAAATTCTTCACGCCCCGCGCCGTCGCGTGTCACATTCGGGGTCAACAAACCCGCCGCCGGACGCACCAACAGCAAATCGGACAAAATGCTTTCTTCGATACGACTCGCGGCCTTTTTTACAAAGTCACGCGCACCGTGCAGGGATTGTTGCAGATTTTCCACCTCGCCAAAATCGTGACGCAGGCCGGATGCCGTTCGTTGCAACGCCATAAACATTTTGTTTAATTCGGTCGAACCTTTGATCAGCAGTTCCATTGCCCCGCCCCGTATATAATTATATTAAAAATTGAATCCTGCAAATTTGCTTTTAAATTTGGTTGCGCGTTGTCCCTTTTCGCCGGCATTGCTGCGTTGGCCGGTCCACGCGGAATGATTCAGGTTATCCGTAGACAAAATTAAATCTTTTTTAACCGAAGAATACATTTTTACAGTGTTACCGTCCGTCATCGTGACGTTGATTTCATAGTATTCCGGATGAATTCCTTTTTTCATCGTATTTACCCTTTTTATTTCATAAGCCCCGAAATTATACAAGTATTTTTCCAGAAATCAAGCAATATTAAAACATTAATACCGACCAATACATCCCAAATATGAATTTCCCGTTGATTCCAAAACATTTATAAACTGGGTGGGACTTTTCCCCGCAAACAGTGCCAAAATCGTGCCGGCATCCGTTGCCAACATATCTGCAACCGTCGCAATACCAGAATTCATTTTCTTGAAAAAACCGCTGGCTGGATAGATTTCCGCCGCCAACAGTTGATTTTTGCCACGCGTCGATGTACCGGCCGTATGTTCTGATTCTATGACCATTAACTGACATTCCGGGGATATAATTAATTTGTCCGTTACAACGGCATTGCCGCCCAACAATTCCCCCCACCAACCGGTCGATTCACAAAATACAGGATAATATATTGTTGCATTTGGATTCTTGGCCAAAAGCCCCATCAAATCCAAATCGCCGGTTATAACATCCGGCATCACACCGGCGGTATTATTTATGACCTTGCGCGCCAACTGGTAATCCGGGTCGGCGGTTGTCTTGCGTGGCCAGTAAAGAATCGGAAAGTGCCTCATTGCTATGAATTATATCAGATTCGGTTTATACAAAAAAGGGGGGCACGTTAAATAAAGCACTTGATTTTTTATTTTTTTAGTGCGGCGTACCATTTTTTAAGGTTTCCCCACACTGTATTTAAATTTTTTACCGTCGTTTCATAAAATGTTTTTGGTATGGATACATTGGCGAACAGCGTCTTTACCAATACAGGTATCATCGTCATAAACATCGCAATAAATATGCCCATTAACAGAATCGTTATAATACTGTCGTTGCGCATCATCAGGCCATCCATCAAAATCGTCGAATCGTTTTGTGATAATGCAGCGGCCAATCTGTCCGCACCCTGCCAACGGCCAAACACCGCATTCAAAAACATTACGGCAAAGGTAATAAATACGCCAATCAATGCAATACCACCGGTGGCACGAATCACATCGTCCAACATAGACCTTATGTTACGTCCGCCATTTGGAAATATTCCCCATCCCTTGAACAACCACGACAGCATCATAAACGGCAACATTATCAAATCCATAGACAGTTTTATAAAAACCTCTAGAAAATATAATGGTATCGGTAATAATGCCGCAAAAAACAACGCCAGTATCAGCAATCCAGCAAAGAAAATCGGAATGTTTGGGAAAATCGGAATATCCCATAGAATATGATGCATATATTCTTCGTTAAATGCCATATTCAGCATAGTCCAACCAACCGTCATCCCCAAACCTGTCATTTGATGAACATTGGCAATTTCACACGATAAATTATGACGCAGACGTGGCGAAAATGCACCCGCAGACGCGGCATCAACACTGACCGACGTAGGGTCCGCAACGGCCGTTGCAACGACGCACTTGGCAAATTCATCGTCACCGGCGACAACACGATTCAATGACAAACCAACATTAAATATCGGTTCTATGACAATATCGGTCAACATACGCGGCAACGGCACAGCCAACAATGCCGCCACAAATGCCAACTTGATAAACTTGGTACCAAAATCACTGACAATCGACCAGGGTTCGTTAATCTTGGCATTTATAAATCCGGAAAATAATTTCCACGCGAACCATATCGCCATTAATGCCGCACCAAACGGAACAATCACAGACCCCAATGCGTCATAAACACGCGGCACCAATCCAGACATCGTTGCCATAACATCTGAAAACATTTGGCACGACCAACAACTGGAAAAAAAATTCAATGCGTCCGCCATATTAACCGGCGCCGCCGTTCTGTATATAGAAAATCCCGCAATTACCCCAACACCCGCAATTGCGCCGACAACAAATGGTGCAACCGCGCCCGCCGAAAACGGCAGAAAGGATAAAAAAATAATCCAGAACTTTTTTAGTTTATTCATTGTTTTTAAGTATATCATATTTTGCCCTAAATGTGATATAATTGAAAAGACAAAAAAGTCCGAGAGTAATGTTTTTTTTCAAACGTGTATGTTTTTTTGCAACTGTGGCAATGGCATTGTTTTTGCCAATGTGCGCCAATGCCGCAGATTACGCAATTGTTGATGCGCTAAACCTGGCACCGATTATTCCAACCGTTTTGGATGCACTGTTGGCCGTTGCAACGGGCGGTTATGAATTCTTTGTCGGACGCGGAAATGGAATTATATATATCTTGGTATGGGGATTTTTGGCGGTATCAATGGCGTTGTACCTGATAAAAATGTATTTCCCAAAAATCTGGGTTTCGTTTTTCGGATTCTCGGGCGGCGGCGAAATGTCGGGCGGCATCGATGGATTTACAATCGCAACGAACCTGCTGAAGCCATCAATTCGTGCCATCATTGCGGTTACAGTACTGTTACAAATAAAACCCGTATATCTAACAGAATGGTTGGTTAATCCGTTTCTGCAATTCGGGGCAATATATACAGAAAGTATTTCAAATACAATAAATGAAACCGGCGCCAAAGCACCAAAAATGCAATGCCCAGAATCAATAATCCAACAAGGATGGATAAGCCAAGAAAGTTGTGAATTTCTGATTCAACCCGTATCTGATATATCGCACGCAAACAATCAAATTATAAAACGCGGTTTCGATTTTATTAATACCGGGTTGCGTGGTCTGATAACACTTATTCCACACGGGGGGGAAAACTTTTTAAACATAGTTACGGGAATATTCCTGGTGTTCACATTTGTCGCCAGTAACTTATTTATGGCACTGTTGATTATCCAGGCGATATTTAATTTTGGAATGGCATTGATACTCTATCCATTCCAGGTTTTGGCCTATGTCGTAAAACCAAGTGATAAATGGTTTGACCTGTGGCCTGCATTCGGGGGAATTACCAAGGCACTGCAAAAAATTGTTATCACAATGATTGCGTGCGTGTTTATACTGTGTGTAAACCTGGCGGTAATAAAATCTTTGTTTCAATGGAATTCATCTGTATTCGTTGTCGCCGCCGGGGGCAGTGCGACATCAAACGTTCCGGTGGCAACCGCATCTTTGGGATTTGGCGCACATTCTGTGTTATGGTTGTCGGCAATATTAACATTCTATTTAATGTTCCGCATATTTAACCTGACACGGGAACAGTTAAATTCGTACGTTGGTAAAGGAATGGACAATCTGTATACACAAGTTACAGGCGACGCAACAAAAACCGTGAAAAACATTAAAAACCTGGGGACAACCCTGGGCAAGGCGTTTGGGTGGATTAAAAAGAAATGAACGGATTTATGGGATCTTTGGTTGACACCACCGTACAGTGTTGGGGCTGTCCGGTGTTTGACCGTTTATTTCAAATTGTGTCGAATGCCGCCGCCGCTGTGTATGATCAATTTGTAATATTCTGTGTAATTTTATTCTGTGTACTGTTCGCGTTTTATATCGTAAATGCAGTATGGAAAAATATGAAGAACGATGTTTCTGATCCGTTCTATCAAAAATCGGTTAAACCCGTAATTATTAATTCTTTGGTTGCGTTGGCCCTGTTAAGTATGGGAATTATGCTGCCGCGGTTTATAACATCAATTACATTTGAACCCGTCGCAAACATTACACTGATTTATACGCAAAGTATGCTGCAAACAAATCCCGAAGATGTTAACGAACGTGTCACATATCAACCAATGGAAATTTCTGATGATGGATTTTTCCGGCCAGAACTGCGTGATACGATTGTTATGTTGATGAAAACAACCATTACGCAATTTCAATCATATATGAAACTGGGCATTGCAGTTATGGACAAGGCGTTTTCTTTGGACGCGCTGTTGGGCATAGGTTCTTTGATTAAGCACATTATTTTATTCTTTATTGGTGCATATTTGTTCTATGGATTTTTTAAATTGTTTTGGCGATTTTGCTGCTATTTTGCAGATATTATTGTTGCAATGACATTCTTTGCTTTCTTTTTCCCGCTGTCATTAATACTGGTGGCGTTCAAGGGTGGTGATGCACCGGGATGGATGTCAAATCTTGGGAAAAAGGTTGGCACGAATCAATTTAAAAATCTGATTAATGCGATTATCGCCTTGGCCGCTGCGGTTTTAACATATACGGTTATTATGGTAATTATTTCTAAGTTCTTTGCCGCGCCCGGACAAAGCACCACAGAAATTATGGAACTGATTACCAATGGAAACATTTTCGCAGGCGATTTATCAGATGACAACCTGGCCGCGATGACAATTGGTGGATGTGTAATATTGGTATATGTACTGAACACACTTTATAAAGAAATTCCAAACGTTACAAAAATGGTACTGGATGCATTTGGGGTGTCGGCCGAAAATCAATTAAGTGAACAGTTGGCCAATGATGCAATGAAACTGACCACCAATATCGTTGATATGGCAAAAAAAGTTGGGAAAAATATATTGTCCGGCGGCGAAAAAAAGGACACTAAATGAAGGCGACACTGATATCCGTTGCCATACGTATTTTAATGGGTGCAATCGCGCTGGGAGTTGGGATTTGGTATTTATCTTCATCAATCGGCGGGGCCGCAATAACGTACACTAGTATGGACGGATTTTTGCACGCAATCGGTGTGCAAAATGGTGACATCGCAACCGCAAATGGATGTTTCCTGTGCGGATACATAGAACAATTATTTGCCGTGATTGGTGATGCCGCGGAATTGTTCTGGAACGCGATGGTGGACAATATATGGATATTGATGGCAATAGGTTTCGGAATATTTTTATTTATACACACCGGTAAATATATATTTGATGCCACAAAAAAAACCGCAACATTGGATACATCTGAAAAAAAACTGGAATTCCAGGCCTGGTTCGACAAAGTTTGGCGCCAAGGCGCACGTGTCTTGATTGTTGGCGCATTGATGGGCGCATTGGGTATGGGTGGCAGTGCCGCCCTGCGAACAGTTGCAAATATAACCATTACACCCGTACTGTTTGTCGGTGCAGAATTATCTATGGCCGCAACTGGGGTTAATGATGCCGCACAATGCGGCGCCACCGCAAACATTGGCGATGCAACCGGCGATATACTAAACCCGATTTTGCAACCATTTATGTGCGTTATGGGAAATATCAACAGCGTAATGCTGGCCGGGGCGGCGGGTGGATTTTCCCTGATGAACTATGCCTGGATGGATATGGGTGGCGGGGTGTTTACCTGGATTGCAGGATTAACATTGGTGCTGATGTTCTTGATTATCGGATTTGATTTGGTGTTCCAGGTTCTGACCGTTATCTTTAAATTAGTATTTTTAATTATATTTTTGCCCCTGCTGTTGGCGGCGGCAGCATTTGAACAAACCTGGTCTTTGGCCGCGGGCGTGGTCAAGGGCGCAATTAACACGCTGGTTAAGTCTGCAATTCAAATCGTTGGGATAACATTAAAGGTTATTATTACATACGCCATCGTCGCGTACGCCGCAGATGCATACTTCCCCGGTCCCGTTGATGGGTACAGTGCAATATTGCCCCCAATGATGGGCCAAGAAATTAAAAACCCAGATGCGCAAACAATGTCTGTTATAAACGCGTTCTCTGTCTGCGAGACAGTGGCAACCGTCGATGGCGAAATGGACGCAGATAAATTCCGTGATTGCTTTACCGCACAACGCAATATGGCAGAGACACAATACCCCGGCGCATTTGACTTTATGCGCGATGGGTGGGATTTCTTGCTGATGATGTTTTTAATCTGCCTGTTGTATTTCTATACCATCAAGCCCAAGGTTGATGGCGTATTAAATATTGGTGGCAAAGAACAATTTGACTTTGGTAACTGGGCCAAAGATTTGGGAACGAAAATATGGAACGCACCAAAGCAACTTTTCGACATAATATCCAAGGCGGTTGGTAAAAAATAATGAAATATTTAAAACATATCTTAAACAAAATCTTAATTGCCGCCGTGGCCGTAATTTTAATTGCATCACCCACCGTGGCGGCAACAACCAATGCACCATTCAGTGAAATTGGCGATTACGGCAATTGGATGACGGCCGACAACCTGGCAACATTTAATAATACAATCGGCCAAGATATGACCGAATTCCAATCGGAATTTCAAGCGACCCAGTTGGTGCCTGACTATGTCCCGATCGAGGCGAAAATTGGCTTTGCATTAATGCAGGGAATGTCACTGGTTGCGGATATGCTGGATTCATCGCTGGTGCGATTTGCAATCATATTTATGATTGTTGCGTATATATTCTGGGTTATGTTCGAAGCATACAATATGATGACCAAGGGTTCCAGCGCAATGGAACTGGGGGTGAATTTGGTAAAAAAGGGCGCGGTCGTCGC
Source organism: uncultured Alphaproteobacteria bacterium (assembly GCA_944389495.1). Taxonomy (GTDB): domain Bacteria; phylum Pseudomonadota; class Alphaproteobacteria; order Rs-D84; family Rs-D84; genus Enterousia. The sequence continues at coordinate 19,185 of CALXMN010000001.1, read as the reverse complement.
AATATGGTCAATCATATTGGCGTTTGGCCCGGCCCAGGTGTTTATGTGGATTATTGGACCAATTATTGGCGTTGCAACATATATGTCTGATTTAATACTGGGGGCGGTGGCCAATGCCACGGGGGCGCAATTGCCGGATACGTGTGCCGCAATTCGCGAATATGCCGCCACAAATATGGCGGACACAATGTTAGTTGATGCAAATTCTGTGGCAAATATGCTTTGTGTGCCGACACGTTTGTCTGGATTTTTTATGACCGCGATTGCCGCCGGATGGAAATGGATGATTTCCGGCATCGGGCACAGCGCATTTACAACACTGGTTGGGGCGGTGTTTATTGTTATATTCGTTTACAATGCGTTTAAGTTTGCATTAATGGGATTTGGTGTAATTGTCGATCTGTTCTTGGGGGTTATAATGTTACCATTTACCGCAATTGCCCAGACAATTAACAAAACATCGTACAAAGGCATTGTCGGCGATATATTTAATGGATTCTTGGGATTATTCAGTCCGGAATCTTTATCAAAACAAATTATGCGCTTTATAAATGCGGCAATATATTTTGTATCACTGTCCATTGTGGTGGCACTGTGTGCGGCATTATTGGCGGGGACCGTGGATGCAAATTTGGCCACAAACATACCAAGTTTGGAAAACAGTGGATTTATTATAACACTTATGACCGGGTTATTGGTGGCATATCTGGCAAACAGGGCCGATGAAATCGCGGGGAACCTTGGGGGGGCCATTGACGACAGTTTTGGTAAAAAGTTCGGTGGCGATATAAGTAAACTGTGGAATAATTCTGTTAACTGGGGTAAAAGAGTAATCAGTATTATTCGCAAGAAAAAATAAAAAGTCCGCGCAACGCGGATTTTTTTAATCGATAAACTTAATATATTGGCGGGCAACCTTTTTTATACCTTTGGCCTTAAAGGCAATTGTCAGTATATCACCGTTTTCTTCGATTATAACGCCATTGCCCAATTCATCGTGTGATACCAAACGACCCACCGCAGATTTATGTTCTGTTGTACGTCGCATACGCGAAACCGTATTTAATGTGCCACCACGCGAATGCGAATATGCCCCATCACCATAGTTACCATACACATAAGAACGTGGCGCACCACCCTGGAAATCCAAAAAGCGGTTATCCATTTCGGTAATAAAGCGACTGGGCGAATTATAGCGACGTTCACCAAACAGCATTCGTGACATTGTGTTTATTATTATCGCACGACGACGCGCACGTGTAATCGCAACGTATGCAAGACGACGCTCTTCCTCTTGCCCGCCGGACTGGACCGCCATATCATTGGGGAAAATACCCTCTTCCCAGGCGGGCAGAAAAACCGTATCAAATTCCAGCCCCTTGGCCGCGTGAATTGTCATAATGCTGACCGCATCAGCCACAGAGTTTGCATCATCTGAATCATTATCGTCCGTCATCATCAATGCCGCGTGCTCTAAAAATTCCGACAAAGTGTCATACTTGGCAATTACGTTTGTTATTAATTCGCGTATATTATCCAATCGGTCGGTTGCATCCGCATCCTTGGATTCACGCCACATTTTTATATAGCCCACATTATCCAACAACTTTTGGGCGGCATCCATTGGCGCAATGCCCGCCCAGTCAAAATCAAACGCCGCCAAAAATGCATCTGCGGCCGCACGCTGACGCGTGGTTAATTGCGCGTGGCGTAACCCATCCATCAGATTTTCACCCGCGGTACGCAGACGCGCAATCGCAGATGGCCCAAACCCACGACGTGGGCGCCCAATAACACGCATAAACGATATATCATCAAACGGATATACCAGTAATCGTAAATACGCAATCACATCACGTATTTCGGCACGATCATAGAACTTGGTCGCACCAATTAATTTATACGGTATACCACGCGATGTAAATTCTTCTTCAAACAAACGTGATAACGAGCCCGCACGAATTAATATTGCAAAACCAGAATACGGCATATCCGATGATTTGGACATAATTGTATCTGCAACAATGCGCGCCTCGTCAAAATCACTGGGGACGGTTAAAACATAAACCGGCTCGCCAGGTGTGGATGTATCCGGTGTACGCAAATCTTTGCCAAGACGACCGGTATTATGCCGTATCAAAGAATTTGCCGCCCCCAAAATATTTGGTGTACTGCGATAATTGGTTTCCAAACGGATAACCTTGGCATTTGGAAATGTCTTTTCAAAATTTAAAATGTTTTTTATTTCCGCACCACGCCACGAATAAATCGATTGGTCGTCATCACCAACACAGCATATATTCGGATTTTCAATACCACGTGTTAACATTTGTAATAACTGCATCTGAGCGGCGTTTGTATCCTGGAACTCGTCAACCAGGATATATTTAAACTGACGCTGGTACCGGGCAAGAATATCAGGAAATGCGTCAAACAAACCCAAAACTTTTAAAATAATATCACCAAAATCCACCGCACCAAGACGCGCCAATTCTGCGTTGTATGCATTTAATATCTTTAATGCAACGGCGGACGTGTGTTCTGTGCCGTGCAAGCCCCTGTCTTTGATTGCAGAAATACGTTCAACCCAATCGGCGGGACTGAAATCTTTGACGTCCATCCCCATATCGGCCAAAACATTTTTAATAACAGTTTTTTGTTCATCTTCGCCATATATCAAGAAATCACGACGCAAACCAGCCGCGTCCGCATTAGACCGCAATATCCGCAAACAAATTGAATGAAACGTTCCACACCATACATCGCCCGCATACCACGTACCATCATCAGCAAATGCAGCCAGACGCGCCTTCATTTCATTTGCGGCCTTGTTCGTGAATGTAAGGGCCAACACCTGCCACGGTAATGCCAAACCAGAATTCAATATATATGCCACCCGGGTGGTTAAAACGCGCGTTTTACCCGTGCCCGCACCCGACAGCACCAATAATGGCCCATCAGTCGTTTCGACCGCCAATTTTTGTTCCGGGTTAAGATTTTGTAGCATTAAATTCACCAGCACATTATAATACACAAAACATAACTTTACAAAACTATATTTATGGGATGGGGACAATGGGGCGTGTTATTTGCTTTGACATAGAAACAACCGGATTGGAATATATGCGTGGCGATAGATGCATAGAAATCGGTGCGGTTGAAATGATTGACGGCACAATAACAGATAATACATTTCACGAATATATTAACCCAGATGGGAAAATTATCCCGCCTGATTCGTATATGGTTCATAAAATATCCAACGCATTTCTGGAAGACAAACCGAAAATGTCCGCGGTCGCACCAAAGTTCTTGGCCTTTATCGGCGACAGCCCCATTGTCGCGCACAATGGATTGGACTTTGACTTTCCTTTTATAAATCACGAATTACAGATGGTGGGATTACCCCAGATTCCGCGCAGCCAACAATTTGATTCCATTGTTATTGCGCGTAATCGCGTTTTTGGCCCCAAAAGTTATTCGCTGGACGCGTTGGCCAAATGGTATGGAATATCACTGACGGCGCGCGCAGATGCGCACGGCGCGTTAATTGACGCCGAAATTTTGGCCAAGGTGTACAAAGAACTGGAAAACACGGCGCCCGCGCCCGACGTTTCAGAAATAATTGAAAAACAACACGCCGCTTTTTTGGCACATCCAAAAATTGGCGCAGATTTTCCACGTCGCGAATTTCGGCCACACCCAGATGAATTGGCCGCACATAACGCATTTATGGAAAAAATAACGGCATAAACACATTAAAAAATGCAATAAAAAACACGGGAAAACCGTGTTTTTTATTCGCCCTAGTTGTCGTTTATCTTTTCACAAACACCGTTTTTCATTACATATTCTGACAGACAGGTGCACGAACCATAAGAATTACGATTTGAATTGGGCGGACATTTGGCCAAACATTGGGTACCCCACTTTTCATACTCAGACAAACATCTGCACTTTTCATTGACACATTCGCCATCGGTTGTTGAACACGTATCGTCATATATCGCATTATCCGGACACAACAATGATTGATAAAACATTTCCGAAATGCTTTCTATGCACTTATCGTCGTTGGTTGCAGGGCAACTGGTGCTGTCTTGATCGAACACGGCATATGCGCACGTTAATGCAACATTGCGGCACGCACCACGCATAACGTTATAAATGCTGTTTACGCTGGCACTGGTGGACCAGGCATTAACCTGGGTTACCTGTTGGTTATAGCAATTCGCAATATCCAACATACAATTTGATGCATAGTCCGATATAATCTGGCGTTGTTCGGCCTGAATATTAACCATTGCACGCTGGACATAATTTATGACAACGTCGTTATATGGTAAATAATTTCCACGGTCGTCATATGTGTATGCCTGGCATTTATCCAAAACAGCACGACACAAACCTTCGTCTGTGACCTCTTGCTTGGTACCAATTTTCTGTAACAAATATTTTACAATACAGGCGCCATTATTACCAACATCATCTTCGTCCGAATCGTCCACTGCGGCGGTGCAATTGTTCACACCAATTGGCATACTGTATGAATTTTGCAAAAATCCTTTGTCTATTTTTGAATTGTCATACTTTGTCATAAAGTCACGAATTTTGGTAACATCCTGGCCCAATACGACTTCGCCGTTTTCATCGATATACGTTTTGGTCGGATCCAAGCATTTTGTATAATCCGCACCGCACACCATTTCATCCGTCATACACTGATCCAGCGCGGCAATACATCCCTTGGCATCATATTGATTTTTATTCTGTAACACGGCCAAACGCGCCTTTTGCAGCATTAAATTCGCACTGCGCACATTAGAAACCAACGTTTCATTCATTTTGTTCAGCCCCTGTTCATAGGCAATACAATCCTTGTCCACGGCCAAATCATAGTTTGCGGTAATCTGGTCTATGTTGGCACCGGCGGCCTCGCACTGGTCAAGGACGACACGACAACGATTCTTGGCCGCGTTATACAAATCCGTTCCACGCAGGTTCGAAAAACTGGTTGTGCCGGTGTTCAAAAAGTCCAAACTGAACAAATCCGCAATATTTGTCGTAAAATCTAAATCCATATCCAACCCGAAACCGGAACCATAATTATATGATGACGCCGTACTTGATGGGTCACGAATAAGATTTTCTATCTCTTCCAACATATTACGGGTTTCAGATGTATCCTTGGCGCCGGATAAAGCCTCTTCTGCCTCGGTTTCATTCATAATGGCGCGAATTTCATCCGCGGACAATCCGACATAGCGAATACGTTGTGCAACCTCGTTCAATTGGTTGTTGGCATCGGTGACAGCCTCTTCTACATCGGTGTAATTCGACAGGTTTGAAGAACACGAACAACGTCCCTGGTTTGCATCGATAACATTACAAAACTGGTCCATACAATCATTATACTGTTGCTGGCACGAAGAATTTAAATCCGACGTCAGGTTTAACCGTTCGGTCGCATCGGCAATTGATTCCGCCGTTGGTGTCACAGACGCCGCACGCGTGCGAACACCACGAACCTGTTCGTCGATGTTTGATCCAGTCTGGACATCTGTGCCCGCAATGGTGGCACGACCGCCAACCTCGGCCGTGGATGGCCGCAATGTCAACCCAGCCCGACGAACCGCAGGATTATTATTTATACTTGCACTTTCCACACGAGCGTTGCGACCAACCGTGTTAACCGTTGCATCCAAATTTTCACGCGCAGTATTTGTATGCGTCTGGGTCGCACCGGCACGCGATGTACCCGAATTCACGGTTGTCGTTGAACCACGCGCGGTTGATGTTGGCGTGGCCGCGTCCCCCAAATTCAACACACGCGAACCAACACGCACAACCGATGAATTGTCCGTCACAGACCTGGATTGTCCGGATGTTGCACTGCGCCCGACGACCGTGCGTGCCGACGTCCCACGCCCAGATGTATTTTCTGAATCTTGGCCGGAAACATCAATCGATTGTTCACCCGTCGTTGTCGCAGTTGTCGCACGTGATACGGATGTGCGCGAAACCGTATTTGTGGCCCCGCGCCCGCCGGACGTGGTCGCGGCGCCATTTGTTGTATCGCCCGTAGATGGAATAACACGTGATATGGCCGAAGCAGTACCGTCGGCAAAAACCAACGGTATAAAAACCGCCATCAAGAAAAAGCACAGGGGCAATCTTCTCATAATTTTATTATGTAATTATATCACAACAACCGCCCGCATAAAAGATGAAAATGTTACTGGTTGCTCGTTACTGCTAACTTTCTCCTGAACTTTGTTCTCTAATAAAAAACGCCCCGTCGGGGCGTTTTTTATTTTGCTTCGGATTCTGGAATAACAGAAACAGTCTTTCTGTCGCCCAAACCCTTTTTAAATTTCACAATGCCCGCAATTTTTGCAAACAGTGTGTGGTCCTTGCCCATACCAACGTTCAGACCGGGATGAACCGATGTACCACGCTGGCGAATAATGATGTTGCCCGGGATAACACGGCTGCCGCCGGATTTTTTAACACCCAAACGACGTCCCGCAGAATCGCGTCCGTTGGCGGTTGCAGAACCAGCTTTCTTATGTGCCATAATTAAACTCCTTCATATCCGGGGATTAACCCTTGATTTCCGTAATTTTTAAAACCGTAATATACTGGCGATGGCCGCGTGTGCGACGATAGTTTTGACGGCGTTTTTTCTTGAACACCAAAACCTTGTCCCCACGTTTTTGTTCAACAACCTGGGCCACAACGCGCGCACCGTCAACAAACGGTGTGCCAATTTTATCGTCCAGCATTAAAACCTGGTCGAATTCGACCGTACCTTCGGCATTCAGGCGTTCAACCTTTACAAAATCGCCCGCCTTTACGCGATATTGTTTGCCGCCGGTTTGAAAGATTGCAATGTTGCTCATCTGTCTTTCTCTTGTTATTGTTCTTGTTCGTTTTGTTCAAAAGTTTCTACAAAAGTAACATATTTTGTTAAAAAGTCAAGTGTTTTGCATAAAATTTACTGCAAACATTGCCTTGAACAAGATTAACAAATGATTATGAATAACATTTACTGTTGATTTACCACGCGCGTATGATATTATAAATACTGATGTGGGGTGTTTCCACATTGGGCTTAAGAACCCATTGATCGCGTCTGGTAATACGGACGTAAAATAAATCCAACCCGCGCGGTTGGAGTGTGGTGAATATATTGAATAAGCCACGCAATTCGATCAATTGTTCTTAAACTCCAACCACCTAAAAAATTCGGTGGTTTTTCTTTATAAAAAACAAAAGAAAATGGAGATAAGAATATGAAAAAATATTTACTAATCGCAGGTGCGTTGTGTGTGGTCGCGATTCCGCCGGCCGCGGCCGTTGTAAAGTGCGTGGCACTGGATTCCGGACTTACAAAATGCAGTGCCGGTGTATTTAAAGGTGCATATGATTGGCGCACCAATTGTGACACAAACAACAAAGAAACGGTTATCGACGGTATTGCAGGATGCTCTTCTGAAGACAACTCGGGCGCACTAACCCATCTGCAAATCGATGCAACAACGCAAAACAACAATCGGCATTGTTACTGCAAAATAATTCACCCCGTTATGTCAAACTGGGTAAAAGCATTTTCATTTAGCAACAGCCTTTCCTGTACCAGCCGATGCGCAGAAGAATGCGCAAAACAAATAACAGCAAATCAACCATTCAGATATTCGCTGATAAAATCTATTTAAACAGACAAGGAGGATGCATATGAAAAAATCTTTGTTTTTATGTATATTACCGATATTCCGCACCGCAATTGCGGCCGAACCACTGACCACGTGCCCAAATGGATATATACAGGCCGAAGAAAAAGATACAATTATCGCGCCTTGGTCCTGTCCGACGGGTTACCTATCTGGTGGTACGGTGACCAGTTGTCTGACCACCGCACCCGACGGTTTTTGCATAATGTACGCACCGGCGAACACAGAATACACCGATACAACCGGCACATATGAATTTACCGAAATCTGTCCATTAGAATAAGCATATAACCCGCGTTCGGCACGTTTTCATAACACGGTTAAATTTTTGTAAAAAACGGGGCATCTGCCCCGTTTTTTATTCACCATCGTCTTTGGGTTTTTCCCATTCACGAATTTCGGTTACCCAATTGTTCAACAGACATTGTTCACGCATATTTGCAGAACTGCAACGCGATGCATCTTCGCCAATGCACAATGCGGTTTCTGTATCCGTTACCGTCGCGCCGTTAACACCATTCAAGATTTCGTTCAATGTCACGATATTACGACAGGTATTTTCTTCGTAATCCTGGCTGTTGTTACAGGTTTCACTGTCTTGTTCGTCGATGATGGCACGGAACTGGGACGTGGACGGGTTACAAATCATCGTTTCATAACAATGCGGAACATTTGCAACCTGGGCACAGTATGTTTTGATACGCGCCGTTGTCCAGTTCGGTTCGGAATCCGCCTGGGTTTCATAGCAATCTAATATCTCGCTCAGGCACTCGTTAAAGTTTGTACCGGCGGCGGTTGCATCGGCCAAAACAGTTTCTTGTTCTTCTTGATAGAATTCAAGACGTTTCTGTTGTAATGCCTGTTGTGCGGCAACCTTTTGATATCCAATATTTTGGGCGGTGGCACTTAACTGTTCGCCATACGCATCACAATCTGCATTTGCATCCAATGCGTATTTCTGCATAATACTGCGGCGGGCATCTGCAACCGGGCCGCGCAAATCAGCATACGGGTCACCCGATGCGGTTGTATAGCCAAAACACGTCGCCGAATTAGATGCCGTATAGCCCGTGTTCGGTTCAATAAAGTCCAATTCATACGAACCGCTGTTTGATACGGATATATAACTGTTATAGTTATATGGACACTGGGAACGACCATTTCCGCACTTGGTGCCACCGGCGGGCGGTGTACCACAGGCCTCGTATATACCGTTAAAGCAAGAGTCTAATACGCGGTTGCACACATTATTATGCGCATATTCAAACAATTCATAACCCCACGTTTCCGCCAAAGAATCCTTTAATTCATCCGACGATGCCAATGCGCCATCTATGCCGGCCAAACTGCCGACGACACTGGTCAATTCATCAAATGCAGATGTCAAACTGTCATTATCATCGGTCAGAATTGTTAACGTCTGTTCTTTGGCATCGGCCCAAGATTGCAGGGACGCCAAAATATCACTGCTGGAACCATCAATATTCGTAATATCAAAACCGAAATTATTTCCACTTTCCGAGCAATACGATGGCTGGGAACAGGTGGATAATGCACCACCATTTGTTCCATAGATGCCGTGGTTATTACACCATTCAACGGCCTCGTCCGAAGATTGGCCATATTGATCGGTAACCTCTTTCCAGGAAACGCAGTTCATAACCTTTTCTGCATCGGTTAATTGAAATGCCTCGCTTATATCTTTGCCCTTGGTGGCGATTAATAATGCCAATTCGCCAGAAACCTTGATTAATTCTTCGTTTGCACGCTCAAGTGCGTCTTCGGCCTCGGCAAAGGCCTTGACACGACCGGCACAGGCACAACGACGTTGGGCCGCGTTACGCGCCGTACAAATCTCGTCCATACAGGCATAATATGATTCCAGACAGTTATTATATGCCTCGGCCGAGATAAGACCCGTGGTGGAATCAATTATGTTTGAATAGTTACCGGTATACAATCTGTTCTGAAGATATGTATATGTGCTGGAATTAACGGCGGCCTTGCTGCCACGGATGGCACTGCCCTGGAGGGAAACACGCGATGGTGTTGTTGTACGTGACACAACCGCACGTGACGGATTGGCAACATTTGTTGACGTTGTGCGCGACACAACATTACGTGATGTATTTCCGCGCAATGCATTTGTGCGTGATGTTACCACACCCGTATTACGCGACGCGGTTACAGACGGCCGACCACCACCCGATGTATTCGTTGCACGGGACACGGTATTTGTACGCGCGCCCCCCGGCGTTACGGCCGCACGTGATGCAGCGGTACGCGATGTCACCGTACGCGCAGTCGTTGCAGAATTATTATTTGACGTCAATGACGTGCCACGTGACACAATATTTGATGATGTACCACGCGATGCGGCAACAGATGGACGCGCCGCAGAACGTACCGTACCGGACGCACGCGGTGACGCCACCGCCCCAGATGACGTGGGAACCGTATTTGCCGGCGCAATAGGGTCGGCAAATACGGCACGCATCGATAATAATGTTGAACAAACAAAGAACGCGCCGGCCAACAAGAATACTGTCCCCATCGCATTTTTTACGTGTTCTGCGAAATTACGGCTTTTCATAAATACTCTCCTGTATTCCGGAAACAACCGGAAAACCCGATGTTCAATGGTGTTTTGGATACATTAACCCCCATCTGTTTTCTTTAATTATAACATTTTTGGTGCGGTCTGTAAATAAGAAAACCGGGTATTTACAAAGCGGAATTTTTTATTATTTGTTACGATATGTTTTATCGTGTATAATAACTTATTATGAAAAAATTTATCACAGTATTTTTAGCAATTGTTACAATGCCCGCATTTGCAGACAATGCGTACAACCCAATGTTTGGAAATAATAATAAAAATTCAATCGCACTGTATGTGTCCCAGGGAACGGGACCGGGGTCTTTATTTAAACTGGTCGACCCTTTTTTATGGGAATTTGAACCGATGACAAACCTGATGCTGCAGTACAGTCAACCGCTTAGTATTTTCAGATTGCCATCACGTATGAATTTAACATTTGTCCAAAACCTTGGGTATGGGCACGACCGTGGTTTATCCTTTATGGCAATTGGCGTTTCGTGGGACGTTTCGATAATTGATTGGCGTGGATTTTACCTGGGCATCGGTATCGGGCCATATATGCGCGATTCACGCGACAGATATGTGGAAAGCCGACTGGTATTCGGGGAACGCGTATTTATCGGGAAAAATATTGGGAATGATTGGCGCATTGAATTGTTTACCCAGCATTTTTCAAATGGCGACTTTACAGAAATAAATCGCGGCTTTAATTTTACTGGTATCGCGATCAACTATAGTTTCTAGATAACAGAAAACAGATATTTATGCATCATTTGTACTCTGTTATCTGAAAAAACGCCCTTTCGGGCGTTTTTTATTTGTTGCGCGGGAATTTGACCGCCGCCTGGGCCGCCGCAAGGCGTGCAATTGGCACACGGAACGGACTGCAGGAAACAGAGTCAAATCCAACACGATGGAAATATTCAACCGATGCAGGATCACCGCCGTGTTCACCACAAACCCCAAGGTGGATTTTATCGCCCTTGGTCTTGCGAGCCTTGGCAACCGCGTCCTGGATCAACAGACCGACACCCTCTTGGTCAACGGACGCAAATGGATCTGCAACATAAATTCCACGTGCACGATATTCATCCAAAATCTTGCCCGTGTCATCGCGCGACATTCCCAATGTGGTCTGGGTCAAATCGTTTGTACCAAATTCAAAGAATTCGCAACTTTCCGCAATTTGATCCGCCAAAACGGCCGCGCGCGGCAATTCAATCATTGACCCAACCGTGTATTCAACACTGTCGCCCGTTTCCGCAAACAACGACGCCGCCGTTGCATCAATTACAGACTTAACAATGTCAACCTCTTTCTTGGAACCAACCAGTGGAACCTCGATTTCTGGGAACACACGTACACCGGCATTCTTGCACTCCAGCGCCGCAGACAATATTGCACGGGTCTGCATTTCACAAATTTCTGGATATGTAATTGCCAAACGGCAACCACGATGTCCCAACATAGGATTCGATTCACGTAATGCATCGGACCGTGTCTTGACAAACTCGACCGTTTTGCCAATATGATCGGCCAATTCCTTGATTTCTGCATCCGTGTGTGGCAAGAATTCGTGTAACGGCGGGTCAATCAAGCGGATTGTTACCGGCAACCCATCCATAATCTTGAACAATTCCACAAAGTCGGCCTTTTGATACGGTAATAATTTAGCCAGCGCAGCACGACGTCCATCAACATCGTCGGCCAAAATCATCTCTCTCATATCCTGGATACGACTTGGGTCAAAGAACATATGTTCTGTACGCGCCAATCCGATGCCTTCGGCACCAAAGTCACGTGCCTGTTTCGCATCTTTTGGTGTTTCGGCGTTTGCCTTGACCTTTAATGCCTTGATTTCATCAACCCATTTCATCAATGTTCCAAAATTACCGGTCAATTCAACCGATACTGTTGGAACCTGGCCTGCGATAATTTCGCCACGCGCACCATCAATGGAAACCCAATCGCCTTCGTTAATGACAACACCGCCGGTTGTTTTCATTGTCTTGGATTCATAATCAATCTTGATATCCGGCGAGCCCGACACGCACGGCGTACCCATACCACGCGCAACCACCGCCGCGTGTGACGTCATTCCACCACGCGCAGTGATAACACCCTGGGCCGCGTTCATACCCGCAATATCTTCGGGCGATGTTTCAACGCGAATCAACATAACCTTTTTGCCTTCTTTGGCCCAACGTTCCGCATCTTCGGCGTTAAATACCGCCTGGCCTACGGCCGCGCCCGGTGACGCCGGCAAGCCTGTTGCAATAACATTCTTTTCCGCCTTGGGATCCAACATCGGGTGCAACAAATGATCCAATTGGTCCGCACCAACACGCAAGATGGCCTCTTCCTTGGTCAACAATCCTTCGTCAACCATTTCAACCGCCATACGAACCGCCGCGGCCGCCGTACGTTTACCATTGCGACACTGTAACATCCACAATTTTCCGTGTTCGATGGTAAATTCCATATCCTGCATATCTTTGTAATGACGTTCCAGTTTTTCGCGAACATCGCACAATTCACGATAGACATCGGGCATTGCCTCTTCCAATGACAGACGACCGGAATCATCTTTGCTCATTGGTTGCGGGGTACGAATACCGGCAACAACGTCTTCGCCCTGGGCATTAATCAGGTATTCACCATAGTATCTGTTTTCGCCCGTGGCCGGATCGCGACTGAAACATACGCCGGTTGCAGAATCATCACCCGAATTTCCAAACACCATTGCCTGGACATTAACAGCCGTGCCCCAATCGCCGGGGATGTTGTTCAATTTGCGGTATGTGATGGCCTTTTTGCTCATCCAGCTGCCAAATACTGCGCCGATACCCAGTTTTAACTGTTCCCACGGATCCTGGGGGAAAACTTTGCCAATTTTAACACCGATTTCTTTGAATTTTTCAACCAGTTCTTTTAAATCTTCGGCGGTCAGTTCTGTGTCAACCTTGTAACCTTTGTCTTCCTTCATACGTTCCAGCGTATGCTCGAACAAATCGATATCCGCCCCCAGCACAACATCAGAAAACATCATAATAAAACGACGATATGAATCATAGGCGAAACGCTCGTTCCCGGAATGCTTGGCCAACGCCTTGACCGTGTCGTCGTTCAATCCCAAATTTAAAACCGTATCCATCATACCGGGCATAGATACACGGGCACCAGAACGCACAGAAACCAATAACGGATTTTCCATATCTGCAAACTTCTTGCCCATAATTTTTTCAATATGTGCAATACCGGCACGTACCTGGTCCATCAAATCCGCAGGATACGTCTGGTTATTATCATAATAGTATGTACAAACCTCGGTTGTTACGGTAAAACCGGCCGGCACAGGCAGTCCAACCAAATTCATTTCGGCCAAATTAGCACCCTTGCCCCCCAGCAAATTGCGCATATCTGCTTTGCCTTCGGCGGCACCATTACCGAATGTGTATACCCATTTATTACTCATTATGGTTTCTCCTTAGTGTTTTAAAACGCCAAAGGATTGTGGGGGATATGCCGCGTAAATGCAAGGGAAAAAAGCATTATATGGACAAAACTTTTATCTTTACAATACTGAATTTTGGGTTTATTTTGAAAAATATGAAAAATTTAACCGACCCAATAAACCTTGCCAAATTAAATAATCACTTGAAATCCGGCGGCGTAATTGCATTCCCAACTGATACAGTATGGGGACTGGGGGCGTTGCCAACACGTGCGGGGGCGGACGCGCTGTTCGAAATAAAGCGCCGACCCGCAAACAAGCATTTGATTATTATGTCCGACAGTTTGGAACACATAAAACCATATATGATAAACTATCCAAAACGCGCATTTGAATTGGCACAAAAATACTGGCCGGGCGCATTGACACTGGGGGTGCCGGTCGCGGGGACAGACTCTATGGTGTTTGGTGGTGTACGTGTACCAAATTATAAACCATTTATGGAATTGTGTGCTGTAATTGATGGACATTGTTTGGCAACAACATCCGCCAATATTTCCGGACAACCACCATTAACGTCCGCCAAAGAAATCAAAAAAGTATTTCCAGATATTATCGTCATCGATAATGCAGATTCCCCAATGGGCGGCGCCCCCAGTACGGTTGCAATCCTGGACGGCGATGATATAAACATTGTCCGCCCCGGTGGCGTGGTGATAAAATAAAACAACCGCCAAAATGGCGGTTGTTTTATTTTATCGGCTTGCTGATATACGGACTGTTTGCAATTACAAAACGATATGGCAGATGCGCGTCCGCGCCGGCGTAATCAATCCCGACACGTGGCCCCGTTACTATTTTTGGTGTTTCGTCGCGCGGTTCCAACCAAATCTTTTTACCACACGTTAAATCCAACTTATTATCATCACGCGTGATTTGTAAACGCTTTGTTAACTTTGCAGGACCATTACAATTATCATATTCCAGCGCACGTATCAACACCGCCGCAGGCGTACCCGCCGCCCCCAATACCACATTAAACATATTGTGCAATCCATAGCATAAATATACGTATGCATAACCGCCCGCCATAAACATTGCGTCATTACGCGCCGTACACCGACCGCCAAACGCGTGACACGCACGGTCATTTTCCAGATATAATTCCAGTTCACAAATCTGTGCACGCACAAGTTTTCCATTCGGCATTTCCCGGCACAGCCACGCACCACACAATGCACGCGCCACGTCCATTGGATTTTGCAAATAAAAATCACGACGAAGTATCATTATGATTTCATACCTGGGTAAAATACACGTCTGTAATGATAAAATATCGCCTGTGACACGCAAGAACAAATTTAACTTTATCGGCGCAATTGTATTGGGAATGCACGACGCACTGGTATCATTAACCGGATTGATTGCCGGATTGGCCTTTGCAATGGCCGACAGATACGCAATAATTTTGACCAGTGTTATTGCATCCGTCACCGCCAGTTTGTCTATGGGGGCATCAAACTATCTGGCAATGCGCGCAAATAACCAAAAGCACCCAATACGTGGCGCAATGTACACCGGCGGCGCATATATGATTACGTGCGCAATGCTGATATTACCATTTTTTATATTTGAAAATCGGTGGCTGGAAATCGCAACCACATTGGTCACAGCAATTTTTATAATATTTATATTTAATTGGGGCGTGGGCCGTATTCAACATCAACCATATATAAAAAAATTTATAGAAATGGTAACTGTATGCACAACTGTATCCATTGTTGCGTTTTTTATTGGATGGTGCGCAAAATACTGTTTGGGAATTGATGTATAGATAACCCCCGTCGTAAATTTTGACAAAAAAGCGATATTTTATTATTCATAAAAACAATCAAATAAAACTTGCATTAAAATTTTTACACGAATAACATATATAAAATATATAAAAATTGGAATGAATTATGACCAAGGCAAATCTATTCATTGAATTGGCACAGCCGAACGCAAATGGCGTAAGCAGGTGGGTTGACAAATCCGAATTTGTCGGAAAATATAAAGATTTACAATTGGGCAATGGGGGTTCTTGGTGCCGCAGATCGTCACCGCTGGCCCGAAAATATATAATAGAAATTGATCGATCTGTAACACCGGGATTATCTATTGATAAAATCAGATTGAATGGCTTTAATCAAAACAAACAATTTAATCAGAACATACGTCAAGATATTCGTGATTTTTACAAAAATAAAAACTGTGTTATGCTTGGTGTGAATGGCACATCTGAAAACACAACAATTGAATTAGATCACAAAGACGGCAGAAAAACAGACGAACAAGTATCCAACCTATCAACGCAAAGAGTTGAAGATTTTCAACCTTTATGTAAAGCCGCAAACGATATTAAGCGACAAATATGTAAAAAATGCCGCGAAACAAATAAACGATGGAACGCAAAAAATATACCAGGGAATCCATATTCTTTCTATTGCGGGGACGAAAATTGGACACCAGAATTGGGATGCAAAGGCTGTTATCAATACGATCCTGTTGCTTACAGAAAAGAGTCTATTAAAAAAATTAGTGCAGAAGCCGCACAATATATTTCACGTAAACTGTTTAATGATGAAAATTAAATGAATTACATAGGCAGTAAAGTTTCTTTACTAGATTTTTTGGATTCCTGCATTCAGGAAGTTGCAGGTCGTAACAATAACACGCTCTGCGATCTGTTTGCGGGCACAGGTATTGTTGGTCGCCATTACAAACAACGCGGTATGTCAATTATTTCTAATGACATTCAATATTATTCATATATTTTAAATAAACACTATATCGGCAATTGTTCAGAAATTGGATTAAAAAACATTTTTGATTATCTTAATCAAATACCAAACGTACACGGTTTTATTTATAATAACTATTCTTTTGGCGGATCTGGGACACGGATGTATTTTTCTGATGAAAATGCGATGCGTTGCGATGCAATAAGAACCGAAATCGAAATTTTATATAAAAATAAAAAAATAAACGAAACAGAATATTATTTTTTACTAGCAAGTTTGATTGAATGCATAGACAAATATGCCAATACCGCTTCTGTTTACGGCGCTTATTTAAAACAACTGAAAAAAAGTGCGCAAAAACGCTTCTTATTATTACCAATTGACACAATACCAAGCGACTTGCCTCAATTTGTATTCAATCAAAACGCAAATAACTTGATTAAAAATATATATGCAGATATTTTATATCTTGATCCGCCATACAATGAACGACAGTATGCAAGTAATTATCACATTTTGGAAACAATCGCCAAGTACGACAATCCAAAGATCCAGGGCAAAACAGGATTACGTGAATATTCAGAACAAAAATCTGATTTTTGTAAAAAAGCACACGTAAAAAATGCATTTGCAGACATAATAAAAAACGCAAAAACAAAATATATATTTCTATCTTATAATAATGAAGGTTTAATGACACCGGACGATATACGCGACATCATGAAAACCAGGGGAAAATACGGTTTTTTTACAAAAACACACAGCAGATTCAAGGCAGACGCCAACCGCAACTACAAAAAAAATGAAACGATTGAATATTTACACTGGGTAAAATGTGAATAAACCACGTCGTAAATTTTAATGGTGCGGTTTTGATAAAATCAAACATCCGGGGAATGAATATAAATATTCTGGAACTTATGTTAACAAAAACAACGTTGAAAACTGTCTGTCGGATCCTGGGGGGCGCTTGGGGTCTTGATATGTGATAACAATAATCCTACGCCCCGACAGGATTCGCCGGTAAAGCCATATTCATCCCAAACCAATTGCATCATTAATATTGTAACTTGAATTATCCGCAGGGATTATTTGCATCTGTATAAACAGGAACGATGAAAAATCTGCCAAAATGCCAAACCACCCAATTCAGCGGGACAGTTTCCCGCACGACAATCACATCTATCAGATTTCCCCGCAAAGGCACATTTTCTGGCCGGGCATCCACCGCGTGCGATGGTTATTTCTGATTCTAATCGTTCCAATGCATTGTCATAATTTCTGGTTGAATAAATACCGCAACGCCAAATACCCGCAGAACTATACATTTGGCTTTTGACGATAAAGCAATCACCATCACGTTCAAAACAAACATCAGTATTTTTGTTACCGTATTCGTATAAATAAATTGACATAATTTAATACCCATTGTTTGTGCATAAATTTAACACAAACAAAATATATGTCAACCTTTTATAAAATCAAGACACGCGTCCCATAATTCTGGAAATTCGCGCATATCGCCCGAAAAGTGACCACGGTTGTCGAATTTATGCACGCGCATATTTGGATATATTGATTGCAGTTTTTCGCATCCTGATAAAATCATATTGCCATAATGATCGTCAGCGGAATAAAATAAATCCATTGCACCAACACGCGACGGTAAATTGGGATCCGGTTCAAAATTATTAAAATATTGTGGGAATTGATGGGCCGCGTCTATCCAGGGCGCAACCAATATTAAATGCCCGATTTTAACATCTGGATTTTCAGATAAGTATTTAACCAACAATCCGCCGCCACACGAATGGCCAATTAAAATAGTATCTGGTCCGATATGCTGGCGCGATAAAATATCCACATCCGCCGCATAATTACGCGCCGGCAACCAAGAATTGGTAAAAGACGGAACCTGGGTCGGGACGCCCGATAAAATCAATTTCTGTTGCAACCACGGATACCAATACGATGCACAAAACGGTATTGTCATCTTGTCAAACGCATCTTTAAACTTAACGCCGTGACATATTATCGCATTCGGCATTATGGGATTCTCCTTTGTTATTTTGTTCTGTTCGGGCACGCTTCGCGGAATATTTGCCAGTATGCCGCACCACCCAAAGATTTTGGACAATTTGCGGCACTGCATTTACAACGCCCCGCCGCATTTGCCGTGCACGTACGCGCAGACGCACGCCCATTTAACTTATCAATGAATGCGCGATATTCATCTATGGCCTCTTCAAAATCATAAACAGTATGCTGCAAAATATGACTGTTGCCCAATGGCGAGAATTTTTCCATCGCCACAGTAAAAGTATTATCCCCGGTTGGCTTAAACGTATTTGTGGCGGAATCATATATCTCGTTCGGCCGAAACATATATACTTCGCCATTTTCATCAAAATGTTTTGCAAAAATTTTCATATCGCTATCCCTTTACCTCTACTCAAACAGAATAACAATTCCCATAAATATAGCAATAAAAAACCGCCACGATTAGGCCAAAAATAGTTTATAATATTACCGATTTTGCGCGTTTTATCATATTTACGACATTTTCGTTTGCATTGATATATTCCAGTTCTATATTTGGGTTTGCGTTATGAA